>JAXMJH010000111.1:0-10146 GCA_034376725.1 Lysobacteraceae bacterium | reverse complement strand
ACCGGCAAAGCGACGTTCCGCCTGATCCAAAACGCCAACTGCCAGACCACACCGACTACACTCGCAGATCCTATCCACCATCGACTCGGTGCGAGCCAAAACACGCCCGCTCCAGGCTCATACCTGAATTGGAAAAGACTGGGGCTGGCATCCGGTCGTCGGCAACCGTTCAGCAATCTTGAAACACGGCCGTTCATGCCCCACATTGCCCTCGGTCCCGTTCCGGTTTCTTTCTGCCATGCCGATCTACGCCTTTGAATGCACCGCCTGCGGCCACTCCTTCGAGCGACTGCAGCGGCTCGCCGATGCTGATCCCACAGAATGCCCCGCCTGTGACGCAGCCCAGATTCGCCGCCAGCTCACCGCGCCCGCCTTCCGGTTGGCCGGCAGCGGCTGGTACGAGACCGATTTCAAGCGCGATGGCGAGAAGAAGCGCAACCTGGCCGGCGATTCCGGCGGCGAAGGCGGTGCGGCCAAGGCCGACCCGGCGGGCAAGGCCGACGGTGCCAAGCCCGATGCCGGCAAAGCCGATGCGACGAAGAAGGAATCTCCAGCCGTCGCCAAGCCGGAAGCCAAGCCCGCCGCATCCCCTGCGTCGACGCCCAGCGCCGGCTGATCCGCTGCCTGCGGTTCGCTGATCGCGCGTCGGCCGCTATTGCGAAGACGCTCGCCGATTGCGGCTCGCCGCGCTTGCGCACAGCTCCGGTCTGCCGGTGACGGATCGGCCGGCATTGCCGGCACCTGTCGGCAGGGCTAAGGTGCTGGCATGAAAACCCTTTCGCTCCGATCCACTTTCGCTGCCGGCAGCCTGCTGCTGGCTCTCTCGCTGACCGCGTGCGGGCCGACCGCGCCGCCGTCGGCGGACTCGACAGAAACCACCACACCACAGACCCGGCATGAGGTCGCGGCGGTCGATGTTTTCCTGGCCCGGTTGGCCAGCCACTGCGGCCAGGCATTCGCCGGGCGCATTCTCGCCGATGAGCCGCCACAGCCCGACAACGCATTCGCCGGAAAGCCGCTGATCATGCACGTGCGCGAATGCGGCAGCGCCGAGATCAAGATCCCCTTTCACGTCGGCGATGACCGTTCGCGCACCTGGGTGCTGACCCGCACCGCCGACGGGCTGCGCCTGAAGCACGACCATCGCCATGCCGACGGCAGCGACGATGAGCTGACGCTTTATGGCGGCGACACAGCCGCCCCGGGCACCGAGGTCCGTCAGGCGTTTCCGGTCGACGCGTACTCCATCGAGATGTTCGAGCGCCTGGGCTATGAGGCGTCGGTGACCAACACCTGGGCGATGGAAGTGGAGCCGGGCGAGCGCTTTCTGTACGAACTGTCGCGGCCCAATGGGCGCCTGTTCCAGGTCGAGTTCGACCTGAGCGCGCCGGTCGCGCCGCCGCCGGCGCCGTGGGGCCACGAGTGAGCCGCCGACACGAGTAAGCCGTCGGCAAGCCAACGGCAAGCCAACGGCAGGCCAACGGCAGGCCATCGCCACGGCGCGCGCGTTAAACTAGTGGGCTATCCGGCGCGGTTGCCGGAATCCAGCCCGGAGCTTTCATGCGCACCCATTACTGTGGCCTCATCGACGAGCGCCTGATCGGCCAGACCGTCACCCTGTGCGGCTGGGCCGACGTTGCCCGCAATCTCGGCGGCGTCTGTTTCATCGACCTTCGCGACCACGAGGGCATCGTTCAGGTGGTCGCCGAGCCGGGCGACGACGCCTACGCCAGCGCGGCCGAGGTGGGCTACGAGGACTGCCTGCGGATCACCGGCGTGGTGCGCGCCCGGCACAGCGTCAACGACAGGCTGCGCAGCGGCAAGGTGGAGCTGGTCGCCGGCCGGATCGAGCTGCTCAACAAGGCGCGCGACCTGCCGTTCCACTTTCACGAGAATCCAGCCGAAGAGCTGCGCCTGAAGTATCGGCACCTCGACCTGCGCCGCCCGCAGATGCAGACCATGATGCGCAAGCGCGGCGCGCTGGTATCGGCGCTGCGCCGCTATCTGGATGCCGCCGGCTTCCAGGATATCGAAACCCCGATTCTCACCAAGGCCACCCCGGAGGGCGCACGCGATTATCTGGTGCCCTCGCGGGTGCATGGCGGCGAGTTTTTCGCGCTGCCGCAGTCGCCGCAGTTGTTCAAGCAACTGCTGATGATGGCCGGATTCGATCGCTACTATCAGATTGCCCGTTGCTTCCGCGATGAAGACCTGCGCGCCGACCGCCAGCCCGAGTTCACCCAGCTCGACATGGAGTTCGCCTTCGTGGCAGAGCGCGACGTGCAGGATTTCGTCGAGGCGATGCTGCGCCATGTGCTGCGCGAAGTGCAGGGCGTCGAGCTGGCCGATCCGTTCCCGCGCATGACCTGGAACGAGGCCATGCGGCGCTACGGCTCGGACAAGCCCGATCTGCGCATCGACCTGGAGTTGGTCGATATCGCCAGCCACGTCGCCGGTTGCGAATTCAAGGTGTTCGCCGACTGGGCCAACGCCGAGGGCGGCCGGGTCGCCGCGCTGCGCGTGCCGGGCGGCGCCGGCCTGAGCCGCAAGCAGATCGACGATTACGCCGCGCATGCCGGCAAGTACGGCGCCAAGGGCCTGGCCTGGATGAAGGTGGACGACCCCGCCAACGGCCGGGAAGGCATCAACTCGCCGATCGCGAAGTTCCTCGACGACGCCACCCTGGCCAACGTGCTGGCCGCAGTACAGGCCGAAGCCGGCGACATCGTGCTGTTCGGCGCCGGCCCGTTCAAGACCGTGTGCGACTTCATGGGCGCGCTGCGCCTGAAACTCGGTCAGGATCTGGGCCGGGTGGAAGACGCCTGGCGGCCGCTGTGGGTCACCGATTTCCCGATGTTCGAATTCGACTCCGAGGCCGGTCGTTTCGTCGCCCTGCATCATCCGTTCACCGCGCCCGCCGTCGACGACGAGGCCGAGCTGCGCGCCAATGCCCATGATGCCGTCAGCCGGGGTTACGACATGGTGCTCAACGGCAACGAGATCGGCGGTGGCTCGATCCGTATCCACCGGCCGGACATGCAGAGCGCGGTGTTCGAACTGCTCGGCATCGGCGCCGAGGAAGCGCGCGCCAAATTCGGCTTCCTGCTCGACGCATTGCGCATGGGCGCCCCGCCGCACGGCGGCATCGCCTTCGGCATCGACCGCATTGCCGCCCTGCTGGCCGGCACCGACTCGATCCGCGACGTGATCGCGTTCCCCAAGACCACCAGCGCGCAATGCCTGATGACCGATGCTCCGTCGCCGGTCACCGAGGCACAGCTGAAGGAACTGCACGTGCGAACCGTGGTCGATTGACGGGAGCGCCACTCGGAAGCATCGACGTGTTTCATCCCTGCGGGGTTCATTCCGCGAGGGATGACTCCGGGTAGCACGGCCGCCGGCATGGGCCGCGCCACGCGGCGCCAGACGCATCCGCAGCTGCGGATTTCGCTGGACATCGGCGGGTCAAGTGGTATCCGTCGCGCCCGGCAGGCTGTCGCTCAGCCAGACACTGCCAGAATGTCGCCATGTCCACGGAGCCACGGATGAACCCGATCGTTATCCTGATTCACGGCCTGTGGTTGCGCGCCTGGACCCTGGGCCGGCTCGGCGCGCAACTGCGGAAGTCCGGCTACGAGTGCCGCCGGTTCGATTACGCCAGCATTTCCCGCAGCCAGAAGCCGGCGCTCGAAAGCCTGGCCGATTTCATTGGTGAGTGTCCCACGCCGCCGCACCTGGTCGGACACAGCCTGGGCGGCATGCTGGCGGTGGAAACGCTGCGCAAATCGCCCGAACTGCCGACCGGGCGCGTGGTCTGCCTGGGTTCGCCGCTGGCGGGCAGTCAGGCCGCCGCCGCGATGGCCGCAAAATCGGGCCTGCGCCGACTGCTGGGCCATTACTCGCACCTGCTGGCCGACGGCCTGGAATGCGTCCCCGAAGGCCGCGAAGTCGGCGTGATCGCCGGCCGTCTCGGTGTGGGTCTGGGCCGGGTGTTCGGGGCATTCGACGGACCACACGACGGCACCGTCGCAGTCGCCGAAACCCGCATCCCCGGCCTCGCCGACCACTGCACCGTCGCCGCCAGTCACAGCGGTTTGCTGATCTCCGCCGATGCGGCCCGGCAGACCCGGCAATTCCTTTCCGACGGGCGCTTCGCCGCTGCCGAAGCCTGACGCGGCCCTTGCCGTCGCCTTCTCAGGCTTTACGGCGTCCGCAGGGTGCTGACGCCGGGGGCGCGGGCCTGCCTGTCGCCGGAGGCAACGGGTATCATGTGGCGATCCTCATAACCACGGAACGCAACTGCATGGCCGGTCACTCCAAATGGGCCAATATCCAGCACCGCAAGAACGCGCAGGATTCCAAGCGCGGCAAGGTATTCACCAAGATCATTCGCGAAATCAGCGTGGCCGCGCGCATGGGCGGCGGCGATCCGGCGACCAACCCGCGGCTGCGCCTGGCGGTGGACAAGGGCCTGACCGCGAACATGAACAAGGACAACATCGAGCGCGCCATCAAGAAGGCCACCGGCGAGCTGGAGGGCGTGAACTACGAGGAAATCCGCTTCGAGGGCTATGCGCCCGGCGGCGTGGCGGTGATCGTCGACACCATGACCGACAACCGCAACCGCACGGTGTCGGATGTGCGCCACGCGTTCAGCAAGTTCGGCGGCAACCTGGGGACTGACGGCTCGGTCGCCTTCATGTTCAAGAAGCTGGGTGTGCTCAGCTATGCGCCGGGCAGCGATGAAGAGCGCATCACCGAGGCCGCCATCGAGGCCGGCGCCGACGATGTGGTGGCGTATCCCGATGACGGTTCGATGGATGTGCTTTGCGCGCCGGACGCATTCGAACAGGTCAAGGCCGCGATGCAGGCCGCCGGCCTCTCGCCGGACGAAGCCGAGGTGACCATGCGCGCCGACAACACCATCGCCGTGGAGGGCGACACCGCCAAGTCGGTCGCCAAGCTGCTGGACTGGCTGGAGGACATCGACGACGTGCAGGAGGTCTACTCCAACGCCGAGCTGGGCGAGGGCGCCTACGAGTGAAGCCGGGCATCGGCATCCGGGCACGGCTCAGCGACCGCCGCATGGCGGCCTGCGGCTTCGTTACGCTTGGCCGAGTTGCGGGGTTCGATGCCAGCGAAATTTGCTTCCGCGCTTCGACATCAGGCGTGCGCAGGGCGGTTTCGACCGCGCACGACCACGCCGCCGCGCTGTGACCCAAGGCGAATCCCGAAACCCGACCGGCAAGCCCGCGACGTCCTGCGTGCGCATCCTGGGCATCGATCCCGGCTCGGTACGCACCGGCATCGGGATCGTCGAGGCGGATGGACAGGGCCAGTGCCGGCATCTGCACCACGCCGCCTTGCATGTCGGCGGCGACGATGACTTCCCGCGTCGGCTCAAGGCGATCTTCGATGGCATCCAGGCGCTGATCGAGATATGGCGACCGGACGAGATGGCGATCGAGCGGGTGTTTCTGGCCAAGAATCCGGACTCGGCGCTGAAGCTCGGCCAGGCACGCGGTGCGGCCATCTGCGCGGTGGTGGCGCACGACATTCCGGTGCTGGAATACTCGCCGATGCAGATCAAGAACGCGGTGGTTGGTCGCGGCGTGGCCGACAAGGCGCAGGTTCAGCACATGGTCGGCGTGCTGTTGGGTCTGACCGGGAAACTGCAGGCCGATGCGGCCGATGCGCTGGCGGTGGCGATCACCCACGCCCATTCGCGGACCCTGGCCGAACGCACCGGCACCGTGGCCTCGGCCCTGCTGCGCCGGCGCGGTCGGCGCTGAGCGGGGCGTGCACATCGAATGCCCGGCGACCGATGCGCGGCGCCGATTCGACAACCCGAACTGCATCGGGGCGGTGGCCAGCCGGCGGCTGACCAAGTTGCGCGCGCAGAACCGGCCCGCAGATGGCCGCGATCGGCTATTTTTCATGCTGCATCTCACACCACCCACCTCGGCCCTGCCATGATCGGACGACTCAGAGGCACCCTCATTCACAAGCAGCCGCCCTGGCTGGTGATCGACGTGCATGGCGTCGGCTACGAGCTGGAAGCGCCGATGAGCACCTTCTACGACCTGCCCGAGACCGGTCGCGAAGTCAGCCTCTACACCCACTACGCGCAGAAGGAGGACTCGGTCTCGCTGTACGGGTTTCTCAAGGAATCCGAGCGCCGACTGTTCCGCGATGTCCAGAAAGTGACCGGTATCGGCGCCAGGATTGCCCTGGCGGTGCTGTCCGGCGTCAGCGTCGACGACTTCGCCCGGTTGGTGCAGTCGGGCGACGTGACCGCGCTGACCCGCATCCCCGGCATCGGCAAGAAGACCGCCGAGCGCATGGTGGTGGAGCTGCGCGACCGGGCCAGCGCCCTCGGAGAAGCCGCCGTGCTCGCCGGCACCGCCGGCCCGGTGCCCTCCGACCCGATCACCGAAGCCCTCGCCGCGCTCCAGCAGCTGGGTTACAAGCCCGCCGAAGCCGCCCGCCTGGCGGAAAAGGTCAAGGCCGACGGCGACGACGCCGAAGCCATCATCCGCAAGGCCCTCAAATCCGCGCTGCGGACGTGAGAGCTGGGGGGGCTGGGGAGCCGGGAATGGGGAATGGGGAATGGGGAGTCGGGAGTCGGGAGTCGGGGCGGTCGGCGTGGTCGAGGCGGTCGGGATGCTGCACCAGGCTGGCGCTTGAACAGCGCACTCTCTGTAGGAGCGGGCCACGCCCGCGACCGCCATTTCCGACCTCGCACAATCGCCCGGACGAAACGCGATGCATGATCCGCCGATCTGTCCTGATCGTTCTCAACGCGAAGCGCCTTCGGCGCGGAGGTGACCTGATCGTGCCGCACCCTGGCCGCGCGCCCGGCCGGTTGGCCCATTGCCGGGGTTGCCGGCAAAAGTGCGGGGCCGGTCGGCAGCCTCTACACTAACGGCGCATGGAGACAGGGCGAAGCTGATCCGATACGAAGGCGCGACCCGCACCGGCTTCCCATTCCCCATTCCCCATTCCCCATTCCCCATTCCCCATTCCCGGCTTCAAATGACCTCCCGCCTGATCTCTCCCGAAGAAGAGCCCGACGATGCCCGCCTCGAGGCGTCGATCCGGCCGCGTCGGCTGGATGAATATCTTGGCCAGGCGGCGGTGCGCGAGCAGATGCAGATCTACATCGAGGCCGCCAAGCGACGCGGCGAGGCGATGGATCATGTGCTGATCTTCGGCCCGCCGGGGCTCGGCAAGACCACGCTGTCGCATGTGATCGCCAACGAGCTGGGCGTCAACATGCGCCAGACGTCGGGGCCGGTGATCGAGCGGGCCGGCGATCTGGCCGCGCTGCTGACCAATCTGCAACCCCACGATGTGTTGTTCGTCGATGAAATCCACCGGTTGTCGCCGGTGGTCGAGGAAATCCTCTATCCGGCCATGGAGGATTATCAGATCGACATCATGATCGGCGAGGGACCGGCCGCGCGGTCGATCAAGCTCGACCTGCCGCCGTTCACCCTGATCGGCGCCACCACGCGGGCCGGGCTGCTGACCAGCCCGCTGCGCGACCGCTTCGGCATCGTCCAGCGGCTGGAGTTCTATTCGCCGGAGGAGTTGACCGCCATCGTCCGGCGCTCGTCGCGGATTCTCGATATCGCCTGCGACCCGAAGGGCGCGGCCGAGATTGCCCGGCGCTCGCGCGGCACTCCGCGCATCGCCAACCGGCTGTTGCGCCGGGCGCGGGATTTCGCCCAGGTCAAGGCCGACGGCACCATCACCCTGGATGTCGCCCACGCCGCCATGGCGCTGGTAAAGGTCGATGCAGAGGGTTTCGACGATCTCGACCGCCGGCTGCTGGGCGTGATCATCGAGAATTTCGAGGGCGGGCCGGTGGGCGTGGAGTCCCTGGCGGCCGCCATCGGCGAAGACCGGGGCACCATCGAGGATGTGCTGGAGCCGTTCCTGATCCAGCAGGGCTACATGATCCGCACCGCGCGCGGACGCATGGTGACCCGCAAGGCCTGGCTGCATCTGGGCCTGAAGCCGCCCACGCGGCCGGGCGCGCCGGACCTTTTCGAGGAGGCGGCCGGGTGAACCGCAGCGGTTTCGCGTTTGCCTGGCCGGCGCGGGTTTACTGGGAGGACACCGACGCCGGCGGCGTGGTGTACCACGCCAGCTATCTGCGTTTCCTGGAGCGCGCGCGAACCGAATGGCTGCGCGCGCTGGGCGTTCACCAGCAGCAGATGCGCGACGATTTCGACCGCGTGCTGGTGGTGCGCTCGATGCAGATCGACTTCCACAAGCCTGCCCGGCTCGACGATCAGCTTACAGTCAGCGTCGGCCTGCTGGAATGCCGACGGGCAAGCCTCGTCATGACCCAGGCCATCCACAACGGCGCCACCCTGCTGCTGGAAGCGCAGGTGCGCGCGGCGTGCGTGGCCGCCAGTGATTTTCGACCGCACCCCTGCCCGAGCCGCTGCTCTCGGCCCTGACCACCACGGAGAGTGTTGAATGAGCGTTTCCCTGATGTTGCTGCCGGTGCTGACCCAGGCCGCCGGGGCTGTCGTCCCGCTGGCCGAAACCGGCGCCGTCACAGTCATTCCGCAAGCCGGGCAGGGCCTGAACTACTGGCACCTGATCATGGAGGCCAGCCTGCCGGTCAAGGCGGTCATGCTGCTTCTGGTGTTCGCCTCGGTGGCGTCGTGGACCATCATCTTCCGCAAGCAGAAGGTGCTGAGCACGGCGCTGGAGGAGTCGGAGAACTTCGAGGACCGGTTCTGGTCGGGCATCGATCTCAACAAGCTCTACCAGGAGGCCAGCGACCGCAATCGCGATGTCCGTGGACTGGAGTCGATATTCGAGGCCGGCTTCACCGAATTCGGACGGCTGCGCGAGAAGCGCGGCGTCGATTCGCGCACCCAGCTCGAAGGCGCGCAGCGGGCGATGCGCGCCCACGCCGCGCGCGAGATCGACGACCTTGAACACAATCTCGAATTTCTCGCCAGCGTCGGCTCGATCAGCCCCTATGTCGGCCTGTTCGGCACGGTATGGGGCATCATGATCAGCTTCCAGAGCCTGGCCAGCATGAAGGAGGCGACCATCGCCACCGTCGCTCCCGGCATCTCCGAGGCGCTGATCGCCACCGCCATGGGCCTGTTCGCCGCCATCCCGGCAGTCTGGGCCTACAACCGTTTCGCCACCAAGGTCGAGCGCATCAGCGTGCGCTATGAAGCCTTCGCCGAAGAATTCAGCTCGATCCTTCAGCGACAGGCGCATCTGGATTGAGGCCGGGGATCGGGATTCGGGAATCGGGAATCGGGAATGCTTGCGCCCGACGGGACTACGATTTTGCAGGTTCCACCAGTCGATTCCCCATTCCCCATTCCCCATTCCCAGCTCCAAGCCCCCCCACAAGTAGTCAACCGCCATGTCGATCCGCCTCAGAAAGCGCCTGAAGCTCAAGAACGAGATCAACGTCGTGCCGTACATCGACGTGATGCTGGTGCTGTTGATCATCTTCATGGTCACGGCGCCGCTGCTCAATCTGGGCGTGGACATCGAGCTTCCGCAGTCCGATGCCAAGCCGCTGGAGCAGCAGAAGGACGAGCCGGTGATGGTCGATGTCGCGGCCGACGGCCGGCTGTTTCTCACGCTGCGCGATGCCGAGCCTGAACAGATCGAAGCCGGGCTGCTGGAGGCCAAGGTGCGGGCTTTCATAGGCCAGAATCCGACCACGCCGGTGTTCATCCGGGCCGACGCCTCGGTCGATTACGGCACCGTGTATCAGGCGATGACCTTGTTGCAGCAGGCTGGAGTGCCGCGCGTCGGCATGGTCAGCCAGCCGACCAAGGACGCGCGCTAAGGCGATGCGCGAAACCCCGGCCGACACCTTTCGGGCGTTGCTGTATGCGCTGGCCTTCCATGTGCTGGCGTTGCTGGTGATGATCGGCGGGCTGTGGTGGACGCGCACCAGCGCGCCACTGTCGGTGGCCGGTGATCCGATCGAAGCGGTACTGGTGACCGATGCCGGCGCCCTGCCGCCGCGCCCGGCGGCTGCGCAACAGGATGTCACTGCGGCGGCACCGCCGCCGCAGCCGCGCCCCGAGCCCCGCCCGCAGCGCGCCGAGACGCCGCCGCAACCGGTTCCGCAGCAGCCGCCACCGCGAC
>JAXMJH010000110.1:0-10502 GCA_034376725.1 Lysobacteraceae bacterium | reverse complement strand
GGGCGCCTTTCCCCCGAGTCCGGCTCCGCTGCTCGGTGCGAGACGAAAGGGGGTTTCAGAGCCAAGAGCAAGAGCACACCGAATCAAATCAAAATCAAACCCATCGCTTGAGTTCCAAACAGAATGCATCAGCACACCAGTACCGCACGTCGCAACTCTTTCATGTCGCAATTGTAAGCCCACGGCCGTGCAGATCAGGCGAAGTCCGGGGTTCGCTTCATGTTCTGGGTTTGCGGTATCGACACCCGGCAACGTCGCGCCTGCGGGAGTTCATTCGTCGCTCGGCGGCCGACGCTCCGGGCGCGCTTCGACAGCCGCGGCCGGGTGGGTCTGGGCTGGGCCATCGGTCGCGGCGACCGGCGCGGCGGCTGCCGATGCCCGGGTTCCGAAGAAGATGCCGATCAGCGCCAGGCTCAGGCCCAGCCATTCGATCGGCAGGGTCGGGCGACCGAACAGCAGCACATCCTGGAGGAAAGCCAGCAGCGGCTGAAGCAGCAGGCCAAGGCCGACCGCAGATGCCGAAAGTCGCGGCATGGCGCTGGCGATCAGCCACCAGCCCAGACACTGCGCCAGCACCGCCAGGGCCAGCAGCGCGGCCAGTGCGTGAAGCGTCGGGATGACAAACGAGCGGCCTTCGGCAAGGCCCGCCATGCCCAGCATCGGCGCGCACAAGAGCGAGGCGATGGCCAGCAATTGAATGGTCGGCAGTGAAGAATGCCGCCGCTGCACCTGCCGGAACGACAGCAGATAGACGGCATAAGCCAGGCCCGTGGCCAGCCCGAACCAGACGCCGTGGCGGTAGGCATCGCTCAGCCCGCCCCAATCGCGGCCCAGCAGCAACCACAGGCCTCCCGCGGCCAACACCAGACCCGCGAGATAGCGCGGCCCCAGTCGCTCGCGAAAAAACACGAAACCGGCCAGGGCCATCACGAAGACCTGGAAGTTGGCCAGCAGCGTCGACAGCCCCGGCCCCACCGCGACGATGCTGCGATGCCAGAGCCACAGATCGGCGGCGAACGCCAAAGCCGGCACGCTCATCCAGGCCCAGTCGCGCCAGCCGCCGGTTCGCCAGCGACCCGACACCACCAGCGCCACGGCCAGAATCGCGCCACCGAAGGCCATGCGCCAGAACGCTGAAACGCTGGGCGGCAAGCCCGAAGCCGCCGCCAGCGGGGCCGCCGTGCTGATACAGGCCGCACCAGCCATGAGGCCCCACAGTGCCGCGCGCGGTCGACTCACAGGAACCGCGGCGGCGCATCGGCGCCGGCGAATGTCGCGTGGCTCGGCGCCATGTGCACCCGGTTCCGGCCGGCCTTCTTGGCGGCATACAGCGCCTTATCCGCGCGCTCCAGCAACGCATTGCCGTCGGTTTCCCCGGCGTGACGTGCCGCCACCCCGATGCTCACGCTCATCGCCACCGGCACGCCATTGGCCAGAAACGACTCCTGACTCAGCGCCTCACGGATCCGCTCGGCGATCGGTCGGGCGCGATCGGCATGCAACTCAGGCAGCACCACCACGAACTCCTCGCCGCCGTAGCGGCCAAACGCGCACTCGACGCCGGCTTCCCGGCGCACGACACTGGCCAAGATGCGCAGGCATTCGTCGCCGAATCGGTGGCCATGCCGATCATTGATTTGCTTGAAGTGGTCGATGTCCATGAACAGCAGGGAAAGCGGCTGAGCCTCACGCTCGGCGCGCATCAGTTCCATGGCCAGCCGAGCCTCCAGCGCCCGCCGGTTGAGCGCGCCGGTCAGCGGATCCACGTCCGCCTTGCGCTCCAGCTCCAGCGATCGACCGGCCTCTTCGACCGCCGCACAGGCAATCTTGGCGAACGCGACGATCAGGCTCAGTTCCTCCTGACTGAATTCCGCCAATGGCTCACGCTCGATCAGGACCACGCCCCAGCTTGGCTTGACCACCGGCAACGGCACCACCGCGAACAGCCCGCTGTGCTCGCCGTCGTTCGCTCCGGTGGCCAACGAGACCTGCACCGGCTGACGGGCACGCGCAAGATTGCGGATCGAACCACCCCGATCCTCGAACAGGGCGGCATACTCCAGCTTCAGCGACAACGGCTCGCTGAGCAGCACATCGCGACCGTGGTGGCCGTGCGAGAAAACCGCAGAGCCGGTTTGCCGGATGAGCGGCTTCAACGCATCGAGCAGACGCCGGAACGCCACCCATTCCAGATCGTCCGGCAGCGCCGAACGCAGGGTCAGCTGGAGCGTATCGCTGAACTGTCGGCGCGCCTTTTCCAGCTGCAGATCGGCGTCGGTTCGCGCCTTCTCTTCGCGCACGCTGTCGCCCTGACGGCGAAATTCGATCACCCGCCCGGTCAGCGCCATGGACATCACAAACGTTGCCACGGTCAGCGCGATCTGAAAGCCGTGGTTGAGGTAAGTCCCCTGTGGCAGAAAGCCCAGACCCCACAGCGCGCGGGCACTGCCGGCAACGGCAATGACCAGCCACACCGGCAGCAACAGCTTCGCCATCGGCCGTCGATGGCGCACCGCGACCAACGCCATCATCGCCATCAACAGCGCGGCGGCTGACCAAAGCACCGCGGACATGGTCTGCAACGACCCGGTAAGGCGCTCGGGCCCGGCAATGCAGGCGCCGGCAGACGCCAGAAACACCCAGGGCATCCAGGACAGGACGCGGTCGCAGCGGCGGGCACGCTGGTCGAGGCAGGCGAAATCGCGCAGCAAGGAAAACAACGCAGCAACCAGCAGATGGCCGAGCGCCAGTATCCCGGTGGCACCTGCCTGGCTGAACAGCGACAGGCCGGGCAACTGGTACAACGGCCCGGTCAACGCCGCCAGCAGCGCCGCCAACGCGACCACGAACCACAGATATCGTCGATAGCTCGACTCGCGCAGCGCGAAATACATCATGCCGGCATTTACCGCCAGCAGCAGCAGGCCGGTGAACAGCGCCGCCGTGATCATCGCGTTGCGGCGCTCGAGCGCGTCGAATGCTTTCTGATCCAGAACCCGCGGATAAAGCCGCACCGCAGCCGCCGTCTCCACTTCCAGCAAGACCCGCGACGAGATCGCCGACGGCACAATGCGGAAGGCGAAGCCCGAATGGGTCAGGCCAGGCGCCGCATCGGCCTCGCGCTCGAACGCGCGGATGCTCTCCGACATCCAGCCCGAGGCGGTTTCCTGGTGAAGGGTGATGACATCCAGCGGCACCCGCTCCATCCACAGCACGGCGGCCGGCCGATCGCCCTCCAACCCGGCGGCTGGCAGGGCCAGACTGATCCAGCGCCGCATGCCCGGCGCCGCAGGCAAGGCCAGCGCGGCGTCGGGCGGCAACGTTGCCTCGCCATCCGGCAGCTCCCGCGCCACCTGCTCAGGCGTAGCGCCGGGCGGTCTGGTGACCAGCGAAAACCCGGGCTCTGCCGCAGTCGCCAGCACCGGACCGATCAGCGCGATCAAAACCAACAGCGAGGTCAACCAGCTGGCACCCAGGAGCACAATGGCCCGGCTGGCAGCCATGTCGATTGCACGGCGTCGAGCAACGTCTGCCCGCTGGCGCCGCGCGGTCGTCCGCTGCGGCCCGGTCGGCGAGACCGTGGCCTCAGGCGAGCGAATGATCCCCGAAACCACCGGGCTCATCCTGGGGGTCCGCCGATGCCACGGGTCGGGCCAGCTCGTCGGCCAACTCCTCAACCAGCGGGCGCGCCTGCGCAAAGGCCGATTCGGGAACGCACACGGCGACCAGGCCCATGACCGGCAGTTCGCCCATGGCGCCGGTGAGGTACTCGCCGCGCACCCAGACCGGAATCCCGGCCTGCTCCAGCACGCCGCGCACGAGGTGGGCGTCCACCAGATTTTCAGCCTCGTATACAACGCGCATCGCCCACCTCGCTGATCAGTGCCCGGGCATCCATCGCCGGTATCCGCCGCCAGCACCGAATCGCTCGGCGCGACGACCCCAGCATACCCCGACCCACCGGCATGGGCGAATCACCTGACTTGGCCCTGCCGGCGATAACCGGACAGGTGGATTCGCCGATTCTGCGCTCAGGGAGCGCCGGCAGGCTTCACCGGTCGGCTAAACTTGCGGTTTTACCATCGACCCACACCATGACCGAGCCTGTGCCCAGCGACTTCATCCGCCAAATCGTCCGCGCCGACCTGGCCAGCGGCAAGCACACGGCCATCCGCACCCGGTTTCCGCCCGAGCCCAATGGCTATCTGCACCTGGGCCACGCCAAGTCGATCTGTCTGAATTTCGGTATCGCCGAAGAGTTTTCCGGCGCCTGCACGCTGCGCTTCGACGACACCAATCCGGCCAAGGAAGACCCCGAATACGTCGCTGCCATCCAGGACGATGTCCGTTGGCTGGGCTTCGAATGGGCCGAGCTGCGCCACGCCTCGGATTATTTCGGCGTGTTCTATCTGGCGGCCGAAAAGCTGATCGCCGACGGCAAGGCCTTCGTCTGCGATCTGACCGCCGATCAGGTCCGCGAATACCGCGGCACGCTGACCGAGCCGGGCCGCAATTCGCCGTTCCGCGACCGCTCGCCCGAACACAATCTCGATCTGTTCCGACGCATGCGGGCGGGCGAATTTGCCGATGGCGCGCGCACCCTGCGCGCCAGGATCGACATGGCCTCGGGCAACATGACCCTGCGCGACCCGCCGCTGTATCGCATCAAGAAGGTGTCGCACCAGAACACCGGCGACGCCTGGTGCATCTATCCGATGTACGACTTCGCGCACTCGCTGTCGGACGCCATCGAGGGCATCACGCATTCGCTGTGCACGCTGGAGTTCGAAGAGCGCCGGCCCCTGTACGACTGGTGCGTGCGGGAAGTCGGCCTGGCCGATCACCCCGCGCTGCTGGCTCCACTGATCGAACGAGGTCTGCCCAATCAGGCCAGCGTGCCGCGCCAGATCGAGTTTTCCCGGCTCAATCTGAACTACACCGTGATGAGCAAGCGCAAGCTGGTCGCCATGGTCAAGGACCGCCTGGTCGATGGCTGGGACGACCCGCGCCTGCCGACCCTGATGGGCATCCGCCGGCGCGGCTTTCCGCCCGAGGCATTGCGCCTGTTCGCGCGCCGGGTCGGCATCAGCAAGCAGGATTCGACCATCGACTATGGCATTCTCGAGGGCTGCGTGCGCGAGGTGCTGGACGCCAGCGCACCGCGGCGGATGGCGGTGCTCGACCCGGTCCGGCTGGTGCTCACCAACCTGCCCGAGGGCCACCACGAAACCCTGCATTTCGCCAACCACCCCAAGGACCCGTCCATGGGCGAGCGCGACGTGCCGTTCGGTCGCGAGGTCTGGATCGAGCGCGAGGATTTCGCCGAAGTGCCGCCCAAGGGCTTCAAGCGGCTGATTCCGGGCGGCGAGGTCAGGCTGCGCGGCGTCGGCATTGTGCGCTGCGACGAGGTGATCAAGGACGGCGATACCGTGCTGGCATTGCACGGCACGCTCGACCCGCTGTCGCGACCGGGTTTGCCCGGCGCCGACCGCAAGATCAAGGGCACCATCCACTGGGTCGATGTCGCGCATGCCGTGACCGCCGAGGCGCGGCTTTACGACCGGTTGTTCGATGCGGCCGATCCGGACGACGACAGCGACGGCAAGAGCTACGCCGACCATCTGAACCCTGCGTCCAAGCGCGTTCAGACCATCCAGGTCGAACCGGCCGCCGCCGCTGCCGCGCCGGAAACCCGGTTCCAATTCGAGCGAGTGGGTTACTTCGTGACCGACCGCATCGACCACACTCCCAGCACGCCGGTGTTCAATCGCGCTGTTGGACTGCGCGACACCTGGGCCAAATCGGCCGGCAACTGACCGCCGCCAACGAGCGGCGGACGCTGGCCAAACCTGTCGGGCAGCGCCACACTCGGGTCAGCGGAGTCCTCATGACTGAACTCGGTAGAACAGGAGTGCACACCGAATGAAATGGTTTTCCACGCCGCTGCTGCTGGCCGCGCTGTCGATCGGCGTGCTGATCGCCGGCTGCGGCCACGCCGGCCCGCCGAACCCCGCCGAGGCTGAAGGCGATTCGCACGTCCAGCTTGACGTCGAAGCCGGCGCCGAGCCGCGCTACGAGGTCGACTACAGCTGCCGAACCAGCGCCGACTGCGCGGTGAAGAACGTCGGCAACTGCTGCGGCTACTATCCGGCCTGCGTCAATGTCGACAGCCCGACCTATCCCGAGAAAGTAATGGAGCAGTGTCAGCGCGACGGCCAAATGGCGATTTGCGGCTTCCGTGAAATCACCGCCTGCGTGTGCACTGCGGGGCGCTGCGAGGCCGACGAATCGTCCGCTGGGGCAGAACTGCAATGACCATCAATCACCAGATCCACCTCACCCTGCCGATCTGGCTGCGCGACGCGGTCGACGCCGAAGCGATCTATCCGGATGACGACAGCAAGCTGGCGCTGACCATCGCCCTGTCGCGCGGCAACGTCGAGCGCGGCGGCGGCCCGTTCGGCGCGGCGCTGTTCGATGGCCGCGGCCGGCTGCTCTCGGTTGGCGTGAACCAGGTCGTCCCGCAGGCCTGTTCGGTCGCCCACGCCGAAATGATGGCGCTGATGACCGCCCAGCAGCGCTGCCAGCTGTTTCGTCTCAACGACCCGGATGGTGGCCTGCCCGGCCCCATCGCACTGGCGACCTCGGCGCAACCGTGCTGCCAGTGCTATGGCGCCAGCGTCTGGGCCGGCATCGACGAACTGCTGATCGGCGCACGCTCCGAGGATGTCGAGGCGCTGACCGAATTCGACGAAGGCCCGCTGCCGGCGGACTGGATCGGCGAGCTGGCCAAACGCGGCATCGCCGTGCGTCGCGACATTCAGCGCGAGGCGGCGATGGCCGTGCTGCGCGACTACAGCGCAGGCGGCGGCGCGCGCTACTGAGCCGACCGGTAACCGATGCCGGTCGATCGCCGGATGCGCCGGTTCAAAATGCGCCGGTGCAAAGGCAATCGCTCACAGCCCGGCTGCGTGTCGCCACAGCGCGCGGCCAACCGGCGGCAATGCCCCGGCCAGGCCCAGCAACCGGCCGCGCAACAGGGTCGGCAGCAGCGCATCATTGGAAAACACCCGGTTGACGGCGTCGAAGGCGAACGCGGACAGCGTGTCGTCGCTGCGCCGTTCGCGCTGGTAGCGGGCCAGACGATGCGCCGCGCCGATATCGCGGGTGCCGGCCTCCCCGACCAGCCGGCGCAGGCAAGCGACATCGCGCAGGCCCAGATTGACGCCCTGCCCGGCCAGCGGATGCACGGCATGCGCCGCATCGCCGGCCAACACCACCCGACCGGCCACGTAATCGTTGGCCAGCTGGCGCTTCAGCCCGAACGCCGCACGCGGCGACGCGGCAACCACTTCGCCCAGCGTGGCATCGAATGCCCGGCTCAGCTCGCGCAGGAAATCCGCCTCGCCGGCAGCCAGCAGGCGCTCGGCTTCGGCATCGGGCAGGGTCCAGACGATGGAACTGACGGAGCCCGGCGCCGACCCGGGCAACGCGTCATCGGCGCACGGCAAAAAGGCCAGCGGCCCGGTCGGCAGGAAGCGCTGCCAGGCGGTGTCGTCATGCCGGCGCTCGGTGGCGACATACGCCACCAGACCGCGTTGGCGATAATCGTGGCTGGCGACCTGCAGGCCGGCCAGTTGCCGAAGCGCCGATCCCGCGCCGTCGGCGGCCACCACCAGACGCGCCCGCAGCCGGCTGCCGCTGGCCAGCGTCAGCACGGCGCCGTCGTCTTCGGTTTCCAGCGAATCGACCTGATCGGGGCAATGGCGTTCGACGAGCGGCTCGGCGACCAGCGCGCGCCACAGCCGATCCACCAGCACGGCGTTCTCCACGATCCAGCCCAGACATTCGCGGCCCAGATCATCGGCATGGAAACTCAGCTCACCGCCGCCGCCGGCATCCCATACCCGCATGTGCCGGTAGGGCTGGGCACGCGCGGCCAGCACCTGGGACCACACGCCCAGCGAATCGAGCAGCGCGGCATTGTCGGGCGCGAACGCATAGACCCGCAGGTCGGCTGCCTCGGCGCGCCACGGCATCGGCTCGCGCGCCTCGACCAGAGCCACCCGACGGCCATCGCAGGCCAGCGCCAGGGCCGCTGTGGCGCCGACCACGCCGGCACCCACCACCACCGCATCCAGCGGGCCGCGCCGGCTCATTCGCCACCCCGCGCCAGCGACGGCACCCGGCCGCGATAGCCCATCGCGCCCCCGACCAATGGCGCCCGCAGGCTGGGCAAGTGCGACAGGGCGAGCAGGCCCAGCGAACGCAACCCGCTTGCCAGCGACGACGGGTTGGCAGTCAATCGCGCCAGACCATCGCTGAATGCCAGAGTGCGCGCGCGGTCTTCGCGCCGCGCCGCGACGTGGGCGGCCAGCAGCCTGGGGTCGCCCGGATCGGCCGATGGCCCGGCTTCGGCCAGGGCATCGACATAGCTCAGCGCATCGCGCAGGCCGAGATTGAAACCCTGCGCGCCGATCGGATGGATGGTCTGGGCGGCATTGCCCATCAGCAGCGCACGGTGTCCGTCGAGCCGTTCGGCCACCGAGCGGATGATCGGATAGCTCGCCCGCTTGCCGACCCGCACGAAACGCCCGGCCCGGCCGCCGAACCGCTCCTGGATCAAGGCCAGATAGTCGGCGTCCGACAGCGTTTGCACGCGCTGGGCCTGATCGCGCGCCACGCCCATGATCGCCCCGTAATGACCATCCGGACGCGGCAGCAAGGCCAGCGGGCCGGTCTCGGTGAATCGCTCCCAGGCCTGCCCTTCGGGCGGGCGGCTGCTGGCCAGGGTGCTGACGAACAGGGTTTGCCGGTAATCGTGGTCGAGCGCGGCGATGCCCAGCGCCTTGCGCACGAAACTGTGGCTGCCATCGGCGGCGATCACCATGCGCGCGGTCAGCGTTCGGATCGCGCCTTCGCCATCCAGCGCGATGCGGTAGCCACCGGGTTCGGCGTGCAGGGCGGACACCCGTGCCGGGCAATAGCGTTTCAGGCTGGAGAGTTCGGCCAGCCTGGCTTCCAGCGCGGCACCCAGCTCGCGAGCCACCACCACGCCGCCGAAGCGATCGCGTCCATAATCCTCGGCGCTCAGCCGCACGGCGCCGAAATCGCCGGATCGGGTGACATGGATTCGCCGGATCGCGGCCGGGCCGGTGGCGAAATGCGCGCTGACTCCCAACGCCGCCAGCGCATTCAGGCTGGCTTCGGCCAGCGCCAGATTGCGTTCGTCGAAACTCGGCCGCACCTGCGCCTGACCCGCAGCCACCGCTTCGATCAGCGCCACCGTTCGGCCGCCGAGGCGATCCAGCGCGCAGGCCAGGCTGGCGCCGACCAGCCCGCCACCGACGATGGCGATGTCGCAGTCCTGGTGAGGTTGGTGCACGGAAATGGTGAAATCCTGATAAACGCCAACGGGCCGGTCACCCCGGGCCGCCAGCGGCGACGATGGATCAGGGCCGACTCCGATCGGAAGTCGAAGGGAGCGACCTGCGTTATCCTTAGTGTACTGTGTGACCCCGTGAAGTGGCGGCAGCGCGACGCGATCCGCCGACACATTCCATGGTCCGGCGAATGGCTTGCCGAACGCCGCTGTCCTCGCCTCGATTCACCGCCTCACGTTCTGGAAATTCGCCCTGTCATGACGCCCAACGCCGCATCGCCCCGCCTCAAGACCGCCCCTGTCGTGCTCACCGCGATGATCGTGGTTGCCGCGCTCACCCGGCTGCTGCCGCATCCGCCCAACTTTGCCCCGATGGAGGCCATGGCGCTGTTCGGCGGCGCCTGGTTTGCCGCCCGGCACTGGGCGTTGGTCGTTCCGCTCGCCGCCATGCTGATCTCCGACCTGGCGCTGGCCGGCATCCTGGGCGGCGACTACGCCGCCTACATGTTCACCTTCGATCACGCGCTGGTTTACGCCAGCATCGTGGCCATCACCCTGCTCGGCTTCGCGCTGCGCGGCCGGGTGACCGGAACCCGATTGCTGGGCTATTCGCTGGCTGGATCGGTGCTGTTTTTCCTGGTCACCAATCTCGGCTCCTGGCTGGCCCTGCCGATCTATCCGGCCACCCCGGCGGGCCTGCTGGCAGCCTACGCGGCGGGCATCCCATTCTTCCAGTGGACCGTGCTTGGCACCCTGTTCTATTCCGCAATCCTGTTTGGCGGCTTTGCCCTGCTGCGCCGCCAGTGGCCAACGCTGCGCGCTCAGACTGCCTGAGCCGGGCCGAGATGGGTAATCGGCTCTCGAAAATCTATACCCGCACCGGCGACGACGGCTTGCGATGCCTGCCGTCGGCCGCCGCGCTTCCTGCGCGGCTGCCGACTCGCCCGGCAAAAAACGTCGTTTTTGCCGGGCTCCGCTGCTCGCCGGCTGTCGCCGTCGAGCGCGTGCGGAACCTCCCTGTTCCGCCGTCGTGCCGTCGTGAGTCCCGCTGTCATGGGTAACCGGCTCTCGAAAATCTATACCCGCACCGGCGACGACGGCTTGCGATGCCTGCCGTCGG
>JAXMJH010000109.1:0-21458 GCA_034376725.1 Lysobacteraceae bacterium | reverse complement strand
CCGCCGGCCGCGGCCCCCGGGGAATCTCGACCGCAGGGTTTGCCTGCTCCGGCGCATCGTTTTGCGCCTCGTCGATGCGGCGATCCAGTTTGCTGTCGACAACCACCTGACCGATCGCCGGCTGGAGCAGGGCACCCCCGTTGTGATCCGGCTGTTCCGCCCCACGCGGGTCGGCCTTCCGGTCAGCGTGGCTCCGACGGCGCCTCGCCCGGATCGCCTCCGACGCCCTCCAGCAGGGCGCGGACCTGCGCCAGGCCGGCGCTCGGCATCGGGCGGCCCGAGCCGGGATTCAGCGGCGGCTGCCTGAGCAGGTGCTCGGGCAGTACGGTCAGCTCGAACGGCTCATCGCCGGCGCGGAACCGCCAGCACGGGAACACCGCGCGCCGATCCGGCGCCAGCATCAGCGTCCGCGCGCCGTCATCGAGCGGCACACCGCATTCCAGCAGATAGCGAGGTACCGCTTCGGGATCATCGCTGAACACGTGCAGCCGGA
This sequence comes from Lysobacteraceae bacterium, assembly GCA_034376725.1. GTDB lineage: Bacteria > Pseudomonadota > Gammaproteobacteria > Xanthomonadales > Xanthomonadaceae > UBA11164. The sequence goes on along the minus strand of JAXMJH010000109.1, from coordinate 20,965 downwards.
TGATCGAATGCGATTCGGCCGAGCCATCCAGCACGTCCGCCACCAGCCGGGGCGAGAACCGGTCAAGCATGCGCATGCACTCGGTCGCCGCCTCGCGCTTGATCCTGAGCGTCTCGGGCTGGCTGGCGCGAAACAGCCGCTGGTGTTCGCGCACGGCAAGCTCAATTTCAGCATCGTCGGGAAGCATCCGGCGGTCGCTCACGCCGAGGCGCGCTGCCGCCTTGCGTCGGGCCTGCCGGTAATCGGCGATGCCGGATTCGCTGATCAAGCGCGCGGCCTCCACGGCGAGCCGACGGCGAAGCGCCTGCCCGCGTTTGTCGTTTCGTTGTCCGGGGTCCGGCATGTCGCCCCTCAGAAGATGTCGAACGCCTCTTTCTCGGTCACTTCGGTGTCGCGCCGGGCGCGTTGATTTTCCATCCGGGCGATGTCCTCGAGCTTCAGGTACTCGACCATCGTATTCGTGCTGCCCGGCCCGGCCAGCCAGCCGGTCACCGCGTCGATGCGCACCCGGGCAATCCCCTCGGGCACCGCGACCGGCGCCTCCGGCACGCCCTCGGTGGCGGCCCGCATGGCCTCGATCCATGCCGGCAGCGCGGCCCGAGCGCCGAATTCACCTCGGCCCAGCGAGGAGAAGTCGTCCATGCCCACCCAGGCGGTCGCCACCACGCCGGTACCGAACCCTGAAAACCAGGCGTCGCGGAATTCGTTTGTGGTGCCGGTCTTGCCGCCCATATCGCCGCGCCCGAGCACCAGCGCACCCCTGCCGGTTCCGCGCCGGACCACATCGCGCAGAATGTCCCTGATCAGAAATGCCGTGCGCTCATCGATGGCCCGCGGGGCCAGCGGCGATACCGGCGGCCCAGCGAACTCCGGGGCGCTGATCTCTTGGGTGGCCGGGCCAAGGTCGAAACCGGAACCGGCACTCACCGTGCGCGCTTCGCTGCGCCGGCGCAGCGGGCACTCGTCGCAGGCGCGCGGGGCGTGTTCGGCGAATACCGTCACGCCTTCCCGATCCTCGATTCGATCGATGAACCACGGCTCGACCCGATAGCCGCCGTTGGCGAACACGGCGTAACCGGTTGCTAGCTGCAACGGCGACAGCGCGCTGGTGCCCAGGGCCAGGGTCAGGTTTTCCGGCAGGCTGCTGGCCGGGAAGCCGAAGTTCTGCATGTAGCGGCGGGCATAGCCGACGCCGATGGCATCCAGAATGCGGATCGAAACCAGATTGCGCGAGGTCACCATCGCTTCGCGAAGGCGCATCGGGCCGCCGAAGGTCTCATTGTCGTTTTGTGGCTGCCAGACCTTCCCCGAAGCGCGGTCGGTAAGCACCACCGGCGCATCGAGCACGATCGACGCCGGGTGGAAGCCGCGCTCGAATGCGGCGGCATAGACAAACGGCTTGAAGCTCGAGCCGGGATTGCGCTGGGACTGAAGCGCGCGGTTGAACTTGCTGGTCGAAAAATTGAAGCCGCCCACCAGGGCACGCAGCGCGCCGTCCTCGGGATCAAGAGCGACCAGAGCGCCCTGGACCTTGGGAAGCTGGGACAAGATGTAAACGTCCTGACCCTCACTCGAATCGTCGGACGCAGTACGAAGACGTACCACGTCGCCCGGAGCCAGTACGTCGCTGACCGCCTTGGGTGCCGCGCCGCGGCGATTTTCATCGATATACCGACTGGCCCAGCGAACCGACTCCAGGTCGAGCCGCACCTGCCGTCCGTCGACCGTCAGTGTCTGAGCCTGCTGACCGTCGGCGGAGAGCACCACGGCGGGAATCAGATCGGCCACCCTTGGCAGCCCGGCCAACCGGCGGACCAGTTCGGCAGCTTGCTCGGCGCCACTGAGCGACCATTGCTGTTCAGGCCCGCGCCAGCCGTGGCGACGGTCGTAGGCCAGCAGCGTCTCGGCGATGCCGCGCTGCGCCGCTGCCTGGTCGGCCTCGGAAATCGTGGTGTATACCCGGTAGCCCTGGTTCAGCGCGTCCTCGCCGTAACGCTCGACCATGGCCTGGCGCACCATTTCGGCGACATAGGGTGCATCGACCTCGACCGGCGGCTCGAAGCGCCCGGCGCCGATCGGTTCGGCCTGGGCGGCGCGCGCCTCCTCGGCGCTGACGTAGTTCTCCTCCCGCATGCGCTCGAGCACGTAGTTGCGGCGGATCAGGGCGCGCTGTGGATTGACCAACGGGTTGCCGCTGGACGGAAACTTGGGAATCGCCGCAAGCGTCGCCGCCTCGGCCAGGCTGAGCTCGCCCAGCGATTTTCCGTAGTAGAACTCGGCTGCGGCGGCGATTCCGTAGGCGCGGTTGCCGAAAAAACTCTTGTTCAGATACAGCTCGAGAATTTCGTCCTTGCTCAGCTCGCGCTCCATCTTGAGCGCCAGGAAGATCTCGGTCAGCTTTCGCGTGTAGGAGTATTCCGAACTGAGGAAGAACTGCTTGGCCACCTGCTGGGTGATCGTGCTGCCGCCCGGGACTCGCCGGTCGCGGGTGGTGGCCAGCAGCCATACCGCGCGCGTGATGCCGCGCCAATCGATGCCCGGATGCTCGTAGAAGCGCGCGTCTTCGATCGCCAGCACGGCCAGTCGAACGTGATCGGGGACATCGGCCATGACCACCGGGTAGCGCCTGGCCTCACCGAACAGCGCGATCAGCTTGCCCTCCTTGCTGTGCACGCTCATCGGCAGCTGCAGCTCGACCGAGCGCAGGCCCTGAACGTCGGGCAGGCGGGGCGAAATCAGCCAGTACGCGACGAGTATGGCCAGGGCGCCGAGCACGGCGAGCAGCGCGGCAGACCAGAAGGCCCATTTGAAAAGGCGGCGAGGGAAGGTCATCTTGGAATCGGATAAGGACGGGGACGCGCCCGGGCGGGGCGCGCTGAACATTATAATGAGTGAGAAATTTGCCGTCGGGCGTCCGGCATTGGACGCGGTTTGCGTACAACTGGCAAGAACGCCCCTGCATCGGGCGTTTTGGACCCGTCCGGATGGGGTTGGGCGGTGTCGAAAGATCCGTTTGCGCTGCGCCAGGCTGGCGGAAGTGCTGCTTTTCAGGGTGCCGAGCGGCTCGATCAGGCTGCGAAATGCCCGGAAACCGCAATCCGCCTCACAATTTCGGCATCGAGCTTGCTATTACGTAAGAATCGCGTTATTTAATGTATCCGTGGAGCTAACGCGCGTAAGCGCCCGTCGGGAGGGGGAAATCCGTGGGTTTGTTCGGAACCAAGAAGCAGCCCTTGATCGGTGTGGACATCAGTTCGACGGCGATCAAGCTACTGCAGCTCAGCCAGACCGGCGGTCGATACCGTGTTGAACACTACGCGGTCGAGCCGCTGCCGCCCAATGCCGTGGTGGAAAAAAACATCGTCGAGTCCGAGGCCGTCGGCGAAGCCGTCCGCCGCGCGGTGACCCGTTCGGGCGCCAAGAGCAAGCATGCCGCCGCAGCGGTCGCCGGCTCTTCGGTGATCACCAAGGTCATCACCTTGCCGGGCAACCTCGACGAGGACGAGATGGAAGACCAGATCCAGCTCGAAGCCGCCCAATACATCCCGTACCCGATCGAGGAAGTGAGTCTCGACTTCGAGGTGCTGGGTCCGGTGCCGTCCAACCCGGATATGGTCAACGTGATGCTGGTGGCGTCCCGTTCGGAAAACGTCGAGGTACGCCAGTCGGCGCTGGATCTCGGCGGTTTGGCCGCCGACATCATGGATGTCGAAGCGTTCGCGATGGAGAATGCCTTCCGTCTGATCGCCGACCAGCTCAGCGTATCGCGCGACGGTCTGGTTGCCCTGGTCGATGTCGGCGCCACCATGACCACGCTCAATGTGCTGCGCAACCAGCGCAGCATCTACACCCGCGAGCAGGTGTTCGGCGGCAAGCAGCTGACCGATGAAGTCATGCGCCGCTATGGCTTGAGCTATGAGGAAGCCGGCATGGCCAAGCGCCAGGGCGGGTTGCCGGAAAGCTACGAGGTGGAGGTGCTCGAACCGTTCAAGGAGGCGATGGTCCAGCAGATCAGCCGCCTGCTGCAGTTCTTCTACGCCGGCAGCGAGTTCAACCGCATCGATCAACTGGTGCTGGCCGGTGGTTGCGCCTCGATTCTGGGCATTGCCGAGATGGTCGAGGAGCAGTTGGGCGTGCCCACGCTGATCGCCAATCCGCTCGCCAACATGTCGCTTGGTCCGCGGGTACAGGCGCATGCGCTGGCACAGGATGCGCCAGCCCTGATGATCGCCTGCGGGCTGGCATTGAGGAGTTTCGACTGATGGCCCGGATCAATCTTCTGCCCTGGCGTGCGGAGCGACGCGCCCGCCGCCAGAAAGAGTTCTACGGCCTCCTTGGCGCCTCGGCTCTGGCAGCCGTTCTGTTGGGCTTCCTGATCGTGAGTTACTACAACGGTCAGCTGGAAGGGCAAGGCGAACGCAATGCCTTCTTGCAGGCAGAAATCCGCAAGCTCGACGCGCAGATCAAGGAAATCGAGGATCTCGACCGGAAAAAGGCGCAGCTGCTGATGCGCAAGCAGGTCATCGAGGAATTGCAGGCCAGCCGCTCGCAGATGGTGCATCTGTTCGACGAACTGGTACGCACCATCCCCGACGGCGTGCGGCTGACCTCGATCAAGCAGGCCGGAGAGGTGCTTACCCTGGAAGGCCAATCGCAATCCAATGCCCGGGTCAGCACCTATATGCGCAACATCGAAGCATCCGGCTGGATGCGCGAACCCGACCTGAGCATCATTGAGGCCAAGGGCGACGACAAATCCCTGCCGTTCATGTTCTCGCTGCGCTTCCGGATGAGCAACCCGTTGGCGACCAAGCCGGAAAATGACGACGATCTGGCTGCGGGGGGCGTGCAATGAGCAAGAAGGTCGATCTCCGCAATCTGGATTTCAACAATGCCGGCGCATTTCCGCCCGGCCTGAAGGCTGCCTTCGCCATTTTCGTGGCGGCGGTGATCCTGTTCCTTTGCTGGTACCTGTTCGTTCGCGACAAGCTCGACGAGCTCGAGCGGCTGGAAGGTATCGAGCGCAATCTTCGCGTCGAGCTGGCCGACAAACAGGCGCGGGCAGCCAACCTGGAGCCGCTCAAGGAGCAGCTGGCTCAGATGGAAATCATGCTCCAGCAGATGCTGCGGCAGTTGCCGAGCCGGACCGAGATGCCCGACCTGATCGTCGACATCTCGCAGACCGCGCTGGCCAGCGGTATCGCCAACGAGCTGTTCCAGCCGCTGCCCGAGATTCCCCGGGAGTTCTACGCCGAAAAGCCCATCGCGCTGCGCATGGTCGGCAGCTATCACCAGTTTGGCGCTTTCGTCAGCGGCGTCGCGACCTTGCCCCGGGTGGTGATCATGACCATGCACGACATCTCTCTGAAGCCGCGCGCCGGCCAATCGTTCATCGGACCCGGCGGCTCTCTGGTTCTGGAAGGCACGGTAAAAACCTACCGCTACCTCGAGGACGACGAGGTGACTGCCGGCGCCGGAAATGCCGCGGGGGGCAAATGAAATGAATCGTCGCACCCTTTTCCCGTCCAGTCGGATCTTCCGTGCCTGTCTGGCGGCGGTTGCGGTCCTGCTGGTGCTCTCGGGCTGCACGCGTGGCAAGTCCGACCTGGAGGCGTGGGTGGTGGAAGTCTCCAACCGGCCGCCGCCGCCGCTCGAACCGCTGCCGGTGATGCAGCAGTTCGAAACCTTCGAGTACACCGCGCAGAACCTGCGCGACCCATTCAGTTCGCCGATCGACAACACCACCACGACAAGCGGCCCCCGTCCCGACCCGAACCGGCGCAAGGAGGTCCTCGAGGCCTTCCCGCTCGACAGCCTGGACATGGTCGGCACCCTGACCAGCGGTCAGACCCTGTGGGGCCTGGTCATGGCTCCCGATCGCGTGGTGCACCGGGTTGAGAGTGGTAACTACCTCGGGCAGAACGAGGGACGCATCCTGTCCGTGACCGACGACAGGATCGAGCTGCTGGAACTCGTGCCGGATGGTGCCGGAGGCTGGATCGAACGCCCAGCTTCCATCGCCCTGGAAGATCAATGATGTTAGGGGAACAGACGATGACTGCGATGATCGAAGATCGCCAGGGGCTGCGGCCCCGCCATATCCTGCGGCGTTTCGGGTTGGCCGTTTTGGCGACCGCGCTGATTGCACCAGCGGCGTGGGCGGCAAATTCGCTCCAGTCGATTCGTCACGAGGCAGGTTCCGGCGGAGCCGTCGACGTGATACTCGACTTCGCCGAGCCGGTCGGCGATGTCCAGGCATTCACCACCGATGACCCGCCGCGGATCGCGCTCGATCAGGTCGACACCGCCAACGCCAGCGGTCAGCGCCGCGTGGTGATCGGCAGCGGCGCCACCAGCTCGGTGACCGCGATCGAGGCCAACGGCCGAACCCGCATCGTGATCGATCTGTTCCGCTCGACCGGATTCGAATCGCGGGTCGAAGGCAATCGGCTGATCATCAGCGTGGCCGGCGCGGCGGCGCGCTCGGCTTCCAGCATCGCGGCCGATTTGGCCGACCCCAGCAAGCGTCTGCCCTCGTCGCTGAACCTGGAGAACATCGACTTCCGGCGCGGAGAGGGCGGTTCCGGCCAACTGCTGCTCACCTTCAGCGGCGAAGGCGCGCAGACCGACCTGCGCACCCAGGACGGCCAACTGATCGTCGATCTGCCCAACGCCAACCTGCCGCAGAACCTCCGGCAGAAGCTCGATGTGGTGGACTTTGCCACGCCGGTCCGCAGTATCGACCCGAGCATGACGCCGTCGGGCGCCCAGCTGGCGATCACCGCAGCCGGCGCTTATGATTCGATGGCCTACCAGACCGGCAACCAGTACGTCGTCGAAGTGACTCCGCGCCGCGATGCCGGTTCCATCGCCCCGGCGCTGGGGCGTCTGGAGAAGCCGGTGTATTCCGGCAAGCCGGTCACCTTCAATTTTCAGGACATTCCGGTACGCACCGTGCTTCAGCTGATCGCCGAAGAGTCGGGGCTGAACGTTGTGGCGTCGGATTCGGTCGGCGGTAACGTGACCCTGCGGCTGATCAATGTGCCCTGGGACCAGGCGCTGGATATCGTCCTGCGCGCCAAGCAGCTCGACAAGCGCCAGGAGGGCAATGTCATCTGGATTGGGCCGCAGACGGAACTGGCCGAGTTCGAACAGCGCCTGGAAGATGCCCGCATCGCACTGGAAGAGCGCGCGGAGATGATCACCGAATTCATTCCGATCAATTACGGCAGTGCCGAGGATATCGCCAAGCTGTTGACCGACGAGAGCCTGTCGAACAATCAGGGCGGCGGGGGCGGCAGCACGACACGCGCGCAGGGTTTCCTGTCGCCGCGCGGCAGCGTCACCTTCGATACCCGGACCAACTCGCTGCTGGTCAACGACATCCCGCAGAAGGTCGACGAGATCAAGGCGATCGTGTCGCTGCTCGACCGCGCTGTCGATCAGGTGCTGATCGAGGCCCGGATCGTGATCGCGACCGAGAGCTTCTCGCGTGAGCTGGGCGCCCGATTCGGCTTCAGCGGCATTCAGGACAACAGCGGCAACAGCCTGTTCACAAGCGGCAATCTGGAGACCAACTCGCGGAACAGCATCGACCGGGCCGAAAACACTGCGGAAAACCTGGAACTGCTGCGCGAGTGGCAGATCGCCCGTCAGACCAACCCCAACCTGCCGCCGCCGGTGCTCAATTCCGGCACGATCAATCGGGGTCTGAACTTCAACCTGCCCGCGCAGGCTGCGGGCGCCGGTCGGTTCGCGCTGTCGATCATCGGTGCCGACTACCTGCTCGACCTTGAACTCTCGGCCCTCCAGTCGGAAGGTCGCGGCGAGGTGGTGGCGAACCCGCGGGTGATCACCGCCAATCAGCAGGAAGCGGTGATCAAGCAGGGCGACGAAGTCGGCTTCACCACCCTTCAGGATGCCGGTGGCGGCGGCGGTGTGGCCGGCCAGTTCACCGTCGAGTTCAAGGAAGTGCTGCTCGAACTGCGGGTCACACCGACCATTACCCAGGACAACCGGGTATTCCTGAACATGCTGGTCAAGAAGGACGAGGTGGCCGGTTTCGTGACCACCCCGCTGTTCAGCGTGCCCCAGTTGACCAAGCGCGAGCTGACCACCGCCGTGCTGGTCGAGAATGGCCAGACCGTGGTGCTGGGCGGCGTCTACGAGTTCGAGACGCGCGAAGATCTGTCGAAGATCCCGTTCCTGGGCGACATACCGGGCGTGGGCAACTTCTTCCGCAACAAGCTTCGCAGCAACGAGAAAGCCGAGCTGCTGGTGTTCGTCACGCCGCGCATCCTGCGGCTGGACGAACTGCGCTGAGCCATCAACAGCCATTCAGCGGATCAGCGAAAGGGGCCGACAGGCCCCTTTCGTTTTTCCAGCGCCAGTCCGCGCTTTGCGCCTGAACGCTGCCTATCTGCCAGCGCGATCCGAACCGGCCTCCTGACCACCGGCAGGGGGGAATGCAGCCGCGCTGGGGTAACCTTCACCGATGGACAACGCAATCGATACCGGACAACCCGTGCACGGCGACACCGACAGCAGCATTCATGGCGAATTCCTCCAGCTGCGCGACTGGCTGCAGAGCCGCATCATCGGTCAGGCCAGGCTGGTCGACCGTCTGCTGATCGCGCTGCTCTCGGGCGGCCACCTGCTGGTCGAGGGCGCGCCCGGCCTGGCCAAGACCACCGCCATCAAGGCGCTTGCGGCCGGCGTGGAGGGCGACTTCCAGCGGCTTCAGTTCACCCCCGACCTGTTGCCGGCCGACCTGACCGGCACCGAGATCTGGCGTCCGCAGGAGGGCCGGTTCGAGTTTCAGCCCGGACCGCTGTTTCATAATCTGCTGCTGGCCGACGAGATCAACCGCGCACCGGCCAAAGTCCAGTCTGCGCTGCTGGAGGCGATGGGCGAGCGGCAGATCACCGTGGGCCGGACGACGTACCGGCTGCCCGCGTTGTTTCTGGTCATGGCCACGCAGAACCCGATCGAGCAGGAAGGCACCTTCCCGCTGCCCGAGGCCCAGCTCGATCGCTTTCTGATGCATGTGCTCATCGGCTACCCGGACAGCGAAACCGAGACCCACATTCTGGCGCTGGCCCGCGAGCAGGCGCTGGCCGAGGATGCCGGCGGTGGCTTGCATGCGCCGATCAGGCTGACCCAGGGGCGCATCCGTGATGCGCAGCGGGAGGCGCTCGGTTTGCATCTGGCACCAGCGCTGGAACGCTACATCATCGAACTCGTACTGGCCAGCCGCGACGCCACGCCCTACGATCCGGCACTGGCCGCACGCATCGGCTGGGGGGCCAGTCCGCGTGGCAGCATCGCTCTTGAACGATGCGCACGGGCGCGTGCCTGGTTGGCCGGTCGCGATTATGTCAGCCCGGAAGATGTCCGCGAGCTGGCGCCCGACGTGCTGCGTCATCGCATCCTGCCCAGTTACGAAGCAACCGCCGAAGGCTGGGACGGTGGCCGGCTGGTCGCCGAGCTGCTGGATCGGGTCACCGCGCCTTGAGGGTCACGCGTTGGTCGCTGTAACCGCCGCACCGAGCCCCGTCGCCGCCGTCGAGCCCGATCTGCGCGAGCTGATCGAGCTGCGCCGGCTGGCTGCGCGGGCGGTCGCCCCAAATCGTGGCGGTTCGGCCCAGTCCGCCCAGGCGGTTTCGCCGCAGCGCGGACGGGGCATGGATTACGCCGAGTCGCGGCCGTATTCGCCGGGTGATGATGTTCGGCACATCGACTGGCGGGTGACCGCGCGTACCGGACGCGCGCACAGCAAGATCTTCCACGCCGAGCGCGAGCGGGTCAGCCTGATTCTGGCCGATACCGCACCCGCCCTGTACTTCGGAACCCGGCAACGGTTCAAATCGGTACAGGCGGCGCGCGCCGGGGCGCTGGCCACCTGGCTGGCGCTGCGCGCCGGGGATCGTCCAGGCGCGCTGCGCTCGACCCACGCCGAACGACCGATTGCGCCCAAGGGCGGAACCCGGGGCGCGCTTCCGGTGCTCGAGGCACTGGCCCGCTGGTACCGCCGGCCGCCCGAGGAAGACCTCGGGCTCGGCGAGGGCATCAAGGCCGCACGCCGGCTCCTGCATCCGGGCGCCAGCCTGCTGGTTCTGGCCGATCCGCGCAGTTTCGATGGTGTCGAAGACGCCGCCATCGCCGCGCTCAGCGCGCACTGCGAGCTGCGCGTGGTGCTGCTGGTCGACCCCTTCGAGCTGGACCCGCCGTCGGCGCGTCTGCGCTTTGTCGGCGTAGCCGGTCCGTTGTCGCTGGATCTGCGCGCGGCCGAGGCGCGCGCGCACTGGCAATCGCACTTCGGCGACCGGCTGCTGGCCACCGAACAGCGTCTGCGTCGGTTGCGGACGCGCGTGTTGATTCTGCGCAGCGACGAGCCGACTGAGTCCGTGCTGCGCCTGTTTCCCCGTCGCGCCGGGAGGGGCGCGTGACTCCGACCCTCCCGCTACAGGATATTCATCTGCCGGTACCGGGCGGCTGGTGGCCACCGGCGCCGGGCTGGTGGCTGCTGGCCGCGCTGATCCTGGGGCTGATCGTCTGGTTGGTCCATCGACTGCATCGGCTCTGGCGGCGCAGGCGCGGCCAGCGCAGGGTGCTGCGCCGGTTCGACGAGCTGGCCAACTCGATCTCGCTGCCTGCCAGCGAACGGCTGACCGCGCTGCTCGCCCTGCTGCGTCGCGCGGCGATCGCAAGCCACCCCCATTCGGCCGGCCTGTCCGGAGAAGACTGGCTGCGCTTCCTGGATGGCACTGCCGCAGATCGGCCGTTTTCCACCGGTACCGGCCGGGTGCTGCTGGACGCGCCGTATCGGCCGACTGTTGACGCAGCAGAGCTGGCCACTGTGCTGCCACTGATGCGCCAGCGCCTGCGCGATCTGGTCGAGGCGGGAGGCCCGGATGCCTGAATTCGCCTGGCCATGGTTGTTCATTGCGCTGCCCCTGCCGTGGCTGGCGGCACGTTGGCTGCGCCCCGGCGACGCCGCCGGCGCGGCGCTGAAGATGCCTGGTCTGATCGGGTGGGACCTGGGGGCCATACAGTCGGCCAGTCGCCGGGTCGCGCCGATGTTCTGGCTCATCTGGATGCTGCTCTGCCTTGCTGCCGCGCGCCCGCAGTGGCTGGGCGAACCGGTATCGCCGCCCCAGGCCGGACGCGACCTGTTGCTCGCCGTCGATCTGTCCGGCTCGATGGCGGAAGAAGACATGCGCCTCGGTGGCCGGCGGGTGGATCGGTTGACGGCGGCCAAGGCCGTGCTGTCGGATTTTCTGGACCGGCGACGGGGCGACCGGGTCGGCCTGATCGTGTTCGGCCGGCAGGCATACAGCCTGGTTCCGTTGACCGTCGATCTGGAAAGCGTGCGCCGGCAACTGCTCGACACCATGGTCGGCATGGCCGGCCGAGAGACCGCGATCGGCGATGCGGTCGGTCTGGCGGTCAAGCGAATGCGCGAGCGCCCCGAGTCGCAGCGCGTGCTGATCCTGCTCACCGATGGCGTCAACACAGCCGGCACCCTGACGCCCGAGCGGGCTCTGGAGCTGGCGCGCGGCGAGCAGGTGCGCATCCACACCATCGGTTTCGGTGCCAGCGCCAGCAGCGGATTCCTCGGCATCACCGGGCCTACCGGCGACGGCATCGATGAAGCCATGCTCAACCGCCTGGCAGTCGAGACCGGCGGCCGCTACTTCCGCGCCACCAACACCGCCGAGCTGGCCGGAATCTACCAGGCGATCGATGCCATCGAGGCCATCGAGGCCGAGACTTTGCCGGTACGCCCGCGCTTTGAGCTCTACCCTTGGCCACTGGCAGGCGTCCTGTTGCTGTGGCTGGTCTGGCCAATCGCCAGCATCGTCTCTGGCCGACGCGAGCAGGCGACATGACCGGGATGCCCGAACTTCTGCACCTGCTGCGTCCGCACTGGCTGTGGGCCTTGCTGGCCCTGCCGCTGTGGGTCTGGCTTTGGCAGCGCAACGGCGAGGACGCGGTCTGGCGCGACGCAATCGATCCGCACCTTCGCCGGCATGTCCTGGCGACCGGCGCTGCCGCGCGTTCGCGCGGTCCGCTGGCGGCGCTGATCCTCGCGTGGGTTCTGGCCACGCTGGCGCTGGCGGGTCCGGCCTGGCAGCGCAGCGACGCCCCGGTGTTCAAGACCGAAGCGCCGCTGCTGCTGGTTGTGGATCTTTCCCAGCGCCAGCGGGCGGCCGACCTCAGCCCGGATCGGATGACCCGCACCCGGTTCAAACTGCACCAGCTGCTGCGCGAGCGCAGCGGCGGTCAGGTCGGCCTGCTGGCCTATGCCGCCGATGCCTTCACGGTCGCGCCACTGACCGAGGACGCCGCCACGGTGGATGCCCTGGTCGACGCGCTCGGGCCGGACATCATGCCGGCCGACGGCCAGCGCACCGACATCGCCATTGCCAGAGCCGCTCAGCTGCTCGCTCAGGCGGGATTCGACAGCGGCCAGATACTGGTGCTGACCGATCAGGCCGACGAGCGCACTATCGCCGCCGCTCGCCGTGCCCGCGAACAGGGCTACCGGGTCTCGGCGCTGGGTCTGGGCACCACGACCGGAGCGCCGGTGCCCGACAACGACGGCACGTTTCGGCGCGCCGCCGACGGCAGCGTGCTGATCGCCCGTCAGCAGCCCGACAGCCTGCGCGCCCTGGCGCGGACCGGCGACGGCCGCTTCGCCGCGATGTCCATCGACACCGCCGACCTCCGGACGCTGGATGTGCTCGACCCGGCCGCGAGCGCAGCGTCCGAGCGCGAGGATGCCGGCTCCCAGCAGTGGCGCGACGACGGCGCCTGGCTGTTGCTGCTGGTTCTGCCGCTGGTTCTGTTCGGCTTCCGGCGCGGCGGCATGGCAGCCCTTGTGCTGATGCTGTGGCTGCCGCCGACGCCGGCACTGGCGTTTTCCTGGGCCGACCTCTGGCAGCGACCCGACCAGCAGGCCGATGCCGCACTCGAACGCGGCGATTACGACAGTGCCAGGCAGATCGCCCGCGACCCGATCCGCCGTGGCGCTGCCGCCTATCGGGCCGGAGAGTACCAAGCTGCCGCCGAAACCTGGGCCCATGACGACAGCGCGAGCGCCCACTACAACCGCGGCAACGCCTTGGCGCAGAGCGGCCAACTGAAGGATGCCCTGCAGGCTTACGATGAGGCGCTGGCGCTCGATCCCGGCATGGAGGATGCCAGGGCCAATCGCGCCATGGTCGAACAGGCCCTGCAGCAGCGCCATCAGGGCGATGCCAATGATGCCGACGATGGTGATCAGGCCTCCGGCGAGATCGATCCGCAGCAGCCCGGCGAAACGCAGCCCGGGCAGGGTGAGCCCGGCGAAGACAACGAGCAACCCGGCGAAAGCGAATCCGAGTCCGGCGATTCAGTCGGCGAGCGGTCCGACGCGGACGACCCGACCGGGCAACCCGGCGATCCAGGCGAGCAGGGCAAGGATGGCCCGGGCGGTTCGGGCGAGGACGCGCCCGATGCCACTCCCGACGCCGAACAGCAGGCCGCCGCCGAGCAGGCGCTGAAAGAGGCCATGGAGCAGGCGCTGCAAGAACGCGCCAGCGCAGCGGCCGAAGCCGGCGAGACCGCCCCCGAGGACGCCGATCCGGCCAGCGCCGCCCTGGGCGCCGAGGCGATCGCCGAAGAGGAACGCCAGCGCGCCATCGAGCAATGGCTGCGCCGCGTGCCGGACGATCCCGGCGGTCTGCTGCGCCGCAAATTCGCCATCGAACATCAACGCCGACTGCAATCGGGCGAGAACCCATGATGACCCGCTCACCCGCCACCACGCGCCTGTTTACCCTGGCTGTTCTCGCCCTGCTGCTGATCGCCGCCGGCCAGGCGCAGGCCGCGAGCGTTCGCGCCTGGCTCGATCGCAGCCAGATTCAGATGGGCGAAACCGTCACCCTCAATGTCGAGGCCGAGGGCGTCGATGGCGAACCGGACTTCTCGGTGATTCCGCAGGAGCTGGAAGTGCGCGGCCGGTCGAGCAGCCGGCAGACCCGGCTGGTCAACGGCAGCGCCAGCAGCAGCACGCTCTGGGCCGTCGCACTCGAACCGACGCGTGCCGGCCGCTTCGACATCCCCGCCATCGCGGTCGCCGATCAGCGCAGCGATCCGCTGGTGCTCACCGTTTCGGAACCGGTGAGCGGCAGCGCCGCGGCCGGCGAGCCGGTGTTCCTCGAAGCCGAGCTGGACAGTGCCTCGCCCTATGTCGGCCAGCTGGCTACCTACACCCTACGCCTGCATTACGCCGTGCAGCTGATCGAAGGCGCGCTCGACGCGCCGCCACCCGAGGGCGGCGATCTGCGTCAGCTCGGCGCCGACCGCAACTACCAGGCCCAGCGGGCCGGCCGCGCCTACACCGTGGTCGAGCGTCGCTATGCCCTGCTGCCCGAGCGCAGCGGCGAACTCGCCCTGCCGGCGGCCCGGTTTCGCGGTCGTGCGATCGGCAGTGGCCGCAGCTTCTCGTGGATGGGCGGTCAAGCGGTCAGCGCCGTCGGCCCCGAGCTGCGGGTCGAGGTTCGCCCGCGCCCCGATGGCGCCAAACTGCCGTGGCTGCCGGCCATCGCGGTCGAACCCGCGCTCAGCGCGCCGCCCGGCCCGCTGCGCGTCGGCGAGCCGTTCAGCCTCACCCAAAGCATCCGCATCGTGGGCGTGGTATCCGAGCAATTCAGCCCACCGGAGCTGCCCCGGATCGACGGCGCGCAGGTTTACGCCGAGGCACCCGAGTTCAGCGAGTCGGTGCGCGACGGTCTGCCGATCCTGGAATGGCGCCGGGCCATCGCCGTGGTGCCGATGACCCAGGGAACACTGTCGGTGCCGGCGCAATCGCTGGACTGGTGGAATATCGGCGAAGACCGGGCCGCCGTGGCGCGCACGCCCGGACTCAACCTGGACATCCAGCCGGCACTGACGGCGGGATTGCCAACCATCGCGCCGGGTTCGCCGATCGCTGCTGGCGACAATGCAAAATCTGGAGCCGACCGGCCTCCCGTCGACCCAGGATTCTGGCCGTGGCTGAGCCTGCTGCTGGCCATCGGCTGGCTCGCCACGCTGGCCTGGCACCGGCATTCCGCCCGGCTGGCCGGGTCGCGGGTCTCGCGCATGGATGGCACCACACAAAAACCCGCCATCGCCGCCTCGCGCCGTCAACTCGACCGCGCGCTCGCCGAGGGCGACCTGTCCGCCGTTTCCCGCAGCCTGCTTGCGCTGGCACCAGCGCCCAGGCCAAGCGGCCTGTCCCAGCTGGCCGCGCGTCTGCGGTCGCCGGCCCAGCAGCAGGCGGTATTGGCGCTCGATACGGCCCTGTGGGGCGGCGGCGACCGCGACCAGGCGCGCAGCCTGCTGCGGTCCGCGTTCGTCCAGATGCCGGCATTTGCCGAATCGGCCGACCCGGACGCGGGCGGCGACGACATCGAACTGCCACCGCTGTATCCGGCACGACCCCGTAATTGACCGAGGCGTTGCCCGTCCTGGGGATTTCGAGCATTGCCAGCCGCTTGGTGTATGCTCCGGAGCTTGTTGAACGGGGCAGGGACCGAGGCATGATCCGAAAAATCTTCGTGGGCATGGCGACGCTGTTGGCGTCCGGTGCGGCGCTGGCGCAAGACGAACCGGGGCTCGATCAACGCATTGATGCCGCCATCCGGCCGGTCGCAGATGCGGTGTCCGGGATCATTTTTTCTGAAGTGCCGATTGCCGGCGTCGGCTTCCCGCTGATCGTCGGCTGGCTGATCCTCGCCGGTCTGATATTCACCATCGCCTTCAAGTTCATCAACGTGCGCGGCTTCGTGCACGGTTTCCGACTGATTCGCGGCGATTATTCCGACCCCACCAGCCCCGGCGAGGTCAATCACTTTCAGGCGCTCACCTCCGCGGTGTCCGGCACGGTGGGCCTTGGCAATATCGCTGGCGTCGCGGTGGCGATCACGCTCGGCGGCCCGGGCGCAACCTTCTGGATGATTCTCGCCGGCCTGCTGGGCATGTCCAGCAAGTTCGTCGAATGCAGCCTGGGCGTGAAGTACCGGCTGGTCAAGGCCGACGGCACCATTTCCGGCGGCCCGATGTACTATCTCAGCCGTGGCATTGGCGAAAACTATCCCGGTCTGAAATCGTTCGGCTGGGCGCTGGCCATCATCTTCGCGGTCTGCACTATGCTAGGCGCGATCGGCGCCGGCGCGATGTTCCAGGCCAACCAGGCCTATGCGCAATTCTTCAACATGACCGGCGGCGTGCAAGGCCCGCTCGAAGGCCGGGCCTGGCTGTTCGGCCTGATCTATGCCGGATTGGCCGGCGTGGTGGTGATCGGCGGCATTACCCGCATCGGCGCTGTCACCGCCCGGCTGATCCCGACCATGGCGGGCATCTATATCCTCGCCTGCCTGTTCGTCATCTTCACCAACATCGGCCAGCTGCCGGCCGCGTTCGGCGCAATCTTCGCCGGTGCCTTCAGCGCCGAGGGCGTCACCGGTGGCGTGATCGGCGCGCTCATCGTCGGGTTCCGGCGCGCCGCATTTTCCAATGAAGCCGGCCTGGGCTCGGCCGCCATCGCGCATTCTGCGGTGCGCACCAAAGAGCCGATGACCGAAGGGTTCGTCGCCCTCTGGGAGCCGTTCCTCGATACCGTGGTGATCTGCACCATGACCGCGCTGGTCATCATCATCACCGGCCAGTATCTGGTCGCCGATGGCGCCGACGGCGTACAGCTGACCTCCAATGCGTTCGCCTCGGTGATCGACTGGTTCCCCTACGTGCTGACCGTGGCGGTGTTCCTGTTCGCCTTCTCGACCACCATCACCTGGGGCTACTACGGCGCCAAGGCCGCCAGCTTTCTGGCTCGCGAATCCAAGGCGGTGCTTTACGGCTTCAAGGGCTTCTATCTGGTGATGGCGCTGGTCGGCTGCACCATGCCGCTGGCCAGCATCGTCGATATCGCCGACGGTCTGCTGTTCATCATGGCGATCCCCAATCTGATCGGCGTGTATCTGCTGATGCCGGTAATCAAGCGTGAGCTGGCCGGCTACGAGGCGCGCCTGAAGGCTGGCGAGATCCCCAACTTCCGCGCCATCGACGCCGCCAAGCGAGGCTGACCGGCCATGCCGCTGCACACCCGGATGCTGATCGGTTTCGTGGTTGGCGCGGTCGCCGGCCTGCTGGCGAACCTTTACGCCGCCGACGCCGGCTGGCTGAACGGGCTGATCACCTACGTTACCGATCCGGTCGGCCAGGTCTTTCTGCGCCTGCTGTTCATGCTGGTGATTCCGCTGGTGTTCTCTGCCCTGGTGCTGGGTGTGGTGGAAATCGGCGATCCCAAGTCGCTGGGTCGGATCGGTATCAAAACCCTGCTGTGGGTTTTAGTGGTGACCACCATAGCCGCAGTGATCGGCCTGGTGATGGTCAACCTGATCAAGCCCGGCCTGGGCCTGCCGCCGGAAATCGGCCAGAGCCTGCTGGCCGAAAGCGCCGAGCGCGCCGGCGATATCGCCCAGCGTCGCGAGGGTATTTCCGGCATCGAGCTGCTGCTCAACATCGTGCCGCGCAACCCGTTTGCCGCCGCTGTCAATGGCGATCTGATCGCGGTGATGTTCTTCTCGCTCATGTTCGGCATCGCCGCCGCCGTGGTGCAGTCAGAAGGCACCCGCAACTTCGTCGGCGCCGTGCAGGGGGTCTACGACATCAGCCTGAAGCTCATCGGCTGGGTGATCTCCATCGCACCCTACGCCGTGGCGGCGCTGCTGTTCAGCATCTGCGCCAAGCTCGGCTTCGAGGTGCTGATTCAACTGGCGCGTTACGTGTTCACCGTGGTGCTGGCGCTGTCGATCCACTTCTTCGTCGTGTTTCCGCTGCTGCTGCGTTTTGTCGGCGGCGTTTCGCCGATCGCCTTCTTCAAGGGCGCCGAGCCGGCCATCCTGACCGCATTTTCCACCTCGTCATCGAGTGCCTCCCTGCCAACCACGCTGAAGGTGGCCGAAGAAAACCTCGGCGTACCGCGCCGGGTCAGCCGGTTCGTCTGCACCCTCGGCGCCACCGCCAACATGAACGGAACGGCCCTGTTCGAGGGCATCACGGTGCTGTTCCTGGCGCAGTTCTTCGGCGTCGAACTGAGCCTGGTGCAGCAGACCATCGTGCTGATGATGTGCATCCTCGGCGGCATCGGGGCGGCTGGCGTGCCCGGCGGCTCGCTGCCGGTGATCGCCATGATCCTGGCCATGTTCGGCATTCCCCCGGAAGGCATCGGCCTGATCCTCGGCGTGGACCGCCTGCTCGACATGTGCCGCACCACGGTCAACGTCGGCGGCGACCTGGTCGGCGCCGTGGTCATCGCCCGCAGCGAAGGCCGCGCCGAGTCGCTGCAGCAGGCGGCGTAGGGCAAGGTTTGCCTTGCTCCGGCGGGCAAATCGTCCGGCGGCCAGAGCCGCGGGAGTGCCGCAGCTTGGCGTATCGCCGCTCTTCGCACTCGCCGATTTACCCAAGAAAGCCGGTGCGCGCGTGATCCCGCCACGCGCAAGGAGCAGCCAAGTATCGATCCCGTCGCCCGTGTCCTTCGCGCAGCCGGCGGCGGAAAGTTTGGGTGAGAGCAGGCCAACAACGCACAAACCGCAGATTCTGAGCTGCCTGCGCAGCAAAGAACCCAGCATCCACGATGGCGCGTCGCGCATCGATTTCTGGGCCGCCTGTGAGGCAGTGAGCCGGCTGGGCGCAGTGCGCAGTGAGTAGCCAGGCTTAGGCCACCGGCCGTAAGCCGGGACCGCCGGATGCAAAGGTTCTCGCGATGGATACTTGCTGCCGAGTCATCAGACGCTGCTCCTTTGGCGTATTTCCTGAGCCGCCGTGCGGCAGTCAATAAGTGGGCGATCGGCTGCACAGATGCATTCAATTTTCTGAGCTGCCTGTGCGGCAGTGAACATGGTCGACCTGTCCAGCCCGCGCGTCGGCCATTTCTGAGCTGCCTGTGCGGCCGTGAACGACGCCACCAGCAAACCGACCAACAATATGCCTTTCTGAGCTGCCTGTGCGGCAGTGAACTCGCCTTCGATGGCGTCATCGCTTGCGGGTACTTTCTGAGCTGCCTGTGCGGCAGTGAACCCTTGGCACACAGGCGCGCCAACACGCCCTGTTTTCTGAGCTGCCTGTGCGGCAGTGAACAGGGACAGCGCCTCTTTCGGCAACAGAACGTATTTCTGAGCTGCCTGTGCGGCAGTGAACGGTGCGGCATATTGCGCAGCTCGATCTGGCACTTTCTGAGCTGCCTGTGCGGCAGTGAACGACCAAGCAGCCGCAGTGCCAGCCGCTGTCAATTTCTGAGCTGCCTGTGCGGCAGTGAACCTCGATATAGCCGCTCTTGGCCTTGTGCGTATTTTCTGAGCTGCCTGTGCGGCAGTGAACTCGCGCAGCGCTTCGACCGGCCTGTGCGCGCCTTTCTGAGCTGCCTGTGCGGCAGTGAACCGGGTCCGCGTAGGGGTCAGCCGACACGAGCATTTCTGAGCTGCCTGTGCGGCAGTGAACGGCGGCGCCGCGGCCGGCGGCGGAGTTGGTACTTTCTGAGCTGCCTGTGCGGCAGTGAACTTCAGCGCGGCGACAACAATGAACGTGATCCATTTCTGAGCTGCCTGTGCGGCAGTGAACGCTCACAGCCCGGCCTCGCAGCTGCGGATGTATTTCTGAGCTGCCTGTGCGGCAGTGAACACGCGCGCATATTCTTGACACGCTTCGCATGCTTTCTGAGCTGCCTGTGCGGCAGTGAACCTCAAGGCCGGGTTCGCTGCCGATCGTTTGCGATTTCTGAGCTGCCTGTGCGGCAGTGAACGTGCGAATCGCCTTCGGCGCGGCGCAGACCATTTTCTGAGCTGCCTGTGCGGCAGTGAACGAATCGCGGGCGACGTGTCGATTGGTTTTGCCTTTCTGAGCTGCCTGTGCGGCAGTGAACCGCGTGGGATGTCGCGCTCACGATCGCACGCGTTTCTGAGCTGCCTGTGCGGCAGTGAACCAGTGGGACAGCATGACAGCCTGCACCGCAATTTTCTGAGCTGCCTGTGCGGCAGTGAACGCCGTCGGCGAGCCGATGGGCCTATGTCCTCTTTTCTGAGCTGCCTGTGCGGCAGTGAACCCAAGGCCCCGCTGGCCGCCCCGGCCCTGACCTTTCTGAGCTGCCTGTGCGGCAGTGAACATGACAAAACGGATTGACGAGACAGAACGAACTTTCTGAGCTGCCTGTGCGGCAGTGAACATGACTCGCGATCAAATCGCGGCGGCCGTCATTTTCTGAGCTGCCTGTGCGGCAGTGAACGCGGTCCCGCTGGCAACTCGGGCACGGCCACTTTTCTGAGCTGCCTGTGCGGCAGTGAACTCAGGCGCGGTTTCGGTCAGCACGGCGTCCACTTTCTGAGCTGCCTGTGCGGCAGTGAACTTCGCTGACCCTTGCGACAGTCAACGGCGTGATTTCTGAGCTGCCTGTGCGGCAGTGAACGCCATTGCCCCGCGAGCGCCGCAGGCAGATCTTTTCTGAGCTGCCTGCGCGGCAGTGAACTGTAGACGGTCTTGGCGGCGGAAACCTCTTCGTTTCTGAGCTGCCTGTGCGGCAGTGAACATGAACGATGCTGGCAGCGGCAACGTCACACTTTTCTGAGCTGCCTGTGCGGCAGTGAACGGCCGAACTCGCACTGAGGGGTGAGCCGTGCATTTCTGAGCTGCCTGTGCGGCAGTGAACACGTACTCCAACGGCAGGTGATTGGTAAATCGTTTCTGAGCTGCCTGTGCGGCAGTGAACCGCATCGCCGCCGACCGCGCCGCCCGCGAGCTTTTCTGAGCTGCCTGTGCGGCAGTGAACATCACCGTCGGCATCGACCAGGCCAACTTCGCTTTCTGAGCTGCCTGTGCGGCAGTGAACTCGAGCCGGTCGCCATGCGCCTGGCTGCGGAATTTCTGAGCTGCCTGTGCGGCA
>JAXMJH010000108.1:0-6488 GCA_034376725.1 Lysobacteraceae bacterium | reverse complement strand
TGGTGCAATACTTGGGCTGCGCGCATCGGCCTGTCCCCGGTGGTCTAGATACCCGCCAGTATTGCAGAGCCGATGCGCGCACACCGCCTGATTTCGACCAACATGCGGATTTTGCAGGGAAAGATGTGGGGAAACCTCAGCAACCGCGATCCCCATCGCAATCCATATTTCGCGCGGGATCATTGCGACCAGCACAAAGACCCCAAGGATCACCCACAGACCGAACGCGGATGTCTGCTTAGCCATTGATGCCTCGAACTCCCTTTTCCTGCCAAAAAAATATCAACAACACCGCCTGCATCCTACCCCTATTTATCGGAAACCCGGCTGCGCCACTCAACATCAGCATGCCAAGATGAGAAAAATGCCCAAGAACAAGAGCGAGGCAAACTTGGGGCGCAGGCAGAACAGCATTGAGCCCAGTAGGCACTGCGTGCGGTGGAAGATGACGTGGTGGTGGTAACGCGGAATCGCTGCGAACCGGATTCGGCCATCATGCCAAAGTCTTGGCGTGATGGCGCAGATGCGCCTCGATGAAGCTGGCGATGAAGTAGTAGCCGTGGTCGTAGCCTTGGTGGCGGTGCAGTTCCAGCGATTGGCCAGCGTGCCGGCAGGCATCTTCCAGCCGTTCGGGCTTGAGCTGGCTTTCCAGAAATGGATCGGCCAGGCCCTGGTCGACGCGGATCGTGCCGGGGAAGCGCTGGCCGTCTTCCAGCAGCGCACAGGCATCGTGGGCGCGCCAGGCGGCTGGATGGTCGCCGAGGTAGCGGGGCAGGGCTTTCTCGCCCCAGGGCACTTGGGTCGGTGCGCAGATCGGGGCGAAGGCGGAGACCGAGCGGTAGCGGTCGGGGCGGCTGAGGGCGATGGTCAGGGCACCGTGGCCGCCCATGGAATGACCGAAGATGCCGCGCCGGTCGGGCATGGCGGGGAAGTGCGCTTCGACCAATGCGGGCAACTCGTCGACCACGTAGCGACGCATGTTGAAGCGCGTGGAGAACGGCGCCTCGGTGGCATCGAGATAGAAGCCGGCGCCCTCACCAAACTCCCAGTCGCCGGTGACGCCCTCGATGCCGGTGCCGCGCGGGCTGGTGTCGGGCGACACCAGCATCAGCCCCAGCTCCGATGCCACGCGCTGCGCGCCGGCCTTGATCGCGAAGGTTTCCTCGGTACAGGTCAGGCCGGCCAGGTAGTAAAGCACCGGCACCGGGCCGTGCTCGGCCTGCGGCGGGCCATAGATCGAAAAGCGCATCGGCCCGGCGCAGGCGCGCGAAGCATGCTGGTAGAAGCCCTGGGTGCCGCCGAAGCAGCGGTGTTCGGAGATGGTGTCGATGGTGGGCATGGACTTGGGCGGGAATTGGGAATGGGGAATAGGGAATGGGAAAGCGGGAATGGAGAATCGGGAATCGGGAATGGGTGAGAAGCTGGCGCTGTTCGGAACCAAACGCGGGGTACTAAGCTTCCTCGCCACCTAACGTCCCGGTCCGCCCCCCCGTATCGATTCCCGATTCCCGATTCCCCATTCCCGGCCTCAATACACCACCACCGAACGGATCGACTCGCCACGGTGCATCAGGTCGAAGCCTTCGTTGATCCGCTCCAGGGGCAGGGTGTGGGTGATCAGGTCGTCGATGTTGATCCGGCCTTCCATGTACCAATCGACGATTCTCGGCACATCGGTGCGGCCTCGGGCGCCACCGAAGGCGGTGCCGCGCCAGTTGCGGCCAGTGACCAGTTGGAACGGCCGGGTGCTGATTTCCTGGCCGGCGCCTGCCACGCCGATGATGATGCTGGTGCCCCAGCCCTTGTGGCAGCTCTCCAGCGCCTGACGCATCACTTTGACGTTGCCGATGCATTCAAACGTGTAATCGGCGCCGCCCTTGGTCAGCGCAACCAGATAGGGCACCAGATCGCCCTCCACCTCGGCCGGGTTGACGAAATGGGTCATGCCGAATTTTTCGGCCAGCGCCTTGCGCTCAGGATTGAGGTCGACACCGACGATCATGTCCGCGCCGGCCAGCCGGGCTCCTTGCACCACATTCAGGCCGATGCCGCCCAGGCCGAAGATCACCACCTTCGAGCCGACCTCGACCTTGGCGGTGAAAATCACCGCGCCGATACCGGTGGTTACGCCGCAGCCGATGTAGCAGACCTTGTCGAAAGGCGCGTCCTCGCGGATCTTCGCCAGTGCGATCTCCGGCATCACGCTGAAGTTGGAAAACGTCGAGCAGCCCATGTAGTGATGAATCGGCCGGCCGTCCAGCGAAAAGCGACTGCTGCCGTCGGGCATGAGGCCCTTGCCCTGAGTTTCGCGAATCGCCTGGCACAGGTTGGTTTTCGGGTGCAGGCAGTATTCGCACTCGCGACACTCCGGCGTGTACAGCGGGATGACGTGGTCGCCCGGCTTCAGCGATTTGACGCCGGGCCCGACTTCAACCACCACGCCTGCGCCCTCGTGGCCGAGGATGGCGGGGAACAGGCCTTCCGGGTCGTCGCCGGATCGGGTGAACTCGTCGGTGTGGCAGATGCCGGTGGCCTTGATCTCGACCAGCACTTCGCCGGCGCGCGGCCCTTCCAGATCAACGGTCTCGATGCTCAGCGGTTTGCCGGCCTCGAAGGCGACGGCGGCGCGGGTTTTCATGGCTGCTCCAGTGTGCGGGTCGACAAGGTCTCAGGGTTGTAAGGTATAGCCGGCGCGCTGCAATTGCGAGACCACCGTCATCGCCGACAGCGCCATGCCGACATGGGGCGACAATTCATCGGCGGCCACCTCATTGAAGGCGGCACTTTGTCCGCATTGCCAGAACTGCACGCCGGCCTTGACCAGCGCTTCGATCAGCGCCGTGTTCGGATTGTCGACGCCGAACCGCTCGCGGTAGGCGGCGTCGGACAGGCCGCTCATCGTGGCTCCGCCGTGCAGGATGACCGCCAGTTTCATTCGTTCGACCGGCACGCCGGCGCGTGCATGCATGTTCAGGAAGCGCGCCAGCGACTCGATGCGGCCATTGATCGCCGAGCGGTCGGTACCGGTGGCGGCGATATCGAATAACACCTTCCAGTCGGCCGCAGTATCGATTTCGAAGCGGGTCGAGGCGATGTCGAATACCGGCCCGTAGCCGGTGATGACCGGGCCGTGGCTGGCTTGTTCGGCAGCCCGGCCGGCGGCAGGAAGCGCGAAAAGCAGAAACAAAAGGCAGGAAGCGCAGCGGTTCATCGGGAGTTTAGCCATGTGGAGTCAGCTTGAGACTGTGTCGGTTAATGGCGGTCGATTCAAGTCGCCAACCCCGGCCCGCGTTGCGAGCGGCCGGTGCTGCCTCTATCCTTGTCGGTCGAGCGGCCGGCAAAACCGGCCTGTACACACGATCACCCAGCGTAGCGCCCGACCGGCGAGGAGGCTCCAGATGCAGATCACCGACCAATGCGTCGTTCTTTTCCACTACATGCTGACCGACGACGAGGGCAACGTGATCGATGCTTCGCACAAGCGCGGCGCGCTCGGTTATCTGCACGGCTCCGGTCAGATCGTTCCGGGCCTTGAGAAAGCGATGGAGGGCCGAAGCGCCGGCGACCAGTTCAAGGTTGCCCTGCCACCCGAAGAAGGCTACGGCAAGCGCGACGAGTCGCTGGTTCAGACGGTGCCGGCGGAAGCGTTCAAGGGGATCGATGAGATCAAGCCCGGCATGCAGTTCACCGGCCAGGGCGCGCAAGGCCCGCTCGAGGTGACGGTAACCAAGGTCGCGGACGGCATGGTGACTGTCGATGCCAATCACCTGCTGGCGGGCAAGTCGCTGCACTTCGACATCAAGATCGAGGAAGTGCGCGCCGCGACCGAGGAGGAGCTTCAGCATGGTCATGTCCACGGCGAGGGTGGCCATCAGCATTGAGATGACCGCAGCCTCTGCCTCAGCGGATAGCACCGCTGGCGCAGGCTAATAAAATCGCCCGGCCGGCCGATATCCCCCCGTGACGGCCGGGTGTGTGCTTTGAGTCACTCGGTGAATGGTGTCTTTCCACAGGCTTCGGGGGAAATGTGTACGAGGTGTACCGCGAGTGCCTGGCCCGCTGCTGGTGGCTGCTTCTGGCAGTGCTGCCAAGCATGCTGTTGGCCGGCGCCTGGCCTGCGGCGGCGCAGTCGCTCGACCCGCAGCCTGCACTGACGGCGTTCTGGGTCGCTGACGGCGGCGAGCTGAAGCCGTTCGACGCGAGCCAGCTCAGCCGCGTGCCCCGGGCCGCCGACGGCAGCGCGGGGGCGGTGGCCCGGATATATCCCAAATCCGGTGCCTGGCCAACATCCCCGCACATGTTGGTGGTATTCAAGCCAGCCCTCGAGATTGTCCGATGGGTTGCACCCGACGGCCGCTCGTCCAGGCCGGCTCGCCTGATGACACCATTCGACGATGCGGCGCATGGAAATGGCCGGATCGGCTTTTGGATTACCGAGTGGCCAGCGGCCGGCGCACCGATAGAGCTGCACTTTCTGGCCCAGAGCGGCATTGCCGGCACGGTGCATCTCGGCTTGCAGAGCCAGGCGCAGTTCCATCGCCAGGA
The DNA here is from genome assembly GCA_034376725.1 of Lysobacteraceae bacterium. GTDB lineage: Bacteria > Pseudomonadota > Gammaproteobacteria > Xanthomonadales > Xanthomonadaceae > UBA11164. Next base: position 1,943 of record JAXMJH010000108.1, on the reverse strand, counting down.
TGCCGCCTGGGTGGGCTTCGCCTCGGCGTGCTTTGCGGTGATGGTCGCGATGTCGCTGATGGCGATCTTCTTCGGCTGGAAGCTGCGGGAGACGGTGTTTTTCCTCTACGCCGGATACATCCTCGGCTACACGCTGATCCAGCTGGTGCAGACCGGTTTCGCCATCCATCCGCTTGGCTGGACCTTGATGTCGGACAACCCCAGAGGTTGGGGCCGAGTGGCGACCATCGTGGCGACCTCGCTGGCGATGCTGTTTCTGGTGCGTTTCGCTTCGCTCGAGCGCTACGCGCCGGTAGGGCGGAATCTGCTGCTGGCGCTGGCGGCGCTGGCGTTGGCGGTCGGGTTGGTCGGGTTCGCCCCGGTCGATGCGCTGTCGGCAGTTTCCAGGGTGGCCATCAATCCGCTGCTCATGCTGGCCGCGCCGACCATGCTTGCGATCAGCCTGTTGGCGTGGTGGCGCGGTTCGCGCTACGCGGGCTTTTTTCTGATCGGCTGGACACCGCTGCTGGTATTGACGGCACTCGACAGCGCCCAGTTGTACGGGTTTGCCCCAGGCTGGACCTCGCTTGGCGACACGGCCATTGCGGCGGCGACGTTCGAAGCGTTGGTTCTTTCGCTGGGCCTGGCCGACAAGACGCTGCGCCTGCGAATCGAGCGCGACCGGGCCAACAAGCTGGCCGATTCCGATCCCTTGACCAATCTGTTGAATCGGCGTGGCCTGATTGCCGGGCTGGGTCGTGCGATGAACTCGGTGCGGGAGCAGGGCAAGCCGTTGGCGCTGTTGTTCCTCGATATCGACGGCTTCAAGCAGTTCAACGATCGGCTGGGTCACGCGGCCGGAGACGATGCGCTGAAGGCTGTCGGCGAGGCGCTCCTCGCCGAAACCCGCCCGCGCGATCTGCTCGGTCGGCTGGGCGGGGAGGAGTTTGTCGTGTGTCTGCCCCGCTGCGGGCAGCAACGGGCGGCACGGATCGCCGAGCGTCTGCGGGCGAGAGTGGCCGAGTTGCCGATCGAAACCGGTGTGCCGGGCCAGCCGCTGACCATCAGTATCGGTGTCGCCATGCTGCGGGGGTCGGACTCTGTCCACTCGCTGATCGCTCGTGCCGATCAGGCCATGTATGAGGCCAAGCGCACGGGCCGCAACCGCGTTTGCTTCGAGGCCGATGCCGCACGCTCCTGAGCTCTAAGAATGCCAGGTTGATCGGCGTCAGACAGGCGGTAAGGCGCGGTGCGATACTTCTGCTCGACCCGACAGGGGAAGGCGATGCCCGGATCCATGTTCGATGATCGGCTGGACGCCGCACGGCAGTTGGCCGATGCGCTCGCGCATCTGCGCGGCCGGCAGCCCCTGTTTCTGGCGATTCCCCGTGGTGCGGTGCCGATGGCTGCGCTGCAGGCCGATCGGCTGGAAGGCGATTGGGATGTCGTGCTGGTGCGCAAGATACCTGCGCCAGGCAATCCCGAACTGGCCATTGGCGCGGTCGACGAATCGGGGCAACGTACCGTGACCGGCGATGCCGCATGGCTGGGGGTCGACGATGCCTATCTTGACGCGGAGTCCGATCGGCAACTGGCGCTGATCCGTCGACGGCGGCGACTTTACACGCCCGATCGCGGGCCGGTTCCGGTTTCCGGCCGGACGGTGGTCATTGTCGATGACGGTCTGGCCACCGGAGCGACCATGTCGGCGGCGCTGGCCGCGGTACGTGCCGGCGGTCCGGCTCATCTGGTGTGCGCGGTGCCGGTTGCCGCGCTCGACAGTCTGGCGTGGGTCCGCACATGCGCCGACGAGACGGTTTGCCTGCTTGCCCCGGCCTGGTTCCAGGCGGTGGGTCAGTTCTATCGCGACTTCCCGCAGGTCGATGACGCGGAAGTGATCGCTCTGCTGAGAGCGCGGGATGATGCAGGTGGGCTCTAGTCTAGTGTTGCGTTCTTGACGGAAC
>JAXMJH010000107.1:0-5643 GCA_034376725.1 Lysobacteraceae bacterium | reverse complement strand
TACGCCGGCACGGCGAGCGACCGCTTCATCCGCTACAGCGTGGAGCAGCAGGCGCACGAGATCGCCCTGGCCAGCCAGACCAGCCCCAGCCAGCGCAGCCGGTTCTGGTACGGCTCCGACGGCCAGCGCTACAAGCGCGAGGACACAGCGACCGGGCAGAGCGTCAAGCGCACCCTGTACCTGGGCAGTGTCGAGATCATCCAGCACGGCGGCGTGGTGACCACCAAGCGCTACATCGCCGGCATCGTGGTGCAGGACATCACCGCCACCGCCACGACCACCCAGTACCTGTTCCACGACCACATCGGCTCGATCGTGCGGGTGACCAACGCCAGCGGCGGGATCATCGAGGGCATGGACTTTGGCGCCTTTGGCGAACGACGCGGCTACGTTGATCCGAGAAACCTGCCGGTGTTCCCGGCCAGCACCAACCGCAGCTTCACCGGCCACGAGATGCTGGACGGCCTGGACGTGGTGCACATGACGAGGATTGCCAGGAGCAATCCCGAACGGCTCTGCCGGCCCGAAGGGCGAGGGCCAGGGATGGCCCGAGTAGCGGGCGCATTTACGACAGCAAGCTCGGTCGATTCGTGCAAGCCGACCCGATCATCCAAGAGCCGAACAACGGGCAGAACTTCAACCGCTACAGCTACGTGCTGAACAACCCGCTGAGCTATACCGATCCGAGTGGGTTTAGTTTCCTGAAGAACTTTTTCAGGCGGTTGCCGTTCACGGTAATTGCGATCGGAATAGCCGCGATCGCTGGACCCCAAGCGCTGATTTTTGTGGTTTTGATCAGAGCTTCCCCAGATGTCGTGGCCCACGAAGTGGCAATGCTCCACCCAAGTTCGGAGCAGTTCTTTGCGACCAGCCCCGACGGCGGTCTCCCGGAGTTGGCCAGATTCTCTGCAATGAGTCAGGACATGCAGCTGCGTGTCGGAGCCATCGTAAGGGATCGCGCGACTTCGCCTACCCCTCCGATGCGGCATCATAGCCCCACCGACTCAAGCCGCCAGGAGCTCGAGCTTGATACTGTCAAAGCTGGACACGCGGGGATGCCCATGCGCCGCCTCGCCTTCGCGCGATTCGGCGTAATCTTCGCGGCGGTCGATCAGGGCGGTGCCGAGGCCGGCTTCGCGGGCGGCGTCGAGTTCTTCGACCACATCGGACAGGAACAGGATGTCCCCGGGTGCCTCGCCAATGGCTTCGGCGATGGCAAGGTAGCTTTCGACTGCCCGCTTGGCGCCGATCTCGGTGTCGAAATAGCCGGAGAACAGGCCGGTCAGGTCGCCGGCCTCGGTGTGGCTGAAAAACAGGCGCTGGGCAGGCACCGAACCCGAGGAGTAAACGTAAATCGGCATTCCGTCGGCGTGCCAGCGGCCCAGCGCCTCGACGGCATCCGGGTAGACATGGGCCTTGAATTCGCCCTGCTGATAGCCGGTCTGCCAGATCATGCCCTGAAGCGCCTTGAGCGCAGTGTGCTTGCGGTCGGTATCGATCCACTGCTGCAGGATGTCGACGATGCAGTCGTCATCGACCACGCCGCCGATGTCCATGGCGGCGGCATCCAGCCACCGGCGCACATCGGGCTCATGGCCGTGCTTGCGCACGAATGCGGGCAGGGCACGGCGGGCATAGGGAAACAGCACATCCTTGACGAAGGCGATGCGGCTGGTGGTTCCCTCGATGTCGGTCAGTATGATTTTCTTCATGAGTCCGGGCCGTGGCCTGATCAGCCGGCTTGGCCGGGTTCGTAGCGGGGAAATGAGGCGGCGATGTCGGTGCCTGTGAAGTGTCCAACCCATCCGTCGGCTTCGATGAAAAACCGGATCGCGACGAAGCTCGGCGACGGCCCCATGTCGAACCAATGCCGGGTGCGGTCGGGTACGCCGATCAGATCGCCGGATTCGCACAGCACTTCGTAGACATGTTCGTTCGGGTGCAGGGTGAACAGCCCGCTGCCAGCGACGAAAAAGCGAACCTCGTCTTCCTTGTGGAAGTGCTCGTCCAGAAACTTGGCGCGCAGTTCGTCGCGCTTGGGATTGTCGGGCGCAATGCTGATCACGTCGACACTGTTGAAGCCGTACTCGGCCACCAGCCGATCAATGTCGGAGCGGTAGGCGGCCATTACCGCTTCGGGCGGGTCGCCTGGCTGGATCGGTTGGCTGGCTTGCCATTGCTCGAAGCGCACGCCGATTTCGGCCAGCTTTCCGGTCATTGCGGCGCGGTCGCGGCTCTCGAAGATCGGCGTGCTCGGGTCGGATTCGCTGAAGATGCGCAGGCGGCTCATGATTGCAGTTTCCTCAGTTCGAGTTCGCAGTCGATCAGGAATTCAAAGGTTTCCAGGTGACGCAAGGCCAGCGAGACATTCGCCCCCCAGGCGTAAAGGCCATGGCCCTCGATCAGGTAACCCCAGAGCGGCCCGTCGGCCAGTTCCCGTTCAACATCCTGCGCCAACGCCACCATGTCCTGACTGTTGGCCAGTACCGGCAATCGGATCCGGGTTTCGTGGGTTCGAGTGTCCGGAAAGGCCTTGAGCAGTTCATAGTCGCTCAAGTTCAGGCCACCGTCGCGTGCATAGAGCCGGGAGGCGATGGTCTGGTTGCGCGAATGGGTGTGCAGCACGCAGCCGACGTCGGGGAAGCGGCGATAGAGCTGAGTATGCAGCAGGGTCTCGGCCGAGGGCTGATGATCGCTGCCGACCGCGCGGCCATCGAGGTCGACTACCATGATGTCCGCCTCGCCGAGCCGGCCCTTTTCCCGCCCGGAGATGGTGATCGCGGCATGGTCTTGATCGAGACGGCGAGAGAAGTTGCTGCTGTTGGCGGGGGTCCACCCGCGCTGCGCCAGCTGCGCGCCGGCGGTGCACAACTCGCGCGCGGCATCGAGCAGCAAGAGGCTGTCGTAGGGTAAAGAAGTCATCGGCGGATTGTAGCCGAGCCACCGGCTGAACCGCAGTCAATGTGAATGATTTACATCAACCGGGTCTGGACAAAGCCGCCGTAGAATTGCGTCATTACCCACCGGAGCACAGTGCATGAATCACACCAACCCATCCCGCCGCCGGTTTCTCCTGAATGCCGCAGTTGCTGCCGCGACGCTTCCGTTGGGCGCGCACATGCTCAGCCGTCCGGTTCGCGCCCAGAGCTTGCCGATGCTGCCGCTCGACAACGCTCAGGCAAAGGCACTGGCCTATGTCGAGACCACTGATGGGCTGAGCCACCCCAACTTCAAGCCCGGCAGCAATTGCGCCAACTGTCAGTTCTACACCGGCAGCGATCCTGCGGCCGGCCCGTGCACGCTGTTCCCCGGCTTCAATGTTGCTGGCGAGGGTTGGTGCAGCGCCTGGGCGAAGAAGGCCTGATCTAGATGCAAAGCTGTCTCGCGGCGTGAGACGGCATGCGGGCTACAATCCCCGGCAGTGACTCTGCCGGGGATTTTTATTTTGACCGATAGCCAGATAATTTATGCCCTGGCCGGCGCCTTCGTCGCTCTGGCGCTGGCCTGGGTGACTGGCTGGCGCATTCTGACCCGCCGCGAAGCAGCAGCACGCGACGCCGAGCAGCAGCGTTGGCTCCCGCGTCTGGAAGCGTTGGAGCGCGAGCGCGAGGGGCTGGCGCAACGGCTGGAGCGCAGCGAGACTCAGCTGGCCAGCGAGCGCGTGGCTCGCGAGCAGGCCGAACGACGCGCTGCCGAGTCTCTGGTCCGACTGGAAGAGCAACAGCGCGCTTCGAGTGAGCGTTTGCGCGAGCTTGAGGCAGTGCGCGAGCGGATGAAGGCCGAGTTCCAGGGTCTGGCGATGGAAATCCTGGAAGACAAATCGAAGCGATTCGCCGAGTCGAATCAGCAACAGCTCGGCCAGCTTCTCACGCCCCTGCGAGAGCAGTTGGGCGATTTTCGCAAGACGGTCTACGACGTATACGAGAAGGAAGGCCACCAACGCGTGGCGCTCCAGGCCGAGCTCAAGCAGCTACTGGAGTTGAACCGGCAGCTGAGCGACGAAGCGCACAGCCTGACCCGCGCGCTGACCACGGATAACCGCACCCAGGGCTACTGGGGCGAACTGAAGCTGGAACGTTTGCTGGAGATGGCCGGCCTGGAGAAAGGCCAGCAATACCTGACCCAGGAAAGCTTCCGCGACGATGCCGGCGAGCGCTACCGGCCCGACGCGCTACTGCTGCTGCCAGAAGAGCGGCAGATCGTGATCGACGCCAAGGTGGCGCTGCTCGACTTCCAGCGGGCGAGCGAAGCAACCGACAACGACGAGCGCAGCGGGCATCTGGATCGCCACATCCTGGCCATGCGCGGGCATATCAAAGGCCTGGGCGATAAGGACTACAGCCGGTTGCAGGGATTGCGCACCCCGGATCTGGTGCTGATGTTCGTGCCGGTCGAAGCCGCATTCCTTGAAGCCCTGCGCCGCGACCCGGAACTGTACGAATACGCGTTTTCGCGACGGATCATCCTGGTCGGCCCGAGCAATCTGCTGGCCTCTCTGCGCCTCGTGGCGCAGATATGGCGCACCGAACAGCAGAACAGCAACGCGAAGGCGATCGCCGAGCGCGGGGCGATTCTGTACGACAAGTTTGTTGGTTTCGTCGAAGACCTCGGCAAGGTCGGCGAGGCGCTGGATCGGGCGCAACGTGCCCATCAGTCGGCCTTGGGCCGGCTCAGCCAGGGGCGCGGAAATCTGGTTCGTCAGGCGGAAATGCTCCGCGATCTGGGCGTGGCGCCCGGCAAGCGCCTGCCTGCCAGTGCGATGGACGATCAGCTTGGCTCGGATGATGAGGGGGGCGAGTCTACCGGGGGTTCTTGATATTTGGTTCCGGCTTGTGGTGTTGGGCAATTGGATTGTATTTGTGCGATTGGCTGATGTCTGTTGGGCTTTTAGCCGCGGGTGATTTTGTAGGGGCTTTCGGGCCTTGGAGAGCAAAGCTTCGCAGGCTCTTTCGGATTTTTCAGATCAAGAGCTTTGGCAGGCCCTTCGGGCCTCCGAGTCACCTTTCTTTGCTTGCCCAAAGAAAGGTAACCGAAAGAAAGGGCACCCCGATGGAGCGCCCTACGGGCTTCCTGCCCTTCGGGTGCGCGTCGGACGGGTGGGGTTTGCTGACGGCACCTCCGTGTGCCGGCAGCAAACGGGCGCGCGTCGTGCGCGCCCCCCTGCGGGCTGATCCACCCAACCGCCGCCGCTCCATAGGGGCCCCAGTCAGCGGCCTTCCTGGCCGCCAGAGCCGGAGCTTTCGCAGGCCCTTCGGGCCTACGAGTTACCTTTCTTTGCTTGCCCAAAGAAAGGTAACCCAAAGAAAAGGCACCCCGCGGACGCGCCTTGCGGGCATCCTGCCCTCCAGGTGCGCGAGCCGTCGCCGGGGTTTTTCGACAGCGCATCCGTGCACTGGCGAAAAACACGCGCGCGTCGTGCGCGCGTCCCTTCGGGCTATCCGTCGCCGACTCGCCGCGTCCGAGGGGCCCCATAGGGCGGCCATCGTGGCCGCAGAAGCAGGAGCAAGAGCAAATGCTGAGCATCGCGACGCTTTGGCTCTGGCGGCCAGGAAGGCCGCTGACTGGGGCCCCTATGGAGCGGCGGCGGTTGGGTGGATCAGCCCAAAGGGGGGCGCGCACGACGCGCGCCCGTTTGCTGCCGGC
>JAXMJH010000106.1:0-48115 GCA_034376725.1 Lysobacteraceae bacterium | reverse complement strand
GGGGGCGCGCACGACGCGCGCCCGTTTGCTGCCGGCACACGGAGGTGCCGTCAGCAAACCCCACCCGTCCGACGCGCACCCGAAGGGCAGGTGGCCCGTAGGGCGCTCCATCGGGGTGCCCTTTCTTTCGGTTACCTTTCTTTGGGCAAGCAAAGAAAGGTGACTCGTAGGCCCGAAGGGCCTGCGAAAGCTCTTGATCTGAAAAACCAGAAAACGTCCGCAAAAACTCTCACGCTCAAACCCAAAAGCCCCAGCCCAAGCCACCCCTCCCCAACACCCCAAAAAAGCCCGAAACCGCTTGCCGGAGCCCACTACAGCATCCCAACGATCGACCAACCCCGCATCGCCGCGCGCCACGGCCAGTCAAGCCGTCAACGCGTACATGACGATATTCACCCCGAACTTCGTGTTGTCCTCGGCCAGCCAGCGCTTGTTGCGCCAGTCGTAGTCCCACTCGCAGCCGTAGTCCTTGTTGCTGTAGAGCACGCCCAGCCGACCATCGATCTCGATGCCCTTCAGATAGTCGTGGACCAGATCGTCGCCCCAGCCGTTGAGCTCGAAGCTGGTGGTCGGCGGGCCGTCGAAACGGAAGAAGCTGGAGTAGATGGGGTGACTGTTGGGCAACTTGCGCAGGGCATCGCGGCCGAAGATATCGGCCATCTGCGACTCGAACGAACGGGCGAACAGGCCATCGATGTCATGGTTGCAGTCGTCGGCGAACACGAAGCCGCCGTTGCGCACGTAGGCCTCGAAATTGCGCCGCTCATCGGGATTGAACTCGACCAGCTTGTGGCCGGCCATGTAGCAGAACGGCGCGGTGAGCATGCGCGGATCGGCCAGGGCGAGCACGTGCTCGGTCGGGTCGACGCGCAGCGGCGTGTAGTCGATCAGCGAGGTGATCAGATTGGCCGGCATCCGCTCATCGACATCCCAGTTACCCGACTCGTACATGAGCCGGGTGAACCAGAAATCGTACTCCGCGTCGGCCGCGCGGGCGGCGCCTGCCAGGGGGTTCCCCAGCAGCGCGCCACCGGCGCCAAGCCCCAGCGAGCCGATGAAGCGGCGCCGATCCATGTCCCGATCAGACCGCGTCCGACAGCGAGGTGAAGGTGAAATCGCGCACCTTCAAGGCCGGCACCATCATCGCGATACCCTGCCCGCCACCGACGCCCGCGCCGGCGTTGATGCGGATCGATTTGCCCAGCTCCTCGATGTTATTGAGCATGATCACCGGCGACTCGTTGAAGCGGAAGTTCTTGACCGGATACTTCACTTCGCCGTTCTCGATGTAGAACGTACCGTCGCGGGTCAGGCCGGTCAGCAGCACGGTCTGCGGATCGACCATTCGGATGTACCAGGTGCGGGTGACCAGAATGCCGCGGCGGGTGGAAGCGACCAGCTCTTCGGTGGTCTTCTCGCCGCCGGCCATGATGATGTTGCCCGGCTGCGGCACCGGGTCGATACCCTGCTTCTTGGCCCAGTAACGTGAATAATTGAGATGCTTGACCACGCCGTTCTCGATGATCGGACGACGGTCGCGGACCAGCCCGTCGTTGTCCCAGGGCAGCACCGGAACATCGGCATTGGCCGGGTCGGCGAAGGCATTGACGCGCTCGTCGAACAGCTTTTCGCCCAGCCGGTTGCCGCCGCCCTTTTTCGACAGGAAGCTGCGGCCTTCGTCGGCCTGGCGGGCGTCGAAACCGAACAGCATGAACATCAGCAGCCCCGACACGGCGGCCGGCTCAAGCACCACGGTGTACTTGCCCGGCTCCAGCGCCCGGGCCTCGGCTGAGCCCTTGGCCTTGGTGATTGCGGTGCGGATCTCGCTGCTCGCGCTGAACTTTGAGGCGTCGGCCAGATTGCGGGCTACCCAGCCCGAACCGGCGTCGTCGGCGGTGCGCACGGTGCAGGTGTAGTCCATGCTGGTGAGCGTCTGGTAGCCGAAATTGCCGTTGCTGTTGGCGGTGGCGACAAAGCCCCGGGTATCGGACAGGAACCCGGCGGCGACCAGGTCCTGCTCGCGGCACGGCTTGATCGAATCGGCGGCGACCTGGGAGCGGAACTCCGGGGTGATATCGGCGGTGGCCTTCACGAAGGTCGGCGTGGCCGCATAGGTCTGCTTGCCCACGGCCGGCATGAACTCCTCGTTCTCCGGCGCCAGCCGGGCCAGTTCTTCGGCGCGACGCACGACCCGCTCCAGCGAGGCATCATCGAAACGGTTGATGGTGGCGGTACCGACGCGCTTGCCGAAGGCGACCTGCACGGCGAGCGTGGTCTGATCGACCAGACCGCTGGTCGAGACGGTATTGCGGGCGAACCGGACATTGCCCTCGATCTCGCCGTTGAGCGAGGCGGTGCATTCGTCGGCGGTCGAAAAACCGATGGTCTTTTCGAGGATGGCCCGGGCTTCGGATTCGTTGAACATTGCCATTGGAAATTCTCCTGAGCGGTCGGGTCAGCCGAGGCTGCGCGCGGTGTTGATGACGTTGATGCCGTTGAATCGCGCGGTCGACGAGCCGTGCGAGACCGCCGACACCTGCGAGGGTTGGCCCTTGCCGTCGAAGAACGAACCGCCGATGCGGTAGTCGCTTTCATCGCAGATCGCTGCGCAGGCATTCCAGAACTCGGGCGTGCGCATCTGATAGGCCACGTCTTCGATCTGGCCGGTGATCTTGCCGTCCTTGATCTCGTAGAACAGCTGACCACCGAACTGGGCGTTGTAGCGCTGCTGATCGATCGAGAACGAGCCGTTGCCGATGATGTAGATGCCGTTTTCGACATCGGCGATCATTTTTTCCGGGGTCAGTGGCGTCTTGCCCGGCGCCAGCGAGACATTGGGCATGCGCTGGAACTGCACGCTGGACCAGGAATCGGCATAGCAGCAGCCGTCGGACTCGGTCTGACCCAGAATGTGGGCCTGATCGCGGATCTTCTGGTAGTCGACCAGAATGCCGTCCTTGACCAGATCCCAGCGCTTGGTCGGCACACCCTCGTCGTCGTAACCGACCGCGCCGAGGCTGTGCGGCTGGACCTTGTCGGCGAACAGGGTGACGTTGTCGCTGCCGTAGCGGAAACCGGCCTCGCGCTTGTCGAGGGTGGCAAAGCTGGTGCCGGCGAAGTTGGCCTCGTAGCCGAGTACGCGGTCCAGTTCCAGCGGATGACCGACCGACTCATGGATGGTCAGCCAGAGGTGATCCGGATCGAGAACCAGATCGTACTTGCCGGGCTTGACCGACGGTGCGGTCAGCTTCTCGCGGGCCTGGCGGGCCGCGGCGGCGGCATCTTCGACGATGTTGTAGGAATACCGATAGGCGACCGCGCCGCCGGGCATTTCCACGCGCTCGGCCGGGTCGGCATCGAGATACTCGTAGCCCATGCCCATCGGCGAGCCGAAGCCCGAGCGGGAGCGGAACTTGCCGCTGCTCTGATCGACTGCGGTGACCTGCATCGGCACCCAGATGCGGTGTACGTCCTGATCGATGTAGCTGCCGTCGGTGGAGGCGAAATATTTCTGCTCGTTGACCAGAAACAGCGTTGAATTGACAAAGTTGGCGCCAGCCGCCAGCGCGGCGGCGTTGGCTGACAGCAGCAGGTCGACCTTTTCCTTGACCGGCACTTCCATGGCGTTCTTTTTGATCGGCGTCTGCCAGCTCACCTCGCCCACGCCCTTGACCGGCGCCAGCTGCACCGGCTCGGTCTGGATGATGGCGTTGGCCTTGGCGATCGCCACCGCCTGTACCGCAGCCGCCGCGATGGCGTCGGGCGTGAGCGTGTCGGTGGCGGCGAAGCCCCAGGTGCCGTTGGCGATCACCCGCACGCCGGCGCCGATCGACTCGGTATTGACGATGTTCTGGACCTTGTCCTCGCGGGTCACCACGAACTGGTTCAGATACCGGCCGATGCGCACATCGCAGTAGCTGGCACCGGCGGCGGTGGCGGCGGCCAGGGCGCGGTCAGCCAGGGCTTTCTTGATGGCGACATCGATGCGGCCATCGACCAGCGCTTCGGCGGCGATCAGGCGGCCGGGCAGCGGGATCATCAGTCCGGCAGCGGTCAGCCCGGTGATGGTAATGAAATTGCGTCTGTCCATTGCGGTACTCCGGTGGAGGGCGGTCAGCCCGGATCGACCTTGCCCGGCGGCCGGACAAGGCGGCAGCGGGGCGGCGAGAGCAGCACTTCGATAGCGGGAGCACTGATACTGCCCACTCCCGACGCTGCGGTCATGTGACGATTGGCATGGTTATCGCACTCAGATGGCAAAATTCCTGGATGAAGGCCCTTTGCAGCGGCCAAGCGGGGGCTGAACCGCTGCCCCGAAGCCGCACCGGACGACAGTCGTGGCGAGCGACGGCCTGTTATCCTGCTTCTCCATTCGCCGACGGATGGTTTCACATGCGCCCAATGCGGTTGTTTACGCTGCTGTGTTTCACTGTTCTGCTGTCCGCTTGCGGCGGCGGAATCAATACCGGCGGCCTGCCCGACCGGGTCTGGCCACCGCAGACCAGCCTCCAGGAGTTGCGCCTGCTGCCGGACGGCAACTGGCAGCTGACCGTGCGCCTGACCAACTTCAGCACCGTCTCGGTCCGCTACGGCACGATGGATCTTCAGCTCCAGGTCGAAGGGCAGATGGCCGGCACGATCGCCATCAGCACCGATCTAGGCATGGGGCCGGTCACCGCCGAGCCGTTTGCCTACACGCTGCAACCCGACCCGATGGCCAGCCAGGCCCTGCGTGCCGCGATCGCCGAAGGTCGTTCCGTCCGCTACCAGATCACCGGCGAAGTGACGGCCCTCCAGCCGCGCGGTCGCTGGCCCCAGGAATTCCAGGGCGTGCTCAGCCCGGCACCGGGAGTGACCGACGTACTGCGCTGAGCGACCCGCTGAACGGCAACCCGAACACATTCCAACACTGACATCCCGGAGAAGTTCATGAACACCTACAAGGCCCCGGTGGCCGATATCCGTTTTGCTCTGTTCGACGTGCTCAAGGTCGATGCGCTGTATGCCCGGCTGGGCATGCCGCTGGAGCGAGAGCTGATCGACGCGGTCATCGACGAGGCAGCCCGGTTCAACGAATCGGTGCTGGCGCCGCTGAATGCGGTCGGCGACAGCGAAGGCTGCCGGTTCGACAAGGAAACCGGCGATGTCGGCACGCCAACTGGCTTCAAGGCGGCCTACGATCAGTTCGTCGAAGGCGGCTGGGCCGGCCTGACCGCGCCGGAGGAATTCGGCGGCCAGCATCTGCCCGAATCGCTGGGTGCGGCGCTCAAGGAAATGATCGACGCGGCCAACCTGGCCTGGGGCAATTACCCGCTGCTGTCGCACGGCGCGACCGAGGCGCTCAAGCATCACGGCGAGGACTGGCAGAAGCATGCCTTTCTCAAGCCCATCGTCGAGGGCCGCTGGACCGGCACCATGTGCCTGACCGAACCGCACTGCGGCTCGGATCTGGGCCTGCTGAAAACCCGCGCCGAGCCGAACGCCGATGGCAGCCATTCGGTCACCGGCACCAAGATCTTCATCACCGCCGGCGAGCACGACCTGACCGACAACATCGTTCACCTGGTGCTGGCCCGACTGCCCGATGCGCCGGCCGGCACCAAGGGCATTTCGCTGTTCATCGTGCCCAAGATGAAAGTCGACCGCGACGGCAATGCCGGTGAGCGCAATGCTGTGCGCTGCGGCGCCATCGAACACAAGATGGGCATCCATGGCTCGGCCACCTGCGTGATGAATTTCGACGGCGCCGAGGGTTATCTGATCGGCGAGCCCAATCGCGGGCTGGCGGCGATGTTCACCATGATGAACACCGCTCGCCTCGCGGTTGGCATCCAGGGTTTGGGCCTGATCGACCGGGCGTATCAGAACGCCCTGGCCTACGCCCGCGACCGCCTGCAGATGCGCTCGCTGTCGGGCCCGAAGTTTCCGGACAAGCCGGCCGACCCGCTGATCGTGCACCCCGACATTCGCCGCATGTTGCTGACCTGCAAGGCGCTCGGCGAGGGTTCGCGTCTGCTGGCGCTGCACGCCGCGACCCTGGTCGATGTCATCGAACGCAGCACCGATGAGGACGAACGCAAGAAGGCCGACGCGCTGTTGAGCTTCCTCACTCCGGTGGTCAAGGCCTGCCTGACCGAGTGGAGCGTGGAATGCACCTATCACGCTCTCCAGGTGTTCGGTGGGCACGGCTATGTCCGCGAATGGGGCATGGAGCAGTTGGCCCGCGATGCTCGCATCACGACGATCTACGAGGGCACCACCGGCATTCAGGCGCTCGACCTGCTGGGCCGCAAGGTGATTCAGCAGCAGGGTGCCGGCCTCAAACAGGCCGCTGCCATGCTGGATGCGTTCTGCCGCGACCACGGGTCGAATCCGGCGGTTGCCGAGTTCATCAAGCCGCTGCGCGAAAAGCAGGCCGACCTGGCGCGCCTGAGCATGCGCCTGGCGCACAAGGCGATGAGCAACCCGGAGGAAGTGGGCGCCGCAGCCTACGACTATCTGTTCTACACCGGTTACGTGCTGCTGGCGTTCTGGTGGGCCAGTGCGGTCGTCGCATCCGAAGCCGGCAGCGCGTCGGCCGGCGCAAAGGCGGCCAAGCGCGAGACCGCACGATTCTTCTTCGCACGCATCCTGCCGCGCTGCGATGCCCACTCTGCGGCTTTCAATGCCGGCGCGGCCAGCCTGATGAACCTCGCGGCCGAGCACTTCGATTGAAGGATCGAGTGGGCCTGACGCTGGCGGGACCGGCTTATTGCGCCGGTCCCATGCCGGACGATGCCGGGCGCATTCGGCCAGGCCATTGACCGGACGGCTAGCGCCGCCCTGCGCTCAGCGTGGCGGCTCGACCGTATAGCCCAGCGCGACCAGCTCGGCGAGCAATCCGTCGGCGCGCACCAGGGTGCGCATCGGCAGCACGGCCAGGGTGACCTGGTTGCTGGCCAGCGCCGACTGCGCGGCTTCCATCCACCGGGCGCGAATCCGCCCGCGCAAGTCGGAAAAGCCCTGCTGTTCGGCCACCGCGCTGTGCAGCACCGCGTCGGAACAGGCGCGATCCTGCTCGGGATACGGCAGCGCCACCAGCGTTTCCAGGTCACCGACCGCCCAGGCATTGGCGCGCGCCTTCATGCCGTCCAAGTCGGTCTCCAGGCGGGCCAGCGTGGTTTCGAAGCAGTCGAAGTCGTCCAGACCGGTGCGCGAGAATTCCTTCAGCGTCTTCTTTGGCTCCGAGAGCTTTATGTCTACCCTGACAGCGACCCGCTCGACATCGTGGCGCTTGGCCAGCTTGCGCAGCACCGGCCAGACCTGATCGTCTTCCTTGAGGCGATGCCGGTCCAGCGCTTTCTCGAACAGGGTGTTTGCCGCCAGTATCGGGCGACGCTTTTCGACCGCGCGATCGCGGCCGAGATAGCGCTCCTTCAACACCAGCCATCGGCGATACAGGTCCGCCGGCAGCACCTCTTCGAGCCGCTCGCCCTCGGCGTTGTTGCGCGCCTTCATCGCCGCCGGCAGCAGCGCGAGACCTCCGAAGAACCCCACATCGGCGCTGATCGACGCGCCGGGTTCCTCGAGCAACGCATCGGCGCGCTCCATGATGCGTTCGACCTTGTCGGGATTCCAGCGCATCCGCTTGGGCAGAGGCGAGAGGCTGCCGAGAATCCACAGCTCATGGCCCTGCGCGTCGCTGACCCGCCACAGCCCAGGCCCCGGCTGTTCGCCGCTGACCACCACGGTTTCCAGTATCGGAGTGAGGGCATCGGGTTCGTTGACAGCATCGGGCGCAACTGGCCATTCGGGCGACTCCGGCCTGGCGTTGCCAGCCGAAGCGGACACGGCGAAAACCAGCGCGAAAACGACGGCAAGACGGCAGCTCTTCACTCGCACGTGCGATCCTTTCCGGGGTTATCGGCGCTGCCTCGTCATCGCCGAGGCGTGGTGCGGGCGCGTTCGGCAGCGCACCGCCCGCCGACTTCACCATGCCTGCGGTGAGCACCTGCTGAACCGGATTCGGGCGACCCTTCCGCTGCGTGACTTGCGGCACTTCATTAACCCACCGGTGTAGTATTTACGCGCCCGACGCAAGCGCCGAGGGTCACGGAAACGACTGCCAATTGGCGAAGGACACAACTATGCTCACCCTGCTCAGCGGTCTCACGCGATTGATCCGGCGACTGTCTTTCACACTTGCAGCCCTGTTCTTGCAGCCGGCAATTGCAGAATCGCTGCCGGTGGAGGACCTGGTCGGTCTGGACAAGTTCGAGGACATCCGGCTTTCGCCGACGGGTGAGTATCTGGCCCTGACCGTGCCGTTGGCCGATCGGACCGCACTGGCCATGGTCCGACTTTCCGACGGGCAGCAGTTGGGTTCGATCCAGCATGGCCGGGACATTCATATCGAGGATTTCGAATGGGTTGGCCCGGATCGCATCGTGTACTCGATCGGCGAGCGCTTCGGCCAGCTCAAGACCCCTCAATCGACGGGCGAATTGTTCGCGATCGACGTCGACGGCAACGGGCGCGCCTCTTTGATCGGCTTTCGCGCCGGCAAGGGCGCATCGAACTTCACCCGCGTCAAACAGACGAAGTCCGAATCGGTGTCTGCGCGCATCATCAAGGCGCTCCCCGACCAACCGCAATTCGCTTTGATCAGCGTTCAGCAATTCAGCGGCCGGCGACTGCCGTTCAGTCGCGTGGAACGCATCGATGTCCGCTCCGGCAACCGCGTGCTGGTGGCCACCGCGCCGGTGGCCAACGCGCGGTTTCTCACCGATCACGCCAATCGCGTGCGCTTCGCCTGGGGTTCCGATACCGACAATGTCCAGCACGTCTACCAGCGCGATCACGACGAGGCCGAATGGCGTCTGCTCAACGACGAGTCGGTCAGCGGCCGGCGGATGTTTCCGCTCGCCTTCTCCACCGACAATCGAACCGCCTACTTGCAGGTCGAAGGGGCCAGCGGCCCGGATGGGCTGTACACCGTGGTCGATGGCCAACTCGCCGAACAGCCGGTGGCGCGCGACGACGACACCGACGTGCATCGGCTGCTGCTGTCTCCGTTCGACGGCGCGCCGTTCGCCGTTGCTTTCCTCGATGGCCTGCCGCGCATCGAGTACCTTGAACCGGAAGGCGAACTCACCCGGCTGCACCGGAGCCTGCAGGCCAGCTTTCCCGGCCAGTCGGTGCTGCTCGGCCAGGCCAGCAGCGACGGCCGGTTGGGCCTGATCGTCACCCACAGCGACCGCAATCCGGGCGATGTCTATCTGTTTGAGTTCGCGGCGAAGAAAGCGAACTTCGTGATGGCTCGCAATCAGCGCATCGATCCTGAGCAGATGGCGGCCATGCGCCCGTTTCGCTTCACCGCGCGCGACGGTACATCGCTGAACGGCTATCTGACGCTGCCGCCGGGTGGACCCGAGAAGAATCTGCCGCTGGTGATCTACCCGCACGGCGGACCCATCGGTGAGCGCGACGAGTGGCGCTTCGACGCCACCGTCCAATGGCTGGCCGCCAATGGTTACGCCGTCCTGCAGGTCAATTTCAGGGGCTCCGGTGGCTACGGTCGCGCCTTCCTGCTGGCCGGCTATCGGCAGTGGGGCCGGGCGATGCAGGACGATCTGACCGACGCCACCCGCTGGGCGATCGCCGAAGGCATCGCCGATCCGGATCGCATCTGCATCCACGGCGCCAGCTATGGTGGCTATGCCGCGCTGATGGGCGCGGCGAAGGAACCCGGACTGTATCGCTGCGCATCGGGCCATGTGGGCGTGTACGACCTGCCGATGATCTTCAGCACCGGCAACACGGCCGGTGTGCGCTGGGCGCAGAACTACTACGAAGCGGCAATCGGTCGCGACGATCTGGAGTCCTACTCCCCCAACCGGCTCGCCGACCGGATCCGGATTCCGGTGCTGCTGACCGCTGGCGATCAGGACGAGGTCGCGCCCGTCGCCCACACCCGCGCCATGGACAAGGCCCTGCGCGCCGCCGGCGGCAGGGTGACCACGCATGTCTATCGCGGCGAAGGCCACGGTTTGTTCGTAGAAGCCAACCGGATCGATCACTATCGCCGGCTGGCCGATTTTCTGCACCAACACATCGGCGCGACCGGCGGGATGGCCGACCGGAAACAGGCCGCTTCCGACTGAGTCGATGCGTCGGCGAATCCGCACGCCCCGTCGAGCTTGCATTGCCTGCGGGCTGGGTTAGGCTATGACTTCCCACCCACGCCCCATAATGGCTTTATGCACATCCAGGCCGGCGACACCGAGCTCATGATGCGTGCGGCGGAACCTGGCGATGATGACTTCATCCTCGCTCTGGTTCCACGCTTCGTCGATTTCGAACTGCCCAAGGGACGCAAGCGGATCGAGGTCACCGAAGGCATCCGTCGCGATCTGCGAAGGCACCTCGACGACGACATGCCGGGCAGTTTCCTGTTCGTTGCCGAAACCGACGAAGGCCAGCGCGCAGGTTTTCTGCACATCCAGATCAGCAGCGACTTCTTCTCCGGCCGCAGCAACTGTCATGTCTCCGACCTGGTGATCGCCAAGGGCTGGGACGGCAAGGGGTTGGGCCGGGCACTGCTCGAGTACGCCGAACGCTTCGCGCGTGAGCACCAGTGCGAGCGACTGACGCTTTCGGTGTTCCCCGGCAACGAGCGCGCCCGCAAGCTGTACGACGATTTCGGCTTCCACACCGATATCCTTCGTCTGGCAAAGCCGCTGGGCTGAATTGCGGCACCCGCGCGTTCGACACCCGCGCGTCGCAAACATGGGCTATGCTTGGCCAAATGGACACTCACGGCCCCCGCCTGTCGATCGTGTCGTCCGCCCAGAACCCGCTGGCGGACCCTGCCCGCCTCGCTGACGAGCGGCCAATGCCGCGCCTGCTCTCGCTCGATGCCCACGGCCGGATCATGGACTGGATCACCTGGCAGGAAGCTGCCTGCCTGTACGTGCGCGAAGCCGTGCTCTGGACGCTCGGCGACCCCTGTCTGACCCTGCACGGCGGCACCAGCCGGCTGTCGGGCGAGCAGAGCATCATCCGCCTGCACCCGATCATCGCCGCGCGCGGCCACGCCCGGCCGGGCACGCGCCCGCCCTCGCCGACGCTGACCAATACCGCGCTGTTTTCCCGCGACAGCCATCTGTGCATGTACTGCGGCAACGAGTTCTCGCGCCCGCATCTGACCCGCGACCACGTCGTACCGATCTCGCGCGGTGGCCGGGACATCTGGGAAAACGTGGTAACCGCCTGCTTCCACTGCAATTCGCGCAAGGGCGGCCGCACCCCGCAACAGGCCAGCATGCGCCTGCTGGCGGTGCCTTACCGGCCAAGCTGGGTGGAGCACCTGATCCTGTCCAACCGGCACATCCTGGCCGACCAGATGGCCTTCCTCAAAAGCCACCTCCCCAAGCGGGCGCGACCGCAGGCCTGAGCTTTCCGGGCCATGCGCCGAGCCCGCGGATTATCGTGCAGCCTCGGGGTCAGGCTGAGTCGCCAGATACTCGCGCACCGAATGCATGGTCTCTTCGTCGCGCCGATTCCTCGGCTTGCCGACTTTCAGATACTGCCGCAGCGCCGCGTTGCGCCGGGTTTGATCGTTGATCTGGCCATATGCTTCGGAAAGCGTGATCCAGCCGCGCGGATCGGTCGGAAACTCGCCGGTCATGCTTTCCAAGGTGGCGACCGCGTCCTCGAATCGCAACAGGCGATACAGCTGGAGCCGCGCCAGCCGGTAGATCGAAGACTGGCGCATCGACTTCGGGCTGTTTTCGCGGGCCAGAAAGGCACGGTATCCGTCGACCGCCTCAAGTGACGGACCGCCTCAAGTGACTTACAAGCCTGCCTGCAGTTGACTACATTGACAGCGCTGCCATAAAGTTGCATTGGCTTACTCCCATCGCATTTAGCGGTCGGGAAACCCTAATTCAACCCGGGATCCGGGGGGCAGTCGTTCGCTAACCGGGATTTGCCGCATGCAGTTCTTTGCCCGGCCGGGACGGTGGTCGTGACCACCCGGGCCGGTTTCCGTTCACGGCATTCACACGCGGGCTCTGGGCAATCACGGCCCAGCAGCAATGCGCAGGGGAGGGGTAGCAACCATGAAGCAATTTAATTTCGCCATAGTAAAACCAGGGACCCGTATGATCGGCGCTCTGGCACTGATCCTGTTCGCCGGTGCCGCTGCGGCGCAGTCGTGCAAGACACTGCTTTGGAGCGACGAGTTCGACGGCACGCAGGTGGATACCAACAAGTGGGAGCTTCAGGTCGGCGACGGCTGTGCCGAGGGCCTCTGTGGCTGGGGCAATAATGAGCTTCAGTACTACAAGGCTGCGAATGCCACCGTCGCCGACGGAGTTTTGAAGATCACCGCAAAGCGCGAGCGAGTCCGGGCGAAAACCTATACGTCAGCGCGCCTGCGCACAGCCAATATGCCGGGCAGCGGTGAATGGACGAACGGCCGCTTCGAAGCCCGCATCAAGATTCCCGAAGGCCAGGGGCTCTGGCCCGCGTTCTGGATGCTACCGACCGATCCCAGCGTTGGCTGGCCCACCAGCGGCGAAATCGACATCATGGAGTCGACCGGCAAGGCTTCGATGATTGCCTTTGGAACCATTCACTTCGGAGATCCGTGGCCGGATAATTCGTTCACCGGCAATCACATTCTGACGCAGCCGGGCAAGTGGTCGGACGACTTCCACATCTATGCGATCGAGTGGACACCATTCGAAATCCGCTGGTTCCTGGACGACGTTCTTTATTCGGTGAAAACCCCGGGGGATATGGCCGATCCAAACCAATGGACGTTCGAGAATTAC
Source organism: Lysobacteraceae bacterium (assembly GCA_034376725.1). Lineage (GTDB taxonomy): Bacteria > Pseudomonadota > Gammaproteobacteria > Xanthomonadales > Xanthomonadaceae > UBA11164. The sequence goes on along the minus strand of JAXMJH010000106.1, from coordinate 35,297 downwards.
CAGTATCACTTCCTGCTCAACGTTGCTGTGGGCGGCACACTGGGCGGCGCGGTGGACGATTCGATCTTCCCGGTGGACATGCTGGTCGACTATGTGCGCGTCTACGACATGGGCCAGGCAGCGATAGACGGTCCGAACATCGTGGCTCCCGGAAAAGTCGCCAGTTATACCGTGATTGGCGAAACCGGTTCGAACGGCTCGTATGCCTGGAGCGTCCCACCAGGCGCGACGCTGGTTTCCGGGCAGGGCAGCTCCAGCGCGCAGGTCGACTTTACCGGTGCCAGTTCGGGAGTTGTTGCGGTCACGGTGGACAGTAGCTGCGGTTCGCAACCGTTGGAAGTTGCCGTGTTTGTCGAGCCGGATCACGGTGTGGAAACCGTGCTGGATGACTTCGATGGCACCAGCAACATCACCTACACGTTTTTTGACGGCAATGCGGCGATTTCCGGCGGCGTTTTGACCTACACACGCAACAGTGCTTCCCGGTGGGACGTATTCGCGGCGGACACGGCGGCGATTCCCGATGCCGCGCCGTTCATCACCGGCGACAAGGCGTTTGTAATGGACTTCAACGTCACCGACCCGGCGCTGATCGGAAAGCAAGTGCTGGTGCAACTGGAAAACGGCGCAGTCGCGCGTCCAGACAACTTCCCCCAAGGCCGACACAGTTCGTATGAAGCTATCATCGAGCATGCCAATGGCTTGCAGACGCTGCGCTTCCGGCTGCTGGATCGAATCGACGGCGGCACCGGCGACGCGGAGGTCGATTCAATCATCTTTCTGATTGACCCCGATGCGTTTACCGGAGATACCTACGTCATCGACAATATTGCAATTTTGGGCGCTGACGATGACAGCGGTGTCAGCCCACCGACGGCCAGTTTCGAATTCAACTGCACCAGCCTTGATTGCAGCTTCGATGGCAGTGGCAGCACCGGAACCATCGTCAGTCGCGCTTGGGACTTTGGCGACGGAAACAGCGCGGTCGGCGTGACCGTCAACCACAGCTACGCTGCGGCTGGCGATTACACCGTAACCTTGACAGTGACCGACAACAGCGGTGCCACGGACGTTCATGCAGCGATGGTCTCGGTGACCGATGGCGGCGAGGCGACCTCGTTCGTTGTCAGTGAGGTCGTCACCGGGACGCTCAATGCCGGCCAGGGCTCCAAGTTCGGCACCGCCACCGTGAGGCTGCTTGACAATCTCGGGCAATCGGTGGCGCATGCGTCGGTAACTGGCAGATTCTCCGGAACCTGGAATGAAACCCAGACCCGAGCGACCGACGCCCAGGGCGTGGCCATGTTCACCACCAGCAGCACCGCCAAGGGCAGTGTGACGGTGAACTTTTGTGTGAGCGGTGTGACCGGCACCAGCCTGACGCTGGACGCAAGCGGCAGCATGGGGCTGTGCCCGTAACTTCCGCCTGTTGGCTCCGCCCGATCGCGTCCTGCGATCGGGCGGGTCTTCATCCCGCCTTGCCCCACAGCTTTCCGCCACGCAGCCGCCAGTCACGCCCTGCGACCGATTGCCATTCCATCGCATCGCCCCTACCAGCCAGGAGTCTGTCGGCCATGCCGACTCGGCAGCGCCTGTCGCCGGGCCTCTCCGTCCTTGTGACTGCACCGGCCAGCGCCGACAATTGAGCGATGACCCAGGCTCTCACCCCCGGATTCGATGCCCGGCGCTATCCGCAGCTGGCGGAAATCGATTTCCCGGCAGACCTGCGAAAGCTCGATGCTGCCCAACTGCCCGCGCTCGCCGGTGAACTGCGCGCCTGCCTGATCGACAGCGTGGCCCGGGCCGGTGGCCATTTCGCGGCCGGCCTGGGCGTGGTCGAACTGACCGTCGCGCTGCATTGGCTGTTCGATACCCCGCACGACCGGCTGGTCTGGGATGTCGGGCACCAGTGCTACCCGCACAAGATGCTCACCGGGCGGCGCGACCGGATCGCCACCATCAAGCAGCGCGGCGGCCTGGCGCCGTTTCCCAGCCGCGAAGAGAGCGAATACGACTGCTTCGGCGTCGGCCATTCGTCGACCTCGATCTCGGCCGCGCTGGGCATGGCGCTGGCGCTGCGCGAGCGCGGCGACCCGCGCAAGGTGGTGGCGGTGATCGGCGATGGCGCGATGACCGCCGGCATGGCCTACGAAGCGCTCAACCACGCCGGCGGCATCGATCCGGCGCTGGATTTTCTGGTGGTGCTCAACGACAACCGGATGTCGATCTCGGAGAATGTCGGCGGCCTGAGCCGGCTGTTCGACCGCAATGGCGCACGCCAACGCGCCGTGTCGCCCGACGCCGCCGACTACCCGCGCTGGGAAGACCAGTGGGCCGGGATGTTTCAGCCCTCGACCCTGTTCGAGGCCATGGGATTCGCCTACAGCGGGCCGGTCGACGGCCATGACCTGCCCGCCCTGCTTGCCGCACTGACCCGCGCAAAGAGCCAGCGCGGGCCGCAGCTGATGCATGTGGTAACCGTCAAGGGCAAGGGCTACGCGCCGGCCGAGCAGGATCAGATCGGCTATCACGCCGTCGGTCCGTTCGATCCCGGCGTCGGCGTGCAGCCTCCCGCTGCCGCTGCGCCCACCTACAGCGACGTGTTCGGCGACTGGCTGTGCGACATGGCCGAGGCCGACCGGCGGCTGGTGGCTATCACCCCGGCGATGCGCGAGGGCTCCGGCCTGGTGCGCTACTCGAAGACCTTTCCGCAGCGTTATTTCGATGTCGCCATCGGCGAACAACACGCCGTCACCCTGGCCGCCGGGCTGGCCTGCGAGGGCGCCAAACCGGTCGTGGCGATCTATTCCACCTTCCTACAGCGCGGCTACGATCAGCTGATCCACGACGTGGCCCTGCAAAACCTCGACGTGCTGTTCGCCATCGACCGCGCGGGCCTGGTCGGCCCTGACGGCCCGACCCACGCCGGCGCCTTCGACCTGAGCTTTCTGCGCTGCATTCCGAACCTGGTGCTGATGACACCATCGGACGAGCAGGAATGCCGCGCCCTGCTCAGCACCGGCTTTGCCCACCTCGGCCCGGCGGCGGTGCGCTACCCGCGCGGTCGCGGTCCGGGCGCTGCCCTGTCTGCGAACCTCGACCCGCTGCCGATCGGCAAGGCGCGCACGGTGAAATCCGGCGCCGGCTTGGCGCTGCTGGCGTTCGGCGCGCCGCTGTCCGCCGCCTTCGACGTGGCCGAGCGGTTCGGCTTTACCGTGGTCGACATGCGCTTCGTCAAACCGCTGGACACCGGCCTGATTGCCGAACTGGCCGCCAGCCACCACGGGCTGGTGACTCTGGAGGACAACGTGGTCGGTGGCGGTGCCGGCAGTGCCGTGCTGGAGTGGCTTCAGGCCAGCGCCATCGCCGCCCCGGTACTCACCCTGGGTCTGCCCGACCGCTTCCAGGCGCACGCCTCGCGCGACCAACTGCTGGCGGAGGCTGGGCTGGATGCAGCGGGTATCGAGCGGGCGATCCTGGGCCGCTGGCCTGGGTATTCGGCTGCGCGTCCTTGATCTCCGCCAGACCCGGTTCGCCACTTCCCGTTGCCCCAAGCCCTCGGGCAAGGCCAGCCACCGCAGGCTATCCCCGATCTGGACTCAAGAACGGCGGCGCAGCCCTGTGCGCCGGCTTTGTCATCTTCCCGTAACAGGTTCATTATTGGCCCATCGATGGTCGAAACGGGGAGGCGCGTCATGAACACCACTTCGAACACCCGTCGCACCCTGCTGCAGGCAGGGTTGAGCCTTGGCGCCGGGATCGCTCTCTGGCCGTGGTCCCGGCCCCTGCTTGCGGCCAATCCAGCGATCGATTCGGCGCTGGTCAGCCGCGCCATCCCGTCCAGTGGCGAGCACATTCCGATGATCGGCATCGGTACGGCGCGGCGCTACAGCGTGGGCGTCGACGACGCCGAACGAACCGAACTTCGCGCCGTGCTTGATCGGTTTGCCAAGATGGGCGGCAGACTGATCGATACCGCGCCCTCCTACGGCACCGCCGAACAGGTGGTCGGCGATCTGGTCGCCGATATCGGCAACCGGGACAAACTGTTCCTGGCCACCAAGGTGGGTGCCGGGCGAACCAGCGCGGCAGCCGGCATCGAAGAAATGGAGGCCTCGTTCAAACGGCTGCGCACCGACCGCATCGACCTGATGCAGGTTCACAACCTGTCCGGCGCGGACGCCATGCTTCCGGTGCTGCGCGACTGGAAGGCCGCAGGCCGGATCCGCTACATCGGCATCAGCACCTCATTCGAAGGCCAGTACGCCGACTTCGAAAAGGTGATGCGCAACGAGGATCTCGACTTCATCCAGGTCGACTACGCGCTGGACAACCGCGAGGCCGGCCAACGCATCCTGCCGCTGGCCGCCGACCGGGGCATGGCCGTGCTGGTCAATCTGCCGTTCGGTCGCGGCCGCGTACTGCGCGCCTTCGAAGATACCCCGCTGCCCGACTGGGCGGCCGACTACGGCATCGCCAGTTGGGCGCAGTTCGTCCTGAAATACGTCGTCTCCCACCCTTCGGTCACCGCCGCCATACCCGGCACCGCCACGCTGGAATACCTCGACGACAACCTCGGCGCCGCGCGCGGCCCGATGCCCGACGAAGCGACGCGCCGAAAGATGGAGGCGTTGATCGACGCCGGGTGAGCTGTAAGCCCATTGGAAGTTGGCAGGACAAGCTCCTAAACGCCGCCCTCCCGCCACTGTCCCAGCGTGACCCGCTCGCGGTGTTCTAGGTCGCGGGCGGTTTCGATCTGCATCAGGCCGGCGTTCTCGAACAGGCTGCGCACCGCGGCGCCCTGATCGTGACCGTGTTCGATCAGCAGCCAGCCGCCGTCGACGAGGTGGGCGGGGGCGTCGGCGAGGATGCGGCGAATGGCGCTCAGACCGTCCGGACCGCTGGCCAGTGCGGCGCGTGGTTCGAAGCGCAGGTCGCCCTGGTCGAGGTGCGGGTCGCGCTCGGCGATGTAGGGCGGGTTGGACACCACGACATCGAAGCGCAGTCCGGTCACCGGGCCGAACCAGTCGCCGAGCCGGGTTTCGATGCGGCCGGGCGCGACTCGCCGGATATTGCCGCGCGCCACCGCCAGCGCGGCTTCGCTGGCATCGGTGGCGATCAGCCGCGCGGCCGGTCGCTCGATGGCGATGGCCAGCGCCACTGCTCCCGTGCCAGTGCCGAGGTCGAGCACAGTGGCGGGCGCACCGGGAGGCAGACGCGCCAGAGCCAGCTCGACCAGCCGCTCGGTATCGGCGCGGGGAATGAGCGTATCCGGCGTTGTGACCAACGCTAACGACCAGAATTCGCGCTGACCCAGGATATGGGCGACCGGCTCGCCGGCGCAGCGACGCCCCATCAACGATTCGAATGCCGCCAGCGACTCCGGCGGCACCCGGTCGTCAGTGTGGCCGAACAACCAGCTGCGCGAGCGCCCAAGCGCGTGCACCATCAGCAGCTCGGCATCCAGACGCGGGCTGTCTCCGGGCAGCTGCGCGGTGGCTTCGCGCAGCGACTGACCCACGCTGACGAGAGTGCTGCGGATGAAAGGGGTTCTACTCATCGCGGTGATGATAGCCGGCAATACGCAACCGCTTCGAGCGAACATCGGCTTTCTGACCCAACCGACATGACTGCCGACCGGGCGCGGCGCGACCCGCAATCCATTGACATCCAATACGCCCGCCCAGCCGCGTGTCCAACCCGGGTCGCAGCGCTACAAACCCAGCGATTTCACCCATCGACGAAGCGCCTCGCGCGGTGTGCGCAAGGCCGCAGCCCACGCTTCCGGCCTGCCCGGAGCGGCGGCCATGGCGGCTTCAAGCTCGGCGCGCGGAATATCGCTGGCCTTGCGGATGGTGTCGTGCGCCTCGATCAGCGCATACAGCGACGCACGCGAAACGCCCAGCGCCTGCGCCGCCTGGCGCACCCGCCAGCCGCTGCCCTCCAGCACGGCCAGCACCTCGTCGCCGGACACCGACGAAGGCGCTCGATAGCGCTTCACTGCAGCGCTTTCGGCGCTCTCGGCGTGTTCGACCGGCCCGGAAACGACCGGCTCGGCGGCAACGGTCCGGTCCAGGTTCAATGCCGCAAACAGGCCGGACCCCGGCACCGCATCATCGGATTGCAGCATCAGCGCGAGGCGCTGGGCAGCGTTGCGCAACTCACGGATGTTGCCCGGCCATGCGTGCAGGCACAACGACTCGACAAGACTGCCGGAAAGCTTTCCCTGCATCTGTTGGCCAGTCCCCGCCTCGTTGAGGAAATGCCGCAACAGCAGACCGATATCCTCGCGTCGATCACGCAGCGGCGGCAATATGATCGACAAGGCTTCCAGCCGTCGACGCAAAGGCTGATTGAAGCCGCCGCCGGACAGATCGCGATCAGTGGCCGCAATCACTCGAACATCTGCCAGTTGGTTCCGGCTGGCGCCAACCGGACGAAATTCCCCGGTCTCCAGCACGCGCAGCAGCATCGGCTGCACCACGGATGGCGTGTCGCCGATTTCGTCGAGGAACAGCGTCCCCCCGCTGGCCTCGGCAAACAGGCCACTGCGAGCCGAAGCGGCCCCGGTATAGGCGCCCTTGCTGGCACCGAAGAGATCGACGGCGGCCAGGGACTCGGCAAGCGTGGCCATGTTGATGGCAATCAGCGGCGCTTTGGCGCGCCTGGAATGACGATGAATGGCCTGCGCGACCAGCTCCTTACCCGTGCCGGTCTCGCCAAGGACCAGCACCGGCAGATCGGTCGCTGCCGCCTGCAGGACGGCGCGGCGAATGCATGCCATCGCCGCGCCACGCCCCAGCATGTCCGCATCGCCTGCGGGCTGAGTACGCGGATCGAAGCGATGCAAACAAAGCAGTACCGAGCCTCCCAGACGCAACAACACTCCGGACGCGACGCGCACGGCCGGCAGTCGCATCGGCTCGCGCAGCTCGCGACCATCCAGGTAGCAGGGCATGCGGCTTGCCGCAGGCTCGATCTCCAGCCCGCCTTGCGGAAGCAGTCGCAGCCACGTCGGTGAACGCGAAAGCGTGCGGCAGCCGAGCGACGCGCCCGGCCAAGCGCCAAACATCGGAGCGCGACGCGAAATCGCCAGACTGCCGACTGCCGGGGACAAGAACGCCTGATCGCCGATCCGTTCGATGTCCGAGTGCCAGAGCACGGTCGCGCACAGGCCCGGCTCCGTTTCGCTTGCATCTTCGTCAACGGAAACAGACAGAGTCACTTCGTCGTCGTCGCCCGGCTCCATTTTCATGACCGTTGCCTAAGCTGTTGCACGTGCGCAGCGGCAAACATGCAACCGGTCTGCCCACGCATCGACATGTCGGCCATATCGACCCGACATGTCAGAACCCGCTTCCTGTGCAAGAAAGCGAGCGTGGCTGGCTTGAAAACAGGCTTTCGCGGCATGGCACGGTCGATGCTAAGGGTTTCGGTGGACACAAGGAGCGAATCGTTCGCGACTGTCCAACGCGACACCTTATCGACCACTGAAGGAGCAACACCATGTCCAAGATCACACTTATCAACGGAACCAACGAAGTCGTCCGTCTTGCCATCTTCAAGAAGGCGGTTCTCAATCCGACGCTCGAGACAATCGCGTGGCGGGTCGCCGAGCCACCGCCGGGCGGCACCCAGATCATCGAGATTCCGAGCGACTTCGAGATTTTCTCGCAGTACTCGAACAACCCGTCCGACCCGGCCGATCTTTCGGTCGAGACAGCTCACGTTCCGTTCGCAGAAACGACGGCTCAGTTTTCCATCGAAAGCGTCACCTCTCAGGACACCCGTGCAACCGGCGCCACGATCATTCAGCAGTTCAACAACCTGGTGTTGAACGAGGTGCGTGTCACCAATAACTACGGCATCGGCACGTTGACCACCATCGCCAAGGATGGCGACGCGATCTACCCGCCGCAGGTGATCTGGCCCGGCGGGCTGTTCATGGAGGATGTCCGGTCCAGCTTCTATATCGCTGTCGTGGCGCAGTTCACCTACAAGGGCCAGCGGCTGGTCCAGGAGGAAATCAGCCAGACCCAAACCGAAGTTCTGGAAGGCGGTTCACTGCGGGTGGAAGGCTCGATGTGGAAGGGCTACGCACTGACCACTGTGTGACGCGTTAACGACCCAGGGCGGCGTCGATCCGCCCTGGGTTCCACCATCGCAAGGGAGAGCGAAATGGCAAAGATGAGACAGAAAACAACGCGCGCCAAGGAAGCCGCTCCGCCTGCGCTTGCCGAAGTACCCGAGTCGGCCTTGGCAGAGGCAGAGGTGATCGCAAGCCCGGCGGCCCTTTCATTGCCGCCCGGCACCGATCATTGGAGACCCGCACCGAACTCGCCGCTTTTGGTGCGCTGGACCCGGCACGACGGCGGTTATCTGGTCGAGCTGAGCCTGGCCCCGACAGGGCCGGCACCGGAACCGGAGAAACACGCTAGAACATCGAAACTAGCCACGTTATTGGTGGACTCCCGCACGCCGGAAGTCGCATTCGCCGTTCGACACCGCCAATCGGCGCTTCCCTTCCTGTCGGGGGTGCTGAACTTCATGAAAGACCGCCCCGACCACGAGCTGACCATTGCCGATTTGCGCTTCACAGGCGGGAACGTTGCCCTGGTGCGCTTTCCCACACCCGGAAACGGCTAGGCGCAGATCATGTCGAACGATACCTGCCAAGGCACCCAGCGCTACGGCGACACGCTGCGCATCAGCTGGCGCTGCCAGCCCACCGCCCGAACATGCCAGGTCGAAGTGTGGTGGAAAGACTCGCTCATCATGCCGGCGACGCTTGATGCTCAGCATCCGAAGGCGCAGTTCTCCGCTGCCGACGAAAGCGACCCTCGGCAACAGGTAAAAGGCGAATTTCAGCTCGATGCCCTGGCCGGCGAGCTCGAACTGGTCTATCTGAGCTATCCCGGCGGCGAAGTCAGACACCAACGCCTGTGCCCCCGAGAGGGGCCGTCGCCGCCGATACCTCCGCCCGAACCGGTCGATGACGAGTCTCTGATCGGGCCGGCGATCATCGGGCCGGCGGCCCGCGATCTGTTTCCCTATGTCTTCCTGCGAGGCTGGCCTGCCGCCCCGTCGAGCCAAGCGACTGACCGATTCGTGCGCTATCCCGGGGCCGACACCTGCCTGGCCGGCGATCTGCGCTTCTACTGTCAACTTCTCGCCATCGATCGCACAGCGCCAAACGCGCGTGAGGCGATGATGCAACGGTCCGCGCAGTTCATCGAAGGCAGGCTCGCGTCCGCCGGCAAGTTCGTGCCGGACGCGGCCGCGTTGGCACCTCCTTTCGACTCGTTCGCCAGTTTGCGAGCAAAGCTGCTGACGCAGCGGCCGCTGACCCTAGCGTCAGTCGTCGACACCACTACGAGCATGCTGGGAATGACCTGGCAGGACATAGCCGACTATCTGGCCAGCGCGGCGTTCGCGACCGAATGCGATCAGGCCTGGCAGAGCCTGTTCGCATTGATCATCGAGTCGGGTTACGACCGGGGCGGCCTGGCCCAACTCATCGGTTCGGTTGTCATGGCAGCGCTGTTGCAACGCCTAACCCAAGACCCGAATGCTCCGGATCCGGCGCAGTGGTCGGCCTCCCGTCTTGGCGACGTCCTAGAGGCCACGGTGGTGTTACCCGGCCCGGCCTTTCCACTGCCGCCGGCTGGACAGCCCGACCGTCTTTCCGCCAAGCCCAGTGTCCTGCCGTTCGCGATCGGTGAATTGCAGTTGGTCAGGGAGCGGCTGGTTCGCTACGAACTCGGGGAAGTAGGCCACATCGAAAACGTCATGCCCGGCGAGCGCAAGACACGCAGACACTGGGAGCGCCAGCGCGAGGACATCCAAACCCAGACCGTCGCCGTCGGCGAGTACTCCAGCGACGACCTGCTGGAGGGTCGTTCCGAGGCCTTCGAACAATGCGCGCAGCGAGAGATCCGCGAGCAGTTCCGGCTCGACTTCTCCACAACCTACGGGCCGCCGCAAGAAGCCACCGCTGCGGGCTACGAGATGCAGAGCGCCAACCCCGAGAACGTCCCCAATCGGCAACGGCTGGAGGCTCGCGAGGCACTGGCGCGTTCCGTGACGCGTTCAGCATCGCGCCGTTATGCCCACAGCCTGAGCGCCCTTCGAAGCGAACGGCTGCGCCGTGATCTTGAGAGCGAAACCGGCCATTGCATCGACCGCCGTGGCCAGCAAACCGGCTGCCGTGGCGTCTACCGCTGGGTCAATGCCGTGCATCGGTGCTGGATAGAGCCGGTAGGCCTTCGCTTGATGCTTGAACTCTTCATCCCGGAGCCGGCCCGCGATTTCATTGCCGCTCGCCTTCAGTTGTCCGGCACCTCGCTGAACCGCCCGATGCCATTGACGGCGGCGGGTGTCGACACCTTCGAAGACATCGCTATCGAGCCGGGGTCGGAGGCTTACTACGCAACGCTCGCCGCACGATACGGGGTCAACAACGTCGAACCCCCGCCGCCAGCGACACAGACACAGTCGGTGGTGTTCGAAACCGACCCCCCGGTAAGCGCTCTGGTGCTTACACTGCCGGAGGGCTATCTGGCCCGTCAGGCAACGGTCCTGTTCGCCAGCACCGACCCTGCGCAGCAGGCGCGGGTAAGCGTCGGCGGTGCTGCGGCAGTGGTTGGCCAGAGTCCAGTTCCGGCGCAGGCACCTGCACCCGCCATTGCGCTTGCCGGACAGCGCGGCACCCTGCCCGTAGCGTTCGCGCTGACGTCCGGCGATTCGAGCGGGCCGACGGCGCTGCTCGACCATCGGTCAAGCGATACACCGGGGACGAGCGGCAGTCTCGAGATCATCGCTTCGCGCCGCGGCCCTTCGCGCTTCACGCTCACCGTGCAAATCCAGTGCGATGCATCTCCCTCGCTCCTGGCCCGCTGGCGCTCACAGGTCTATGCGCGACTTCAGGAAGGCTACCGCCAACAATTGGCAGCCTATCTCGACGCCACCGGCATACGCCAGCAACCCAACTGGCAAGGCGACCAACTGGCATGGCGCACCATCGCCCGGGATGAAACTACACGCCGCGGCCTGCGGGAATTCATCGAAGTCGCCCGAAACCGTACGGGTCAGGTTGGACGCATCCACCGGTTTCTGCCGGCGCTCGCCGTCTGGCTGGAGCGGGTGCTGGAGTGGCCGCGAATGACCGTGAGCTTCGTCGATTGCCTGCCTGAGTCAGGCCTGGGTCAGGACCGCGTCATCGCCGGCCCGGATGCCGGCCTGGCTGGCTTTCTGCAAGCCTCACACGCCAGGGTGCTGCTGCCGGTGGCGCCCGGCCGAGAGCTGACCGTGTTGTACTACCTCGCGACCGGCGTAGTCTGGAACGACTCCGACACGCTGGCACCCACCCTCGATGCAACGGTAGCCGGCGATGGCGATTCTTCTGCGGGCTGCGGTTCGCGCTGGATCGATGTCGTCAATGCCTGGAAGGAAGCAGCCGGTCCGTGTCGCCCGGCAACGTCGACCTCCGAGCCTTGGCATGTCGTACTGCCGACCACGCTGAGCGTGCTTCAGGAAGGCGAATCGCTGCCGGAGTTCGGGCCATGATCGGCCATCGGCCATCACCAGGCGCGCCCTGGCAAACGCCCTACCCCCGCTGGCCGCAGCCGCCGATCGGCAGCGTCGCAATGTACATGGGCGCAATCGATGGCGTGCGCAACACGCCCAACGAAGCTTGGAAAGAAGCCAACTGCTTCCAAGAATCCCAGGTCGATGGCGAGGACCGGCGGGCTCGCGCTTCGACCGCCGTGGCGGCGGCCCCTGACGAGACCGGTCCGATGGCGCTGATCGAGGCCCAGGGCTGGATGGTCTGCGACGGCCGGCAACTGCGAAGGTCGGGTTATCCAGCCCTCTACGCGGCAATCGGCGACATCTATGGCCCTGCGCAGGCTGGCTGGTTTCGCTTGCCGGATCTGCGCGGCGCGTTCTTGCGCGGCGTCGATGCTGGCGCAGGCGTCGATCCGGACGCCGGCAACAGACATTCGCCAGACGGCAGCGCAACGGCATCGGGGGTGGGCTCGATTCAGTGCGATGCCTTCCAGGTTCACCAGCACCACTACGAAAAAGCGGTCGCCGCTGGCCTGTCTGCGACCGGCAGCGCTGTTTACGGTCTCACGCAACCGGAGGCGACGGTCAACCCGACTACCGGCCGCGTCAGCACCGAAACCCGGCCACGAAATGTGGCCGTCCATTACATCATCCGATACCAGTGAAATCCAACCCAGACGCACCGGTCGACCATCGCCAACGCCGGCCTTCGCTTCACCCGCAGCACACACGCGGCGTCGAGATATTGGCGACCGACGCCATTCGCACATCTAAGGAGAGAGACATGAGCACACGTAGAACCATCCTGAAATCCGCGCTCGCCACCGGCACCGTGGTGGCGTTCTCCGGCACAATCGGCGGCCTGCGCGCGTTGGCTGATCCAGGTGTTCCAGTTCGCCGCAGCCTGCTCGGCATGGCCGACGACGACCCCGACCTGACGACCTATCGCGAGTTTGTCCGGATTCTGCTGGCTGCCGATCAGAGTCGGCCCGTGAGCTGGCTGGGCTACTCGCTGCTGCACGGGCAGTACAAAGGCCCGTACCGGTATTGCCCGCACGGCGACTGGTACTTCCTGCCCTGGCATCGCGGTTACGTAGCGATGTACGAGCAGGCCGCGCGTGAGCTGACAGGAAACCAGAAATTCGCAATGCCCTACTGGGACTGGACCAGACAACGCGAATTGCCCTCGGCATTCACCCTTCCCACCTACAAGGGCCGGCCAAATCCGCTCTACGTAGCCAACCGCACGCTGACGGGTGCAAACTGGCCGCTGCGTGACGATATCGTCGGTCCGGACGTCATGAATGCAATCTACATGGAAACCGATTTCCAACGTTTCGGAACCAGCAAGAACCCTCACCAGTACGATCTGAACATGGGCTGGGTCGTGGCAGGCGGTGGCGTGCAGGGCACCCTGGAAGCCAATCCGCACAACAACATCCACAACTTCATCGGCGGCTTCATGCCGACCGCTGGCTCGCCGCGCGATCCGATCTTCATGATGCACCACAGCAACATCGATCGGATATGGGCCCACTGGAACGCACTTGGCCGAGACAATACCGCCGGCATGAGTCCGACCGACCGCGATCTCTGGCTGAAAATGGTGTTCGCCGACAACTTCCTCCGCCCCGATGGAGCGCCCTACAGCGCCAGAGTGGGAGACCTCCAGAACACGATCGCATTGGGCTACACCTACGACAACCTGCCTTCAGCCGATGGCCGGCTTGCCGACCCGCAACGCAGCCGCCGACTGGCCGCAGCATTCGCCTTTGGCACTTCGGCTTCCGACCAGAATTTCGGCGCGCTGGCCGATGCCAATCGCGATGCTGCAACGCCGACGAAGCCGCTGGAGAAAGCCGTTCGGCTGTCGCCAACGCAGCGCGACCGATTGGTCAGCGAAACCGCGACCGCGACCGAAGGTAGCGAAGTGTTCGCGCTGTTGCGCGATATCGATCACAGCCCAGGAGTGGAAGGCCTGCGCGTCTTCGTCAGCACTGGAGAAAGTGCGTCCGATGCGACCGATGGCGAGTCGTTGCAGGTAACTCAGGTCGGCTTCCTGGAACACGGCAAGCACTCAGACCACAAGGGGGCACCCTCGATACTGGTAGAGCTCACCCCGGCCTTGCGTGGCCTTTCGGCCAAGGGTATCTCAGTGGGCGATACCATTACCGTGAAGATCGCCCCGGTGCTGCGTGCCGGCGTGTCGCCGGACGGCCAGAAGGCCGTACCGGCATCGGTTGAGATCATCGTGCTCTGATATCTATCCAGCCACCGGCCGGCGCCACCCAGCCATGCGGTGGCGCCGGTTCCTTCGGAGGGAAACTGCAATGAACTCGATCAAGGCCCCACCAGGCACAGCAGCCACTGCTGTAGCGCTCTGGCTGCTTCTGGCTTGCGCTTGCGCTCGCCCCGAAGTCCCGGCAGCCGACAGCGAACCCGGGAGCACAATCAGCACTTCTGCATGGACGCGCTACGACGAACTTCCGGCGCGTCTGTGCCTGGAGGCGGACGCCGCCACTCGGGCTGCGATGCTCACCGGACATCGTCGGGTGGTCGTCCATATCCGTCACTGGTTCGAGTTGGAGCGCTACAGCCCGACCTTTGTCGTTGCGCGACTGGCTCACACTCGCGAGGCCGGCATTGACTTGGGTCGGTTTGCGCTTCATCCCGAGCATCGCGGCCCGGCTGGAGAGCCAGCCGGGCCGCAACGTGTGGCGTTTTCGATCGACCCCGACCTGCCTGCCGATCCCGGCCAGGACACCACCGTATGCTTTGAAATTCGCGTCGAGCTCGACTCCGCCAACCGCGAGGCGCTGGGTGCCGCGCGTATCCAGCTCGCTCTGGCTATCGAACCCGACGGCGGCCGATGACCTCAATCAGGGTCGGTCCCGGTACCTACTTCCGCCTCCGGATCGAACGAGAATACCCGGTTGGCGGTCGACTTCACTCCATCGGCATCGACCATCTGAATTTGTATCGAAAGCACCAGAGATAGCCCCCATCGGCCGGTTTTCTGGGTCACCAGAAGCGGTGTCCGGGAGCGCTGGGAACTGGTCATCAGACCGGAACTGGGGTCGACTGCCATCTTCACATTGCCCCAATCTTCCACGGCAACAACGGCAGCTTCCTCACTGAACGGCGAGGGTGCCGAAAAGCCGTCCGTTCCGGTGTGCGGGATGCTCACCAGGTGGGCGAATTTCACGTTGGCTTTGACAAACGTTCCCTTGGGACCTGTCCCATGTACTTCGACAATAACCGTCTCTCCTCTACGAAAATGCACTGCGCCTGCCTGCCGGCCGGTGCTGAGCAGCAGGTTTCGGCCGGTCGTCCCCTCTTTAAAGGACCACAGCAGATCACCGCAAATCTGGTCGGCGCTGAAGCTGACGCTGAGCGAGACTTTGCCTGGCTTCGCGCCAGAAACTCTGCCGACCTTGACCAAGTTCTTGCTGTTGGTCGCCGATTTTCTTTTTGTACTCATTTTTCGCTCCTGTTGATGATGAAGTGGTAACGCAAATCCCGGCGCAAAGACACCATATCCGGGTCGTTCTCGACCAAGTGCACCGGGTAGCCGCGTTCCAACGCGGCGCTCAGATATTCGAGCGAGCGGTCGCGGTCGCCGATCGCCTCTGACGTGAGCACCGCGCGGAACCAGAAGTCGGCGCTGTCGTGCGCCACTTCGCGAGCCTTGGCGAGGTATTCCAACGCCTTCTCGTCATTGCCCAGACGGGCGGCGTAAAGTGCCGCACGCCCGTACCGAGTGGAGTCGGGCTGCTCTGGCCTAAGCAACGGCTTGAGCAATTGCAGCGAACGTGAGTAGGCGGCGTGCGCCTCGGACTCGCGCCCGGTCACCCAGCGCAGGGCGTCGCCAAGATTGGCCCACTTCAGGTAATCGTTGGGGCTGCCGCGCGCGTCGGAGAGCGCTGCTTCGAAGGCAGCGGCCGACTCCGAGAACTGCCCGCGCGCATAGAGCGCGGTGCCAAGGTTGTTGTAGAGCTGACTGTGTGGGCGAATCTTCAGCCCTTGCTGGATAACCGACAGCGCTTCGTCCTCTCGTCCCATCCGCATCAGCACAGCGTTCAAATTGGCGTAAGCATAGACGCTGTCGGGCTTGAGCTCGATGCTGCGGCGAAAGGCGTTTTGCGCGGCGGGGTAATCGGCCTGGCGATAATGCAGAGTGCCGAGCATATCCCAGAAGAGCCGCTCATTCGGCTGACTGTCGAGCGCTGCGGCCAGAGTTCGCGCAGATTCCGCATACCGGCCGCGCGCGGTCAGCAGGCGCGAATAACCGAGCAGGGCGAGCGTGCTGTCCGGCTCCAACGCCAGCGCCGAACGATACGACTGCTCGGCCGATTCCGCGTCGCCGCGAAACTCCGACACCCAGCCGCGCGCGGCAAGGGCCAGGGCAAACTGGTCGTCGGCACGCATCGCCTGCGCGGCATGACTTTCGGCCTGGGTCAGCCAGAGCGGGTCACGTTCGTCGTTGGCATAGCGCAGGCAATAGGCGATGGCCAGCAGTGCAGCGACCGGAGCGCGGTTTTGATCGTCCGGTGACAACGCGCCCAACAGCTCGATGGCTTCGACGATAGCCCCGCTGCGATCAAAGTCCCGGACCAGCGCTTCGGCCCGCGCGACCGACTCCGTCACCGAGTAGAGCGCCATCGCGTGCTCTCCACTCTCGCCCGACGTGGCTTGCTCCATTGGCCAGTCCACATCGCGCACGGCAATACCGAAGGCAACGGCAGACACCAAAACAACTGCAAGACCGACAGTAAATCGGCGGCGCCAGTCGGCGAATCGGGCGGTCCCGCTCTGACCGCGCGCCGGGGCAGTCGCTTCCGGCGCCACCAGCCGCGCCAGCTCGCCGACAATCACGTCCACCGATCCGATTCGCCGAGCCATGTCCGCTTCGGTCATCGCTTGCAACAAGGCCCAAAGCCGCTGCCCTTGCGCCAACTCCGAAGCCGCTTGAGCTGATTCCTCCGGCAGTACTACGGTGCGGCTGCCGACATCGGCCAAGTTCAGACCATGCCCAGACAGCAAAAGCCATTGCCCAACCATTCCCAGGGCATAAATGTCGGCCGCGGCCGAACATGGCGCGCCGTGCAGCCGCTCGGGGGCCATATAGGCCGGTGTGCCGACAACCTTTTCGGCGCGGGCGGCGATCGGTGAAGCGGTGGTCGGCAAAGCGGTCGAATCGAGGCGCGTGGCCAGGCCGAAATCCAGCACCCGCAGCTGGCCGTCGCGCTCCAGCATGAGATTGGATGGCTTCAGATCGCCATGCGCCATGCCCTGACGGTGCAGGGCAGCCAAGGCGTCGGCAGCTTGGACCAGGATCGACAGTACCTCGGCTACCGGCACCCGCCCTTCAGCCAACCGCTGCTTGAGCGTACGACCGTTCACCCGTTCCATGACAATGACTACGGCATCGTCGCAAAAAACCAGATCGTAGACGGAAACCAGAGCAGGATGGCGTGCCGACGCCGCCAGCCGGGCTTCGTGCAGCAGCCGGTCATTTTCTTCTTCGGTGCCAACCCGGCCGAGAAACTTGAGCGCAACGCCGCGCTGCAATCGGGTGTCCCAACCGGCAAACACCTGGCCAAAGCCACCCTCACCGAGCAGCTCGCCAATCTGGTATTGCTCGATCCAGCCGTCCGGGCCACCGTCCCCGCCCGAAGTCCCCGCCGAGCTGGCCGATGTTTCAGAGACCATTTGATGCCGTCCCAGTGAATGCCGCTCCCGACCGAGGCCCTCCGGCCCTTCAACGCTGTACTTTAGCTCAAGCGTGCCTGTCTCAGCAGTTTCCTCCACCTACCCGGCAAGTCGTCGCGTCCCGGCACGGACGGGCAGCCATGGCCGGCGCACCGCCGTCGCTTGTCCCGTCGCCCGCTCGCTGCCACCCTATGCGGGGCCAAACTGGCCTGCCGAATCGTTTGCGCAATGTTCGCCTGGCCCAATCGCCACCTCTTTTTGTTTGCCGCCGCGTTGAAGTTTTTGCTGGCGCCCATCACGGGCTGGACCAGCAACTTCGATCGCGCCCATCCGGTCTGGAACCGACTGGTTCAGCGCCACGTGATCGACTCCGCAGATAGTCACTCTTCGCGGGTCGACTATGCCGGCATGGGCCATGATCGCGCCGCGCTGACCGGATACCTGCGCTCGCTGGAGGCGGTGAGCGCCGAGGACTACGCCGAGTTCGGCCGCGATCGGCAACTGGCGTTTCTGATCAACGCCTACAATGCATTCACCGTCGAACTGATCCTGCGCCACTACCCTGGGCTGGATTCGATTCGCGATTTCGGCGGGCTGTTCGGCAATCCGTGGAAGATCCGGTTTTTCCGGCTGCTGGGCCGTGATCGGCACCTGGACGATGTCGAGCACGGCCTGATCCGCGCCAAGGGCGTATTCGATGAACCGCTGATCCACTTCGCGGTAAACTGCGCCGCCGCCGATTGCCCGCCGCTGCGTCCGGAAGCCTATGTCGCGGACCGGCTGTCGGATCAACTGCGCGATCAGACCCGGCGATTTCTCGGCAATCGGTCCATCAACCGGTTCGATGCCGATGCCGGCCGGCTTTGGGTAACCCCGCTGCTGGACTGGTATGGCGTCGACTTCGGTGGCCATCAGGGTGCGCGCGCCTGGCTGTCGGAGCAGGCCGAATGGCTCGATCTGTCCGCCGAACAGGCCCGATCGGTAGCAAACGGCACACTGAAAATCGGTTTCACCGATTGCGATTGGGCGCTCAACGATATCCACACGGCGCAGGAACGCGCCGTCTTCCATTCATCCGCCAACGACAACGCCACGCCATGACCTTCCAGACGGCCGCACCGACCACCGCCATCCTCGCCCGAAGCGCCGCGCTGCTTGGTCAGGGCGCCGCATTGGCTGCCGTACTGACCGGCGAGCAATATCGCGCCATCGCGCCGGGCACCGAAGCCAGCTCGGTCGGGGCGCATCTGCGCCACTGCATCGAGTTCTATCGCATCCTGCTTGCCTCGGTCGACTCCGGCGAAGTGGACTACGACCTGCGCCCGCGCGAGGCCCGGCTGGAAACCGACCCGATGCACGCCATGCTCGCCCTGCAGGAGATCGCCCGGACGCTGCCGTCGCACACGCTGGACAAGCTCGACATGGCCATCCGTGTCCGCCACGACTACGAGGCCGAACGCGAAGAGGACTGGGCCGGTTCGACGCTCGGGCGCGAGCTGCATTTCCTGTTCAGCCATACCGTGCATCACTATGCCTTGATCGCCGCACAGTTGCGTCAGATCGGCCTGCCCATCCCCGAAGGCTTCGGCATTTCGCCCGCCACCCTGCGGTTTCGCCAGCACTGCCGTCGCGCGCCGTCGGTGGCGGCAGGATGAGCGCGCAAGGCGAAGACATTCAGGCCCAACTGGCCGCAGCTCCGCGTCGACACTTCGTCGACACCGCTGAGCTGGTGCCCGCCGGGCCGGCGCGAAGCCTTTTCCGACTCGTACAGCCGGCGCTCGATCGGCTGTTCGGCTTCCACCAACTCAACGAGGTCTACCGGCGCACGCGGGAGGCTTCATCCGACGTGGTCGGCTTCTGCCGGGCCGGCATGGCCGAGCTCGGCGTCGGACATTCGCTCGGCACCGAAGAGGCGCTGGACGGGCTGCGCCGCTGGGACGGTCCGCTTCTGGCACTGGCCAATCACCCGCTGGGCGGCGTGGATGCGCTGGCATTCTGCCTGGCCATGGAGGAAATCCGACCGGGTGGCTGGCAGCTGATGGCCAACCGGATGCTGACCGACATTCCGGAATTCCAGGGCCGGCTGCTGGCGCTGGACCCGTTCGCCGCTGGCGAAGCGGCCGGCCTGAACCGACGCAGCCTGCTGCAGGCGCTGCACCGGCTGAAGGGCGGCGGCGTGCTCGGGCTGTTCCCGGCCGGCCGGGTGGCGCTGCACGACCCCGACATCGGCGGCCCCAGCGACCTGGCCTGGAGCACTCATGCGCTGCGCATGGCGCAAAAGGCCGGCGCCGCCATCGTGCTGCTCAACATCGGCGGGCGCACCGGCGCGCCGCTGAGCTGGGTCCCGCTTTCACGTCCGCGCCTGCGCTCGCTGTTTCTGGTCCGCGAGCTGCTGAAACCGCGCGATCGGCAGATCGGCCTGCGCTTTTCTCCGCTGCTGATGCCTGATGAAGTGGCGCGCATGGACGGCGACACAGTGCACAGCGCGCGTCTGCGGGCGCAGTGCCTGGCGCTGGCCGATCTCGATCCGATTGCGAGCATCACCGGCACCACGAGCACCCCGGGCGCCTCGGCCAGCGCGCAGCCGGCGCCCGCCAGGCCGGCCCTGCCCCCGGTTCGCGCGGCCGGCGATCCGGCCGAGCTGAGCCGTGAAGTCGCGCGCCTGTCGTCCGGGCCGGCCCTGCTGATGCACGTAGCGCCGTTCCGGCTGCTGCTGTTCAAGAAAGCCGAAGCGCCTGCGCTGTTTCACGAGCTGGGTCGCCAACGCGAGCTGACCTTCCGGTTGGCCGGACAGGGCAGCGGCCTGGATTTCGACGAAACGCCGGAAGACGCCTGGTACACCCAGCTTGCGCTTTGGGACGACGAACGCGACTGCCTGATCGGCGCCTACCGGCTCGGCTTCAGCGATCAGGTCATCGCCGAGCACGGCACCGAGGGCATGTACCTCAACCACGTGTTCGATATCCAGCCCGGCTTCTACGAGCGGATGGGGCCGGGCATCGAACTGAGCCGGTCGTTCGTGCGCGCCCGATTTCAGGGCGAACAACGCCCGCTGGCGCTGCTGTGGCGCGGCCTGGGCGAAGTGATCGCCCGCAATCCACGCTACCGCAATCTGTATGGCTCGGTGACCATCTCGGCCGCCTACTCACCGCTCGGACGCGCCACGCTGGTCGAGTACCTGCGGCGCAACCATTCCGAGCACCCGGCCTGGCGCGAACTGGTCAAGGCGCGAACGCCGTTTGCCGCGCAGACCCGCTATCACGGCCAGATCGCCGATGCCTTCGCCGGCCCCTCGGTCGATGCCCTGCGCCCGATCATCGCGCTCAGCGAATCCGGCCTGCGGCCGATTCCACCGCTGATCCGCCACTATCTTCCGCTCGGCGCCCGGTTCATCGACTTCCATGTCGAGGCGGAATTCGGCAATGCCGTCTACTGCCTGCTGCGCGTCGACCTGGCCCGCAGCCCGCGCGGCCATCTGCGTCGCTTCGTCGGCAACGAAGCCGCCGATCGGCTGCTCGCTGAGGCAGCAGATACCTCCGCCGAATAGGCAACTGCCACGCAGCCGGGCGACGCACCATCGACCCGGCAGGAAGTGTCCATCACGGGAGCCTTCGCATTCGGCGGTCCCGGCGCACGGCCTCTGGCCTGAGCCGGGCTACTCGCCCGACACAGGTTCATCGATATTGTCCGGCGGACCGCTAAAGCGTTTCGCGCAGAAACAGCATCACCACCTCGCTGAACAGATCCTGGTTTTCCTTCTTGCGGAATCCGTGACCTTCGTTGAGCGCGTTGAAGTACCAGACCGGCACTTGATGCTCGCGCAGGGCGGCGACGATCTGCTCGGCTTCGCTGACCGGCACCCGCGGGTCGTTGTTGCCCTGAGCGACCAGCAGCGGGATGCGGATTTTCCCGACGTTGTTGAGCGGGCTGATCCGCTGCAGGAAGGCGCGCATCTCCGGGTCGCGCTCGTCACCGTACTCAACCCGACGCAGATCGCGCCGGTAGTCCTGGGTGTTTTCCAGGAAGGTGACGAAATTGCTGATGCCGACGATGTCCACCGCCGTCTTCAGCCGGTCGCTGTAGTGCACTGCACCGGCCAGCACCATGTAGCCGCCATAGCTGCCGCCGAACAAGGCAACCCGTTCGGCATCGAGCTCCGGCTGGGTGGCGATCCAGTCCAGCAACGCGCCGATGTCGCGCACCGAATCCTCACGCCGATAGCCGTTGTCGAGCGCGACATAGGATTTGCCGTAGCCCGACGAACCGCGCACATTCGGCACGATCACCGCCGCGCCAAGTTCGGCAAGCCAGAGCTGCGTGGTGCTGCTGAAGGTCGGTCGCGCCTGACCCTCGGGACCGCCGTGGATGATGATGATGACCGGATGCGGGCCGCTGCCGGCCGGGCGGTAGACGAAGGCCGGAATCTCCCGCGCGGCGCCGTCGACCTGATCGAAGGTGGGGTAGTGGATCAACTCGGGCTGGACGAAGCGCTCGGTGTCCAGCCCGCCCACTTCGCTGTACGTCCAGCGGGTGAGTTGTCCGCCGTCCAGCGGCCCGGTTCCCAGGCCCAGAACGTAGGCATCGCTCGGGGTGCGCGCATTGTTGACGGTGAACGCCAGCCGGTCGGCGTCCGGGCTGAACCGCAGACCGCCGACCACGCCGACCGGCAGGCTGTCCATCCGCTGATAACGCTGGCTGGCCGGGTCGAACAGGTACAGCCGGCTGATGCCGTCCTCGTTGCTGAGAAACGCACCCCGCCGGCCGTCGTGGCTGAGCGCGAATTCGCTGATCGACCACGGGATATCGCCGGTGATCGGCCGTGGCGTCGCGCCCGATTTCAGTGCCTGCCATGCCAGTTGATTGAACTCGCCGAACCGGTCGGTCAGCAGGTAGATCCCGGTCGCATTGCCGTCGGCATCGTGGCTGAAACCGGCGGCGATGTCGGCCGATGCCGCCTCGGGTTCAGGCAGCGCAGCGGTGAGCGCGCCGCTGCCCAGATCGAGCACATGCACGCGCGAATCGGTGATGCTCAGGTAATGCTGGATCAACAGCTTGCCGCCCTGCCGGTCGAACGCACTGGCCGCCCACAGACCGCCGTCGGGCGCCTGCACCGCCAGCCGGGCGCTGGCCGGATCGTTGGGATCCATCACCCAGATATCGTTGCCGCGACCGTCGCGTCGGGTGCTGGTGAACGCCAGCCGCGCGCCATCCTCGGACCAGACCAGGTTGCCGTTGCGCGACTCGCCGTCGCTGAGCAGGCGCGATTCGCCGGTGGCTGGATCGAGCACGTAAATCTTGGCGAACTCGCTGCCGCCACTGTCGCGGGTGAATACCAACCGCTCGGCGTCGGGCTGGCGGCTGACCTGGCCGACCGGCTCGTCGAACCAGGTCAATTGCTGGCGGGCGCCGCCGGGTTGGTCTACCCGATGAATCTGGTTGACCTCGGCGAACCGCGTGGCGACGTACAGGCCCTTGCCGTCGGCGGTCCAGTCCAGCACGCCGGCGCTGCGCACGTTCTGATAGCGACGCAGCGCCTCGCCGATCTGCGCGGGAATGGCCGGGACGTCTTCCAGCACCACCTGACCGTTGTTGGCGGTGCGGCGTTCGACCGCCCCGGCCATCGAAACGACACCGGCCAGGCCGGCCAGAGCAAGCAACAGAACCCATCGCTTGGAATGGTGGAAATGCAGCATGGCGTTACCTCCAGGTCGAGGCCTCGGCCACCGCAGACCGGCGCGCCGGGCGGGGTCTAATCAGTTCATCGGCATCGCATTGGTCGTTGTACCCGCACTGCGCGCGGCCTGCGCCGCTTTCAATGCCGCGCACAGCCGGATGCCTTCGACGGCCTGCGCCACCCGGCGCGGCCCGCCCTCCACTTCGCGCAATCGGGGGACGTGCCAGGCCTCCACTTCGTCGGACTCGGCGGTGCTGCAGCGGCCGACGGCATCGAGCGCGACGAAACCGCCGCCCAAGCCGCGCGCGCCCTTGGCCATCAGCGCGTCGTAGGAGTCGCGCAGCCAGCGACGCGCGGCATCGCGGGTCTGCGGGTATTCGAGCTGGGTGCGCAACACGATGGTCATTTCGTTGGAGCGGGTGGTGTCTTCCAGCGACAGCGCGCGCGCGCGTGCGGCCAGTACTGGATCGGTGAATCGACCCAGCGCAGCCAGCAGTTGGCCGCGCACCACCGGATCGAACGAGGCCCGGAAGCCCTCCGCCATCGCGTCGAAGGTGGCGGCGTCGCCGGTTGCGGCCGCCATGCGCAGCGAAAGGTCGATCCGGTCGGCCGGAGCAGCCGACGGCCGCAGCACACCGCCGCCCGGCGCAATCACCGCGCGGCCTTCGGCAGCCAGGCGCTCGGTCAGGGCGGGGTCGCGCGCGAAATCGGCCAGCAGTCCGGTCAGGCCGGCACGCAGCAGCCGGTCGTCGTCGCTTTCGCTGTCGCGGTTGTCGAAGCCCAGCGCGTCCAGACGGGGCCGAAAAGCGTCAGCCACACGCTGTCGCAAGGCCGCCTGGGTGGCCTCATCGCGGCTGCCGTGCTCATGCAGCCAGGACAGCAGTGGCTGGATCGCCAGCACGGTCTGCCGGGCCGGCGCCTGGGCCAGCCTGGGCAGCGTGGCCAGCACGGTTTCGGCGTCGATCTGGTTGGCGCGGAATGCGGCGTCCAGCGAGTCGGCGATCATCCTCTGCTCGGCTTCGTTGAGTCGATCGAAAGCAGCATCCAGCCGGGCCTGATCGCCCGGCGCCAGCGCGAACCGGTAGTAGCCGGCCCCGTCGGCATTGGGCATCAGCCAGTCCGGGCAGCGCTCGGCATCGAGCGCCAGTGTGGTCGTTGCGCCCGACACCAGGGCGCACTGGCTCCGGGATGTCTCGCCGAAGCCCATGCGCACGCACAGCGGGATGGTCCACTGCTCGCCGGCAACGGCTTCCGAGCCGACCGGGAGATAACGCTGCTGGCGGATGTCGAGGCTGGGCCGGTCGGCATCGCAGGACAGCGCCAGATTGAGAAACGGCACGCCGGGCCGGTCGACGAATCCGGCGAATGCCTCGGCGACGCCGTCCGGATCGTTCGAGCGGGCGGCGACAGCGGAAATGAGATCGCCGCTGGTGGCGTTGCCGCGCGCGTTCTCGTTCAGATAGGCGCGGATGCCATCGCGGAACGGTTCGGCGCCGATGAAATGCTCGAACATGCTGAGTACCGCGCCGCCCTTGCGATAGGTGATGCCGTCGAACGCGGCGGCGATCTCGGTGAAGTCGTGTATCGGTTGGCGCACCCGGCGCGTGCTGGCCAGGCTGTCGCCCTGCATCGCCACCACCGCCGCGTCCTGGCGCGAGCGCGGGGCGTTGAACTCCGGACGCAGTTCGTCGACCACGCGGGTCGCCATCCAGGTCGCGAAGGCCTCGTTGAGCCACAGATCATCCCACCACGGCATGGTCACCAGATTGCCGAACCACTGATGCGCCAACTCGTGGGCGTGTACGTTCCAGTAGGCCTGCCGCCACACCGTCGATGAGGATTCGGAAATGAACAGCAGCTGGTCGCGGTAGGTAATCAGCCCGGCGTTTTCCATCGCTCCGGCGCTGAAGTCCGGCGCCGCCAGGATGTCGAGCTTGTCGAACGGATACGGCGTCCCGAAGTAACGCTCCAATGCCGCGACGATGGCGCCGGTGTGCTCCAGCGCGTAGTCCAGATGCACGCCCCGCCCCTTGGTGGCGATGCCGCGCAATTTCAGCGGCGTGCTGCGGATGTCGTTGGGCGGGATATCGGTCCACTCCACCACATCCCATGGTCCGACCGCGAAGGCGATCAGATAACTGGGCAGATTCTCGGTGCGCGCGAAACGCACCCGCTTGAATCCGTCCGGCAGCAGGGTTTCTTCAATCTGGGCGGTGTTGGCGATCGCCGCCATGTCGCCCGGAACGATCAGCGTGATGTCCCAGGGCCGCTTGAAGGCCGGCTCGTCGATCCCGGGAAACGCCAGCCGAGCGCCGAGCGGCTCCATCTGGGTCATGACGTAGGATTCCCCGCCCTGAACCACCTTGTAGGCGCCCTCCAACTGCCGGTTGAACGGCGCGCTGTAGTCCAGACGCACGGTGACCGGGCCGGGCGCAATCCCGGTCGGCGCAGTCAGTCGCAGCACGCCGGAGACGTGCGCCTCGCTGACCTTCAGCGGCAAGGTCTCGCCGCTGGCCGGAATCAGCAGCGCGCGCGCGATGTCCTGCTCTCGGCCGTGCAGCCAGAGCGTATCGGTCGCTTGCTTGAGCACGCCGATCACTTCCGAGCGGCCATCGAAGCGATCCTCGCGCGGATCGATCCGCAATTCGACGGAGAACGATTCCGGTGCAAGCGTGTCCGGCAATTGGCCTTCGGGCACGGCATCGGCAGCGCCGACCGACAGGGATACCAGTGCCAGCGGGGCCAGCCAGTGCGCCAGTCCAGGCGCGCGGAATCGAAGCATGGGATCGGACTTCCAGTGGACAACGGGCGAGCGTACCAGCCTTGGCGGCCGTCGGCCCACTGTCATCGGTCACGGCCCGGCGCCGGCGCGGCTTCGGCCCCGACAGCGGGCCGTGACCCGACGCGCAGCTCAGGGCGAACGGGCCAGCGCAAACAGCAGGTCGACGTAGAACTTCTCCGACTGCGCCAACCCGGCTGCGGCAACGCCCGGCGCCGGATGGATGAGCATGTACTCGTCCGGGCCGTGCGCCCCCGAGCCGTGGCCCAGACCGGCAAACACGAACGGCAGATCGAGATTCCGGGTGAACTGGTAGAACGGCGCGCTGCCGGCCAGCCAGGGCGACACCTGGGGCGCACGGCCATAGCGGTTGAACACGCCGATGGCGGCCTGCACCAGCGGATCGTCGACCGAAACCGCTGCCGCCGGATAGCCGCGCCCTTCGATCTGCACGATCCGCACATCCTGAAAGCCATGGCGGTCGAGGTGCTCGCGATACAGGCGCCAGACCCGCTCGGGTTCGATGCCGGGCGGCAGGCGGGAGTCGATCTTGGCGCGCGCCACCTCGGGCAGCACGGTCTTTCCGCCAGGGCCGGTGTAGCCCGACCAGATGCCGTTGATGTTCAGCGTCGGCTCGTACAGATAGCGGACAATCGCATCGCGCCCGCTGAGGCCATCGATCCAGCTCGAGACGCCGAGCGAATCGCGAATCGTGTCCAGCGCGTCGGCCCGGGCCATGCCGTTGATCAATCGTTGCTCGGACTCGGTCGGCGCGCGGATATCGTCGTAGAAGCCCTCGATCAACGTGGTATTGCCGTCGGCGCTGGTCATCGAGGCAATGGCCTGAACGAGTCGCAGCGTCGGCGAGTCGACCACGGCCCGGTAAGAGCCGTGTATTTCGGCTTTTTCAGGGCCGCCCCAATCGCCACCGCGCGCTTCAAGCTCGAAGTAGACGATGCCCTTGACCCCGAGACTCAGGTTGACGCGACCATCGGCCGACTGGATGTTCATCGGGAAAAGCGCGCCGTCGGCCGACTTCAGGCGGTCGAGGTACGGAGCAAGCACCTGGTCGAAGTGCGTGGAGCCGAGTTCTTCCTCGCCTTCGGCGACCACCAGCAGATTCACCGGCAGAGTGCCCTCGACCTTGAGGATGGCGTCGAGCGCATTCAGAAATGCCCGCTGTGGCCCCTTCTGATTGGTGGCGCCGCGCGCCATCAACACGGTTCCCAACTCGGTTTCCACCAGTTCGCCGGCAAACGGATTCTTGATGCGCCAGTTGTCTTCGACCGGCTGCACGTCGTACATCATGTAGACCATCAGGGTCTTCTCGGCGCCGGCATCGTAATGACCGAAAACGCCGGGATGGCCATCGGTCTCGACCAGCGCCACCTCGCCGAAGCCCATCGTGCGAAGATCGCCGGCCAGCAGCTCGGCCATTTCGCGCACGCCGTCGTCCTGGGCGCTGACCGACCGCTGACGCAGCCAGCGCTGAAGGTGGCCGATGTGTTCGGGAAGGTCTTGATCGATGCGGGCATGGATGGCCCGGTGATCGCCGCGATAGGCCGGAACCAACCCGGCATCGAACGCCGCGTCGGTGCTGAAGGCATGCAGCGGTCTGGTATCCATGCCGGGCGGCGCATCGGCCGCCATCAGCCCAGGTACGAGGAGTATGGAAAATAAAGTCGCCATCGAACGACGACGCAGCGCGCTGTCCACCGAAGCCTCCCTGCCAGAGCAACCTGCTCCGGATGGTAGCGTATGACGCACTGCTCAGATGAAGACGGCCATCGACCAAGCTCGGGCAACACCACAGCAAGGCCGGCACTCCAAGCCCCGGTCACAGCGCGGGCGATCGGCATCCCGATCGGAACGCTCAATCGATTCGATACAACTCATCGATTGGTTGCCAAAATTGAAGCCGGGTATGATCGCCACAGCCTTCACCCACCGAGACAGCGCCGACCATGAATCTTCGCGATCTCAAGTATCTCGTCACGCTGGCCGACCTGAAACACTTCGGCCGCGCCGCCGAGGCCTGTTTCGTCAGCCAGCCGACCCTGTCGACTCAGATCCGCAAGCTGGAAGAAGAGCTGGAAGTGACCATCATCGAGCGTGCGCCGCGCAAGGTGATGCTGACGCCGGCCGGTCGCGAGATCGTGGACCGGGCGCGCCGGGTGCTGGCCGATGTCGAACAACTGCGGGAAATCGCCCGCCGCAGCCGCGACCCCGAAGCCGGCACCGTGCGCCTGGGCTTGTTTCCGACCTTGGCGCCTTACCTGTTGCCGCATGTCGTGCCCGGCATCCGTCAGCGTTTCCCGCGTCTGGAGCTGCTGCTGGTCGAGGAGAAAACCAACGAGATCCTCAACCGCATCCACGACGGCCGACTCGATGCCGGCGTTCTCGCCCTGCCGCTGCCCGGTCATGACGACCAACTGCACGTCGAACCGCTGTTCAACGAACCTTTCGTACTTGCTGTACCCGAGGGTCACCCGTTCACTCAGCACGCCTCGATCGCCGCCTCGGATCTGGCCGGAAGCGACCTGCTGCTGCTGGAGGAAGGCCACTGCCTGCGCGAACAGGCGCTCGATGTCTGCCACCTGTCGGGCGCCAGCGAAAGGACCGGATTCCGCGCCACCAGTCTCGAAACTCTGCGCCAGATGGTCGCTTCCAATGTCGGAATGACCCTGCTGCCGACCCTGGCCATCAAGCCGCCTGTGCCGCCACCGGACCACATCCGGCTGATCCGTTTTTCCGGCAAGGCGCCGTACCGGCGGATCGCCCTGGTCTGGCGGCGCAGCTCGGCCATGGATGACTTTCTGAAGAAACTGGCCGAAGTATTGCGCGACCTGCCCGAGAGCCTGCTGGACCCTGCCAAGTCCTGAATCGGCGGCTGTGCGGCCAGGCGCGGCGGCGCGGCCGAGCACAAGGCGCCTATCTATAGCCAAAGACTATCGCAACGATCCGTACATTCGATTTCTTGGCGGAGCGCTTCGGCGCTATCCTAGGGCGGTGCGGCGATGGTCAAGGCCGCGCGCAAACACTATCTTTCGCGAAGAGGTGACACCATGAGTTTGAAGGGAACCAAAACCGAAGAGAACCTGAAGGCCGCTTTTGCCGGCGAGTCGCAGGCCAACCGTCGCTATCTGTACTTCGCACAGAAAGCCGACGTGGAAGGCTTCAACGATGTCGCAGCGGTTTTCCGTTCGACTGCCGAAGGCGAGACCGGACACGCCCACGGCCATCTGGAGTATCTGGAAACCTGCGGCGATCCGGCCACCGGCCTGCCGTTCGGCGACACCGCCGCCAACCTGAAGTCGGCCATTGCTGGCGAGACCCACGAGTACACCGACATGTACCCGGGCATGGCCAAAGCGGCGCGCGACGAAGGTTTCGATGAAATCGCCGATTGGTTCGAGACGCTGGCCAAGGCCGAGCGCTCGCATGCCAATCGTTTCACCAAGGCGCTGGCCGAACTCGAAGCCGCCGCCTGATTCGTCGGCGAGCCCGGCCAGCGATATCGCGCGTTCCGCGCGATCGAGCACCAGCCCTCCCCTGCCGGGACGGCGCTCGCAGATCGCTGGCTGAGCAAGCCTGGGACGGCCGTCCGCCCCCGACGCCGTCCCGCCCCTCTGTCGGAGCCCACTCCACGGGCGTCCACGCCCCTCGTTCCTGTTCGTGGGGTGGGCTCCTTCAGGTCTATAGCGGCGGAATCCAGTCCTTGCCACTGAGCCAAACGGATATCGAGGGTTCGAATGAGCAACGCACCGACCGAAGCCCGCGAAGGCAGTCTTGACGCCCCGACGCGGCACCCGCTTGACTGGAAAAACCCCGAATTCTGGAACCACGACGCGCTCAATAAAGAGCTCGAACGCGTGTTCGACCTGTGCCACGGTTGTCGCCGCTGCGTCAGCCTGTGTCAGGCGTTCCCGACCCTGTTCGATCTGGTCGACGAGAGCGAGACCATGGAGGTCGACGGCGTTGCCAAGTCCGACTACGGCAAGGTGGTCGATCAATGCTATCTGTGCGATCTGTGCTACCAGACCAAGTGCCCCTACATTCCGCCGCATCCGTGGAATCTCGATTTTCCGCATCTGATGCTGCGGGCCAAGGCGGTCAAGTTCCGCGAGCACAGCGCGCCGGCCTCGGCGCGACTGATCGCCAACACCCGGACGGTCGGCCGTCTGGCCTCGATTCCGGTGGTGGTGCAGGCGGTCAACTGGGGCAACAACAACGGCGCCGTGCGCGGACTGCTGGAAAAGACCCTCGGCGTGGACCGCAACGCCAAGGTCCCGGCCTACCACAGCGCGACCGCCGATAAACGCATCGAACACGACGACAGCGGCGCCGATACCGTTGCCGCCGGCCCGACCACCGGCAAGGTGGCGGTGTTCGTCACCTGCTACGGTCGGTTCAATCATCCCAAGATGGTCGAAGACCTGGTCGCCGTCTACCGGCACAACGGTATCGCCGTGAAGCTGATCCGCCAGAACCAGTGCTGCGGCATGCCCAAGCTCGAGCTGGGCGATCTGGACACCGTCGATCGCTACAAGCAGGCCAACCTGCCGGAAATGGCGGCGCTGGTTGCCGACGGCTGGGACATCGTGGCGCCGATTCCGTCCTGCGTGCTGATGTTCAAGCAGGAGATCCCGCTGATGTACCCGGACGATGCCGAAGTGCAGGCAGTCAAGCGGGCCATCTACGATCCGTTCGAGTACCTGATGCACCGTCACTCCGTCGGCGCGCTGAAGACCGACTTCAAGGCCGGCCTCGGCAAGGTGGCCTGGCAGGTCGCCTGTCATCAGCGGGTGCAGAACATCGGCCCGAAGACCAAGCAGGTGCTCGATCTGGTGCCGGACACCGACATCACCGCCATCGAGCGTTGCTCGGGTCATGACGGCACCTATGGCGTGAAGAAGGCGACCTATGCCTATTCGCGCAAGATCGCCAAGCCGGTCGAGAATCGGGTCAAGCAGGCCGAAGCCGACCACTTCACCAGCGATTGCGTGATGGCCGGTGCGCACATCGCCCACGGGCTGGGCGATGGACGCGAAGCCGAGCATCCACTCACCCTGCTGCGCACGGCGTACGGCATCTGACCCCGGCGCGCTGCCGGCCGGGTCGGGATCAACCGCCCTTGCCGGCACGTCGGCACATGCCGGAGCCGCCGGGCCAAACCCGACCGACCTGCACATGAACGACACGCCCATCGACGACGACCTCGGCACCGCGCTGCGGGTACACAGACACCTGCGCCTGGTTCACTCTCAATCTCTGCAAAGGAGCCGAAAAATGGCCAAGCTCAGCCGTTCCGATCTGTTCAGCCTCGAAGCCTACGCCGCCGAGCGCCCGGCATTCCGCACCAAGGTGCTGGCCCACAAGAAGAACCGCCAGGTCGCTTTGGGCGAGCACGCCACCCTGCTGTTCGAGGACCGGCTCACCGTTCAGTACCAGATTCAGGAGATGCTGCGCATCGAGCGGGTGTTCGAGGCGGCCGGCATCGAGGATGAGCTGGATGCCTACAACCCGCTGATTCCCGACGGCAGCAATCTCAAGGCAACCCTGCTGTTCGAGTATGCCGACGTCGAGCAGCGCAAGCGCGAGCTGGCGCGACTGGGCGGCATCGAGCACAAGGTCTACGCCGAAGTCGAAGGCCTCGGCCAGGTGTTCGCCATCGCCGATGAAGACCTCGACCGAAGCGAAGCCGACAAGACCTCGGCCGTGCATTTCATGCGCTTCGAATTCAGTCCGGCGCAGATCATGGCCCTGCGCGCCGGCGCCGATTTCGGCTTCGGCATCGACGACGATCGCATGCGGGTCGGCGCCACGGTCAAGGGCGATACGCGGGCCGCGCTACTGGCCGATTTCGACTGACCAGGCCACCGTCGGGCGATCCGGCCGAGCCGGGCGGCAGCCGGGCATTCGCCGTCCTGCGGCGCGGCGGTCGTCGCGCGAAATCTGCCGCTGTCCGGGGAAGCAAATCGCTCCTCATCCCTGGCGCAGAAACATGCCGACCCGGCCGATCACCGCCGCATCCCGAAGCGGGCCCGAATGACCCAGACCGTGGGTGGTGACGCGCACTGCCGAGGGCCAGACCCGACGGATGCACTCGGGATCGGCAGAATCGACCCGGCTGTCGGCGTCGTCGGCGATCAGCAGCAACCGGCTGTCGCCATCCCGATCCTCGCTCCAGGCGAATGCCTCGGCGCGGTCGAGGCGATGCCAATAGTCGTCGAATTGCCCGGCGTAGTGGTGTCGGCATCGGTCGATCACCGGTTCCGACGGATTGAGCCGGAGGCGAATCTCGTTGATCGGAATATATGGCCCGCGCGGTGCGCACAGGCACGCATAACGCCTGGCCGCGAGGCCACGCAGGCGGCGGGCCGCCATCATGCACAAGGCCCCGGCGGAGTGACCGACGTAGGCGTAGACCGGGCCGTCCAGCGCTTCATGGAGTTCGGCGAGATCGTCGATGAAGTGATTGAAAGCGATCCGTCGGCCCGGCGATTCGCCGTGTCCGCGCGCATCGAACACCACGGCCTTGAAACCCAGCTCCGCCAGTGCGCGGGCCATCGGCGTCATTTGCGCGGCCCGCCCGCCCCAGCCATGGACCAGAACCACCAGCGGGCCATCGCCCCAGGCCCAGGCGCGCTTTTGTATCGCGCGACCGAACCGGAACGGCTGACCGCTGTCCAGTGCCGCTCTGTGCTCAGGTTTCAGCGGCGTTCGGGGCGCTATGCTGGCGAGGGTTCGCGTCAATGCGAAGGCCGCAGATTCGGGCAGTACCGGAAGCATGGCCTTG
The DNA here is from genome assembly GCA_034376725.1 of Lysobacteraceae bacterium. Classification (GTDB taxonomy): domain Bacteria; phylum Pseudomonadota; class Gammaproteobacteria; order Xanthomonadales; family Xanthomonadaceae; genus UBA11164. The sequence continues at coordinate 2,768 of JAXMJH010000106.1, read as the reverse complement.
GAGAGAGAGATGAGCATGTTCGACCCATGGTTAGAATGTTATTCTAGAACTGTATTCTAGTACTCAGGAGGCCGTCAAGTGACTGCATCGCGAGCGGACCGGCGGCAGCGCATCCTGGAAGCGGCGCTGCACTGCTTCAGCGCATCCGGCATCGAGGCGGCGTCGATCGCCGACATCTGCGAGCGCTCGGGCGCCAGCGTCGGCAGCGTCTATCACCGGTTCGGCAACAAGGAGGGCATCGTTCTGGCCCTGCTGGCCGAAGGCCTGCGCGCCAACCTGGAGGAACTGCGCACACGCCTGCCGCGCTGCCGGACGGCGCGCGACAGCGTCCACCAAGTGATCGATGCGTTGATCGACTGGATCACCGAACACCCGGACCTGGCGCGCTTCATCTACGCTCACCTGGGCCAGTACGGGCATCTGGATTGTCCGCAGTTACGCGCGGTCAATGACGACCACGCGCAGTTGCTGGCGACGATCCTCGATCCGCATCGCGCATCCGGGGCGCTGCGCGAGCTGCCGCCCGCAGTCTGGCGCTCGCTGGCCCTGGGACCGGTACACGACTATGCGCGGCGCTGGTTGAACGCCCAGGTGGATCAAAGCCCGACGCTGCACCGGGAGCTGTTCCGGGAATGCGCCTGGAACATACTCCGGGCGCCGGCCGGGGCGGACCATGATGGCCAGGACTGAGCGTCTTCGCGAACACCGGCGGCGAATGCGGCAGCCTCGGGAGACCAGCAATAAGCTGTGAGCGGTGATGCGCAAGATCATTCACATCGACATGGACGCCTTTTACGCCTCGGTCGAACAGCGCGACGATCCCGGGCTGCGCGGCCGGCCGGTGGTGGTGGCCTGGCGCGGGGCGCGCTCGGTGGTGTGCGCCGCCAGCTATGAAGCGCGGCGGTTCGGCATCCGCTCGGCGATGCCGGCGCTGCGCGCCGAGCGGCTGTGCCCGGATGCGGTGTTCGTGCCGCCCGATTTCGCTCGCTATCGGGCGGTCTCGCGACAGATCCGCGAGATATTTCTCGGCCACACGCCGCTGGTCGAGCCGCTGTCGCTGGATGAGGCCTATCTGGATGTCACCGAAAACCGGCGTGGTTTCGCCAGCGCCACCGAAACGGCCAGCGCCATCCGCGCCGAGATTCGCGAGACCACCGCGCTGACTGCATCGGCCGGCATCGCGCCCAACAAGTTTCTTGCCAAGGTCGCCTCCGACTGGCGCAAGCCCGATGGCCAATTCGTCATCAAGCCCACGCAGGTCGAAGCCTTTCTCACGCCGCTGCCGGTGGCCCGGATTCCGGGCGTCGGCAAGGTCACCCAAGGCAAGCTGTCCGAGCTGGGCATCGCGACGGTCGGCGATCTGCGCGCGCGCGGCGAGCGCGAGCTGGCGCTGGTCTTCGGGCGCTACGGACAACGGCTGTACGAACTGGCGCGCGGCATCGACGAAAGCCCGGTAGCCAGCGAGCGCCCGGCCCGCTCGATTTCCGCAGAAGACACCTTCGCCGAAGACCTCCCGCTGACTGCTTTGGACGACCCCCTGCGGACCCTGGCCCGGCGCGTCTGGGCCAGCGCGGGCAAGGCCGGTCTGATCGGCCGCACCGTGGTTGTGAAGCTGAAAACCTCGACCTTCCGCATCCTCACTCGAAGCCTGACACCCGACACGCCGCCAACAACCGAGGCGCAGTTTGTCGCACTTGCCCTGACACTGCTCGACCGGGTGGACCTGCCGGACGACACCCGCTATCGGCTGGTCGGCGCGGGCCTGGCCAACCTGATGGCGAAACAGCAGGCGTCGGTGCAGTCGGGTCTGTTCGATACGCGCCCAGCGGACGGCGACGATAGCGAATGACGGCTGCCCCGCGCCGCCAGCCCTGCGCTCAGGGCGCCACCGGACAGGCGACGCCGGTGCCCGCCAAGCCGCAATAGCCGCCCGGATGCTTGGACAGGTACTGCTGGTGCTCGTCCTCGGCAAAGTAGAACGGCGGCGCCGGATGGACGATTTCGCTGCTGATCTCGCCCCGGCCAACCGAACCCAGCCGCTGCTGGTAAGCCTGGCGTACTGCCCTGGCGGTGTCGAAGTGCGCCTGACTGGCGCAGTGCACCACCGAGCGGTACTGACTGCCGATGTCATTGCCCTGGCGCATGCCCTGGGTCGGGTCGTGATTCTCCCAGAACACCCGCAGCAGCGCGGCGTAATCGACGCGCGACGGGTCGTAGACCACGCGGACCACTTCCGCGTGGCCGGTCAGCCCGGAGCAGGTTTCCCGGTAGGTCGGATTCGGGGTGATGCCGCCCGCGTAGCCCACGGCCGTGGTGTGCACGCCGGGGATGGTCCAGAACAGCCGCTCCGCACCCCAGAAGCAGCCCATTCCGAATACCGCCACCTCATGACCCTCGGGAACTGCGATCAGCGGCCGGCCGTGGACGTGGTGCCGGTCGGTAACCGGCATCGGCCGGTCGTGGCCCGGCAACGCCTGTTCGGCGTTGGGCAAGCGCTGCTTGAAGGCGCCGATAGCGATCACGTTGACTCTCCCATAATCCATATTAGTCTTGCGTTCTTTGACGGATCATGCGCAGAACGCCGTCTGGTCGATGTGACAGGCAGAGCCGAAGCTTTCACTGCCCTTCGGGCAGCGAGTTACTTTCTCTTGCTTGTCCAAGAGAACGTAACCAAAGAGAAGGACACCCCGTCTCGCACCGCGCGGATGAAGCCCGCGCGGTGCCCTGCGCTGCTCGCCGGACTCGGGCCGGCGCGACCGAGCGAAGCG
>JAXMJH010000105.1:0-14109 GCA_034376725.1 Lysobacteraceae bacterium | reverse complement strand
CATCAGCGGCACGTCGATGGCCTCGCCACATGCGGCCGGCGCGGCGGCGCTGTACCTCGAAAACAACCCCGCCGCCACGCCGGCTCAGGTTGCCAACGCGATCATCAGCAACGCCACCACCGGCAAGGTGACCAATCCGGGCACCGGATCCCCGAATAGGCTGCTCTATACGCGCTTTGGCAGTAGCGGCGGGACGCCACCGACGATCACTCTGTTCAACTGTCCGGACAGGGCCAACAGCGGTGGTGGTCAGTACCTGTGCAAGGTCGGCTATTCTTCAAGCACACCGGTGACCATCACTTGGAATGGTATTCCAGGAAGTGAGTACTTCTTCGGAAGCTGTGCTCCATCCTCTTCCGAACAGGTGACTGTCGTCGTTAGCAACTCCTCGGGCTCAGCGACACGCAGCAGAACTTTTGCCTGCCCGACTGGCCCGATCCCCTGATCGTCGCCGAAGCATCTTGACCCGACGGGCTCGACCGAACCCGACCTCGGGGGAGGTATCGCCACACGGGTCCGGGGGCCTCCCCGGACCCGTTTCGATAAGTCAGGCCTACCAGCCCCGACTGCTCAGAGGCCGAGTGTAGCCGGATGCGGACCCGCATCGTTTCGCCGAATACGAAAGGCGCACTCGGCCCTTTGGCGATGACTGTCCCGGCGGCTACAACCTCCGCCACTCCGTAGCAGCCGCCACGGCTCGTCATGGCGGGTAAATGCCGCGGCGTCCGCAGTAGTCGTACTTCTCATGCCAATCCGCAGCAGGGCATCGAGACGGCGTTGCGGTGCACGGCGCGGATCCAAAGCCGGCGAGGACCAACCCGCTTGCAAGCGAAGTCTGATTCGAGGGCTCACAGCCCGCCAAGGTGAGGGTATCGGCGGCCGCAGCAGGAGCAAAGGGCGAACTGTGGGCAGATGCTTGCGCGGTGGACAAGAGAGAACGACAAGGCCGGCATGCGCCGGCCTTGTCTTTGCTGCGTGAGTCGGAGGAACCGTTACGGGTTGGCGCCCACGGTCCAGCCCAGCGTCCAGTTGTCCTTGGCCTGGTCGCTGGCGAAGGCACCGGCGTAGTCGGTCGGGACGAACCAGTCGTCGACCGGGTTGAACGGCCGGTTCAGCAGCGGCGACCCGGCCGTCGGCAGGAAGCGCTTGGTCAGGCCGAGGTTGGCGACTGCTGCGTTGCCCGGCTGGGCGTTGAACCAGGCTTCTGCGGTGAACGGCGCGCCGCCGGGCGCGGTGCGGAAGTTGTTGGCACAACTGATCACGCTGCCCTGGAGCGTGGTCAGGCCCGACAGCGAGGCCGGGGTGCCGGCGGCGGCGAAGGTGGCCAGGTCCTGCAAGGCGACGCAGGAGCGGGTGTAGCCGCTGATCGCCAGATTCCAGAAGTTGCCCGCCGAACCCTCCTTGAGCTGCAAGCCATCGGTGTTGCGGCTGGCCTGCGGGTTACCGAGCGTGGTGATGTTGGCGAACCGGCCCTGGGCGCGCGGGGTGGCATCGAAGTTGGTCGGCGAGTTGGCCAATTCGAAGCCGTGATCCTCGCCCGAGCAGCCCTGCTGGACAGCCAAACCGAATTGCAGCTTGCCGCTGTAGCCCTCGTCCCAGTCGAAGCTGTCGTCGCCGCCGCAGATGTCGACCAGGTAACGGCCATTGACCGTGCCGCCGAACCATTCGAAGGCGTCGTCCTGACCGAAGAACGACTGCAGGTGCTCGGCCACGGTGCCGGCGCCAACGCCAGCGAAAGTGAAGGAGTTCAGCTCGCGATTGGCGGCGAACACGAAGCCGGCATAGCGGACCTGCATGTAGCGCAACACGCCGCTGCTGTCATTCGGGTCGTCGCCGCCGTAGCGCAGGGTCGGATCCCACTCAGCCACGCAGTTCGGGTTGCAGTTGGACGGCGCGTTGCCGGCGAGGGCCAGGCCGCCGATGTCGCCCGGAGACGGGCTGGCGTCGAAACCTGGCAGCTCGAACGGGCTGGTGAACACGATCGGCGCGTTGACTGAACCTTCGGCGAAGATCTTCGATCCGCGCGCAATGGCAATGTGATCGAAGGTGTCGCCGGTGCCGACGATCAGGGTGCCCGGCTCGATGGTGAGCGAAGAGGCCTGCGCGTTGTCGGCGCCGATACCGAACTTGCCTTCGACGACCCACGTAGTGTCGTTGGTCAGGGTGATGTCCTGGCCCAGGATGTTGCCCGTCAGCTCGCAGGCGCGCGGAATACCGGGGACCGCCGTGGCAAACGACGGGCAGCCGGTGAACTCGGTCTGATAGACGCATTGCCCGGCCAGGGTGTCGTCGCTGGCGACGCCGGTGGAAACCGGGATGAAATCGTAGCTCAGATCGGCCAGCCCGCTCTCAGGGGTCATGTCCAGATCGAGGGTGATCGAGTTGCAGCTGTTGACGGTCACTCGGGCGGTGCCGACCCGGTTCACTCCGGCGGCGCCGGCCGTCGGCCAGGTGCCGGCCGAGACCTGGAAAATCGCCGCGTCGAACTCGAATTCGAACTCACCGAGCGGATCGCTCTGGATGGTTACCCAGAACGGGTTACCTTCGTTGTCGTAGGTGAACGCAGAACCGAAGAACACGCCGCGCGGGCGCTCGTTGACCGCGGTCAGCGGAACATAGTCGATGGAAATACCGCGACCGTTCTGGGCCGGATCGAACCAGTTTCCATCGAAGGCGTCGGACAGGCGAACCGCAGCTTCCGCGCCGCCGGTCGCCAGGGCGCCGGCCACGGCGGCAGCCATGGTGCATAAACGAAGAGAGGAAGTCATTACAGGGCTCCTGGAGAAAATCGTGAGTGGGCGATGCGCACTGTTGCGTCGCCCTCGACCGCGTCGGCCAAGCCAAACTCTAGGCCCGGTCTGTTACAGGAATGTGGCGCGCCGCCGTGCGAGACCCTGCCTGGCCCCGCCCGGCCCAATCAGAACGGGCTCCATTCCACCGTGACGCCGAGCTCCCGGCCCTTCTTGAACTCACGAACGGTTTCTGGCCCCTGGGTGAACTCCGACTTCGGATCGAGCAGGTTGCGCAGGCGCAGTGAAACCCGCCAGTTCTCGGCAATCCGCCGACGCCAGGAAAAATCGAGCTGGCCGAACGGCTGTTCGAGAATGTCCGGTGCGCCGTCGACGCCGACCTGGGAAATCCGGGCGCCGGACGTGTTGTAGAGCAAGGTGATCTGGTCGCGGCCGTCCGGGTCTTCATAACCGAGCTGAAGATTGACGACGTAACGCGACTGGCCTTCGAGCGGGCGGCTGAGGTTGGTATTGAAGCCGGACTGCGCCTCGTCCAGCGTCACCTCGGAATCGATCCAGGCATAGTTGGCGCCGATCGTGAAGTTACTCCACTGCGGACGATCCAGGCCGATCGCGGCCAGCCAGGAATCCGATCCGATCCAGCGATCGAAAACGTCCAGGCTTTTGAACAGATCCAGCTCTACGCCCTGGTTGGTAGCACTTTCGGCATTGGCCAGCGTGACCAGCACACTGCCGCCACCCGGGAAAATCTGCTTTTCGATGGGGTCCTCGAACTCCTTGCGGAACAGCGCGAACGACAGGCTTTCGGTTGGCGAGAAGTAGTACTCCCAGCGCGCGTCGTAATTGGTGATCCGCGCCTGCCGCAGATCGGCATTGCCGAAGGCGATCTGATCGAGGATCGGATCGAGAAATTGCGCCGGAGTCTGTTCGCGAAAATCCGGCCGCGACAGCGTCTCGCTGTAACCGAGCCGAAACTGCTGTTTGTCGGTCACCCACCAGGTCAGGCCCGCCGACGGCAGTAGATTCTTGCCTTCGATGGTGCCGACCACGGGCGGCGAGTTCGGGTTGACCACCGAGAAGGTGGTGACCCGCTGAAGGTTGTCTTCCTCGCGCACGCCACCAACCAGCCGGACCCGGTCGAACAGGTTCAGGTCGAGGGTAGCGGCACGGTAATCGAGGTTTTGTTCGGCGAAATAAGTATCGCTGGGGGAGGTGACCTCCCGCAGGGCAAAGCCGTTGGGGCCGATGTTCTCGTCCGAGAAGATGTCTTCGGGGTTCTCCTGCCGCAGAACGTCCGGATTGATGTTGCGCGGCAGTCCAAAGCTGAATCGCCGAATGAACGAATCGCGCTCACGATCCATCGCGCCTTTGACCAGCCCCAGAGTCACGCCCAAGCCGCTATCGAACTGAAGGGGAATGCGCGCGCTCACTTCCCAATTGCGACTGTCGTCGCCCAGGTCTTCAAAGCGGAACTCGTTGCCGTCGGATGCCGCCGACAGCAGCCGTTCGCCGGCCTCGTTGAAGTCGAAGCGCAGGTTGCGCGAATTCGGCGCATAGCGGCCGGCAGTCGCCTCCGTATACAGCCAGTCCAGTTCCAATGGCTGAAGGGCCGAGGAGAAACCGAGAGGGAATCGATGTTCACCGATACCCTGACTGATCTTCAGATCGTTTTCGATCCATTCGATGAGGTTGCGCTCCAACACCTGGCTGTCGACTTCCCCGGTGGTGATGCGCAGCTCTTCTTCGGTCTGGCGCACCAGGGTGCGGCCGAACTGGACCTTGTGCAGGTCAGCGTATTCGATGCCGACCGCAGCGTAGCCGCTGAGCTCGTACTCACGGATGCTGCGCTGCAGCTCGGTTTCGCCACGCAGCGCCAGTCCGTCGCCGGAATTCTGGAACACGCGCCGAATCTCGTCGCGGTTGTCGCGGCTGTTGCCGTAACGCATCGCGGCGATGAAGCCGGCCGACCAATCCTGCCCGAAGTCGAACCGGTAACCGCCGGACATGCCGAGACTGCCATTGGGCCGGTTGCGGCCTCGTTCGATATTGAGATCGCTGATCAGGTCTTCGCCGATCGCTTCGATCTGCTCGGCGCTGAAGCCGTCCGGCGTGAACGGTCCGCGCTGGCGCAAAAAGCGTCCTTCTTCGCGCAGCTGGCGCAAGGCATCGGGCTCGGCGCGCGTGCCGTCGTCGAATCCGGTGAAATCCCGACCGCCGCCATCGATGGTCAGCCCGTCACTGAACGTGGTGCCGTCGACAAACGTGCCACCAAGCGAAATCTTGAAGAACGGCGACTCCGGCACGCCGACCGTGCGCAACTGGATGGTACCGCCGCCGAACTCGCCGGGCATGTCAGGGGTGAACGTCTTCTGTACCACCACGCCCTGCAGGATGCTGGTCGGAAACAGATCGAGCGGCACCACCCGCCGGGTCGGGTCCGGGCTGGGAATCTGCGCACCATTGAACAGCACGCTGGAATAGCGTTCGCCCAGACCGCGCACGAACACGAACTTGCCGTCGACCAGGGTCAGGCCGGTAACCCTCTTGAGCGCCCCGGCGGCATCCGAGTCGCCGGCCCGGGCAATCTGTTCGGCGCCGAGAATGTCAGCCACTGCCGAGGAGCTGCGCCGTTCCTCGACGAAGGCGGCCAGCGAGCCTTCGATGAACGGTTCGAGCACGACGAACTCGGGCAGTTCCAGCCCGGCCGGAGTGAGTTCGACATTGCGCTCGGTTTCTTCCCCGGAGGCGATGGGCACCTCGACCAGGGTCTGCGCGCCGAAGCGCGGGGCGATGACCGAGATCGCATAGCTGCCCGGCTGGATGGCGACGCGATAGCGGCCGTCGGCATCGGTCACCACATCCAGTGGCGTGCCGCTGACGAACACCCGCGCGCCGGCAACCGGCGCGCCATCCTCCGCGCTGACGATCCGGCCGCTGAGCTCGCCCGGCGGTCCGGCGTCGGCATCGGACCGCGCCTGCTGGACGCCGCCGCCGCCATGCGAGCTTTCGATGAAGATGCCGGGCGCGGCATCGGGGTAAAGGGTGGCGATCACTTCGGCGCTTTCGCGCTCGCTCAGATTCAGATCGACCGACAGCACCTCGCGGCCATCGCGCAGCACGGTCAATCGGCGGGCGCCGGCCGGCACCTGCATGCGCGAAGCGCCGTTGCTGTCGGTCTGGCCCAGCGTCTGATCGTCGACGCGCACTTCGGCGCCGGGCAGCGGCATCTGGTCATCGAACAGGACCAGCGAAAGCGATGCCGGTTCGGCGGCAAACGCAGCCTGTATCGCCAGGGCCAGTGCGGCGACAGCGACGGTCAGCGGGCGGCGTTTGAGGGACATCATTGGGCTCGTTGCGAAGGCGGCGGGGAGGTGAAACTCAGGCGCAGGTCCAGCGGGCGTCGGCGCATTCGCTCATCAGCCGGCGCAGTTCGGTAGCCTTGCGGAACAGCTCCGGACGGGTCAGTGCGGACAGATGCCGCTCGGCGGCGGCGTGGTCGCCGCCGCGGTAGTAGGCATAGGCCAGCGCATAGCGCACGTCCTCATCGGCCAGCAGGCCGGCCCGGTACAGCGGCTCTTCCATGCCGGCCACCTGGTCGTAACGGCGCAGCTCGATCAGAATGCCCACCCGCTGCTTGAGCTTGCGCTCGGCGTCGGGCACCAGCGCATTGACCTGCAGCGCCCGCGCCGGCTGGTCGGCGCGGCGCAGCAGTTCGGCGGTCTCGGCGTACAGGGCCGGTTCGGCGACTGCGGCACGCGCCAGGATTTCTGCTGCGGCCAGCGGATTGCCCTGTTCCAGCCAGGTCTGGGCCAGCGCCTTGGGGATGGTGCCATCGGTCGGAAAGCGCAGCGCCGCACTTTCCAGAAACCGCAGGGCTTCTTCGCGACTGCCGGATCGGCGCAGCGCCGTGCCGATGGCGACATAGTCATCGGCCTTGCCCTCGGCCCGAAGCAGGTAGTCGCGTCCCAGGTCGGCGGCCTGCTGATTCAGGCCGGCATCGATCAGATAAAACACCTGCCGGCGCAGGAAGCCGTTATTGCCTGGAAACCGCTCTCCTGCCGCTGTGAGCGTGTCGAAGGTGCGCTGCCGCTCGCCCAGCATCCAGTAAGCGTGGCCGCGCATCAACCAGGCGCCGGACAGTGCATCGACCGAATCGCCGGCCGCATCAAGCGCACCCAGCGCCTCGCGGTACTGCTCGACGCCGAAGTGAGCCTGGGCGCGATACAGGTGCACCAGCGGGTCGTCCTGGCCGGCGGCGATGGCGTCGGCGAAGGCGCTGGCGGCCTCCTCGTTGCGCTGTTTCTCCAGCGCGATCAGGCCGCGTACGGTGTGGTACTGGGCCAGATCGAGATCCTCGGCGGTGGTGTCCACCTGGGCCAGCGCGTCCTCGGCGCGGTCGTACTCGCCATCGCGGGTCAGCAGGGCAGCCAGCGCCAGATAGTCGACCTCGTCGGACGCCGCCTTCTTGGCAAACGCCGGAGACGCCAGGCCGAGCGCCAGGATCAGCAGAAAGATGCGTGCAGCGATGGCCATGTCAGCCCCGGCTCAGATCGAAGCGAACCCGCTGGCGGGCCCAGACGCGCACGTTCTCGCCCCGGTAGCTGGCGGGTTCGAATTTCCAGTTCTGCACACCGGCCATCGCGACATCGTCAAACACGCCAGCAGGCTCGGATTCGAGCACCTTGACCCGCTCGACCTGGCCGGTCGGACTGATCAGCACACTGAGCAGGACATAGCCGGTGATGCCCGACGCCTTGGCGCGCGGTGGATAGGTCATCGGGGTCTGCACGATCGGTCGCGGCGCCTGATCGACGCTGTCGTCGGTCATCACCACGTCGCTGCTGTCGCCGAGCAGGCCCTTGCCCAGATCGAGCTCGGAGGCGTCGAATTGCGGCAGACCGAAATCCAGCCCGGACAGCGCCGAATCCAGCCCGATCAACGGAGTCGGTGCCTGGCGCTGTGGCCGCTTGGGCGGCTCGGGCTTGCGCAACGGCGCGGGTTGCGGCGGTTTCTCCTTGCGCACGATTTCGATCTGACTGCCGCTCTCGCCGGACTCGCGCGACTGCGTGCCGATCTGCCGGTTCATCACCAGCATCAATCCAAGCACCATGGCAAAGCCCAGCACGGCACTGATCGCACCGGCGCTCCGGACGCGGCGGGTCGAGGCCATCGCTCAGCCCTCTCCCGCCTCGGCCACGGTCGCCACGCCAACGTCATCGGCACCGGCCAGGCGGGCTTGATCGACCACCTCGACCAGCCGGCCGGAAGGCACCGCCTCGTCGGTCACCACCAGCACGGATTTGCTGGTCATGCCGCGCAACTGATCGCGGACCCGGCCCTGAATCGCCCAGACCCGGACCGGCTCGCCATCGAGATAGGTTTCGCCGGTCTTGTCGATGTACAGGCGTATCGCTTTCGTGGACGCCACTTGCTGGGTCCGCGCGCCGGGACGGTCGATATCCAGCTTCATGTCCTTCACGAACGTGGTGCTGACCATGAAGAAGATCAGCAGGATGAAGGTCATGTCGATCATCGGGGTGAGATCGACGGTGCCTTCGGTGGCTTTTTCCGCACGGCGTCTGAGCATGGCTTCAACCTTGCGCGTCGGGCGCGCTGACGAGGATGTCCTTGATCTGGGCAAGATCGCTGACGAGTTTCTGGGCGCGCCGGTCCAGCACGGTTTTGGCGATCAGCCCGGGCACCGCCACCACCAGACCCATCTGCGTGGTGAACAGGGCCGTGGCGATGCCTGATGCGATGCCGCCCGATTGCGAAAACAGGGTCATGTCGCCGAGCGACTCGAAGGTGACGATCATGCCCATCACCGTGCCCAGCAATCCCAGCATCGGCGCGATGCCGACCAAGGAGGCGATCAGCGTGGCATGTCGCTTGAGTGCCGAATCGAAATCACCAAAGGCTTCGTCCAGGCGACGGCGCAGATCGGGGACACCCGCCGCGCGCAGCGCCAACCCGCGCTGGATGGCCGCGTCGACCATGCCGGTCCCGCCCTTGCGTCGGCCTTCTTCGTAGCGACGGATCAACACCCGCACGTTGCTGTCGGTGCCGCGCTGAAGCACGGCCCATCGGCTGCCGAGCGCATACCAGAGCAGCGCGGTCACCACCAGCAGGGCGGGCATGACCAGCCCGCCGCTGCCGAGATAGCCGCCGAGTGCATCCTGCCACGACTGGGAAGCGCCGCTGAACATGATCTCAGCTCAGCCCTTGGCCGCTGCCGGCTGGCGCACGTCCTGATACAGGTTGACCACCTGCAGCGCCGCCTTCTCCATGTCGTCCTTGATCCGCTCCGCCCAGCCGTTGAGCAGATTGCCGACCAGCAACACCGGAATGGCGACGATCAGTCCCAGTTGGGTGGTGACCAGCGCGGTGGCGATGCCTCCGGACAGCAGCTTGGGGTCGGAGGTGCCGAATTCGGTGATCACGTCGAAGGTCTGGATCATGCCGGTGACGGTGCCCAGCAGGCCCAGCAACGGCGCGACGGCGGCGATCATCAGGATGAACGTGCCGAACCGGTTGAGGTGTCCGGATTCATGCAGGATCGATTCGGACACGATGTCCTCGATCTGCTCACGCTCGGTGCGTTCGAGCACGCTGTCGGCCAGCGCTTTCTCGATGCCGCGCAGGGCCGCCGTCACCACCCGCGCCGCCGACCCCTTGAAGCGCTTGGCGGCCACGATCGCGTCTTCGATCCGATGGCCGCGCATCGCCGGGGCGACGCCCTCCAGGATGTGCTGGATGCTGGCGCCGGCATTCTTGAGGAAAATGCTGCGCGCCACGACCAGCACCAGTGCCAGCAGGCCGAGCGCGACGATGATGTAGCCGATCAGTCCGCCCTTGGCGATTTCGCCCCAGAGCGTCTTGGCCTCGGGGTCGGCAACAGCGGTGTTGCTGTTTTCGAAAAGGAAAACCCGCAGCGGATCGGGCAACTGCCCGGCGGCCAGCGCCTGCGCGCTGGCTTCGGCCGGCGCCGACCACAGGCGAAACCGGCCCCCGCCGGCCGGGGCCAGCGTGCCGCTGGCCTCGTCGCTGATGCCGAAAGCGGCGACGTTGCCGAGGCGGATCACCGTGCCGGTGACCTCGCTGCCATCGGCCAGATAGAACACGCCCGGCTCGCTGCGCACGCGACTCAACTCGCCCAGCGTAGCCAAGGCGGTATCGAACACCGTGTGCAGCTGCACTGTCTGCTCGGCCAGGGCAAAGTCGTCGCCGTCCAGCGCTGGCACGCCGAAGCCGCCCAGCGTGGCGCGCGCCTGGTCGAAGGTGATCGCCAGTAGTTCGGTGTTTTCGATCAGGCTCTGGGTGCGCTGCTCCATCCTCACCAGCTCATCGGACAGCGACTCGGCCTCGGACTTGGCGGCAAGCGCGCCCGATTCCAGCGCGCGGATCTCGCCTTCGAGTCGATCGCGGTCGGCTTCGAAGCGCTGCCGGGTCTGTGCCAATCGGGAGCTCAGCTCGTTCTTCTGGGCCTGAAGGAAGGCGAACTCGCGTTTGTAGGCCTGTTCCAGGGACACCTCGGGCGCCGGCGCGACCGGAGCCGCGACGGGCGCAGCGGCGGTGGCCTCCGGAGCCGGCTCCTGGGCCATTGCGCTACCAATGCCGGCCCAGCTCAGGGCGGCGCACAGGGCCAACTGCAGAGTGGCGCGGTTCATTGGCCGGCTCCCACTGCCAGCAGCGGCAGCTCGAAGTAGCCTTGGCGAATCTGCTTGCGCAGGGCATCGAACAGGGTGTCGATGCGGGCGACATCGTCGGCTGCGGTAACCCGCTGCCAGCGCCACTGCCCGGCATCGCGCACTGCCTGGCCGACCTGGCCATCGCTGGTCTTGAAGTACAGTGCCACCGTGCCCAGCTTGGCCACGTCGGCCAGCATCTTCCAGCCGTCGACGGTGATGGTCTGCCGGTGCAGGCTGTTTTCACGGGTCAGGCGGAATTCGTCCTCGTAGAACGCCCACAGTCGGTTCACCGCGCGCTGCGGCGGAACCGTGCCGTTTTCGATCTGAACGACGAACTGATCCAGCTCGCCCAATCGCTCGTCGATCTTGAACGGCACGCCATCGGCGATCCGGGCGCGCAGCTCGGCCACCTTGGACACCAGCAGCGGCTTGAGCGCTTCGCCTTCCAGGCCGGTTTCGGCCTGAGCCAGTTCGGCGGCTGCGCGCTTCTCGCGCAGCTCGCGCGCGGCCAGCAGTTGGCGTTCCAGACTGGCCGAAAGCTCGGCGCGTTGGGCGCTGAGACCGGCCAGGGTGGTGCGCTGCTCTTCGCGCAGCAGCTCGAGTTCGCCGTTGAGTTGCTCGACTTCGCCGCGCAGCTCGATCAGCCGGCGGGCGAGTTCATCGCTCTGGGCAGACGCGAGCGCCGGGGTCAGCGCCAGCAAAACGGCCAGCGTCGCCGCGCAGTGGCGTGGCACGAAGTGGCGGGACATGTGTTTCTCCGGAAATTTTCGGGTGCGAGGCGGGCCGTCGCATCCGGCGGCCACCGGCAACAGCGTATGACCGCTGGATGACCGGTTTATGACAACCCGGCCCGGCCCGACCCGCAGCCACATCGCTGCAACAGGGCGCACTGGCGGCCCGGCAGGCTACAATTGCGGCTTTACGCCAACTGTCGCCCTCCGTGAAAGACCACCTCAGGGAACTCGTCGTCCAGGCCCTGCTGGACCTGCGTCGGCACAAGAAACTGCCGTTCGACCCATCCGACCTCGTGTTCGAAGTCGAGCGCAGCCGCGCCGACGGGCACGGCGATTACGCCTGCAACGCCGCGATGGTGCTGGCCAAGCTGGCCAAGATGCCGCCACGCCAACTGGCCGAGGCCATCGTCGAGCGCCTGCCCGATTCGCACCACATCGAAAAGACCGAGATCGCCGGCCCGGGGTTCATCAATTTCCATCTCGGCGCAGGCTGTCGGCTGGGAGTGATTCGGCGCGTGCTGGAGCTGGGCGCGGATTTCGGCCGCCAGCCGGCCGACAGCGCCGACTCGGTGACGGTGGAGTTCGTCTCGGCCAATCCCAATGGTCCGCTGCACGTCGGCCACGGCCGGGGCGCTGCGTTCGGCGCCTCGCTGGCCAATCTGCTGGAGTGGGCGGGCCACACCGTGCAGCGCGAGTACTACGTCAACGACGCCGGCCGGCAGATGGACATCCTGGCGGTCAGCGTCTGGCTGCGCTATCTGGAACTGGGCGGCACCACGGTGCGCTTCCCCGACAACGGCTACAAGGGCGAGTACGTGATCGAGATCGCCCGCGAACTGCGCGGCCGCGAGGGCGACCGCCTGCGCCGCACCGCCATCGAAGTCGGCGACGGGCTACCGGCCGACGCGTCGCAGGGCGGCGACAAGGAAACCCATGTCGATGCCTTGATCGCGCGCGCCAGGAAGCTGCTCGGCGATGACGACTACGCCCAGGTGTTCCGCGCCGGCCTGGACTGGTGTCTGGCCGACATCCGGGACGATCTGGCCGGATTCGGCGTGCATCACGACAACTTCTTCTCCGAGCGCTCGCTGATGACCGACGGCTACGTCGAGCGGGCCGTGGCGACGCTGCGCGAGAACGGCCACCTCTACGAACAAGACGGCGCCACCTGGTTCCGCTCGACCGCCTTCGGCGACGACAAGGATCGGGTGGTCATTCGAGAGAATGGCGTGTCCACCTATTTCGCCTCGGACCTGGGCTATCTGCTCAGCAAGTTCGAGCGGGGTTTCGAGCACGCCATCTACGTCTGGGGCGCAGACCACCACGGCTACATCGCGCGCATCCGGGCCGGCGCCCAGGGTCTTGGCCTGGATCCGGCGCGGATCGAAGTGCTGCTGGTCCAGTTCGCCATTCTCTACAAGGGCGGCGAGCGCCTTCAGATGTCGACCCGGGCCGGCAGTTTCGTCACCCTGCGCGAGCTGCGCGAGGAGGTGGGCTCGGACGCCGCGCGCTATTTCTACGTGATGCGCGGAAACGACCAGCACCTCGACTTCGATCTCGACCTGGCCAAGCGGCACAGCAACGAGAACCCGATGTACTACGTGCAGTACGCCCACGCGCGCATCTGCTCGGTGTTCCGTCAACTCGAAGAGCGGCAATGGAGCTACAACCGCAGCGCCTCCGAAGCAGCGCGAAGCCGGCTGACCGATGCGACCGAGCATGCCCTGCTGAACGAGCTGATGGATTTCCCCGACTTGCTGATTGCCGCGGCACGGGCGCGGGCGCCGCAGCAGATTTCCAACTACCTGCGCAGCCTGGCCGCCAGCTTCCACGCGTTTTACAACGCCCAGCAGCTGCTGGTCAGCGATGAAGAACTGCGCAACGCCCGGCTCGGACTGTGCGCGGCCACCCGGCAGGTACTGGCCAACGGTCTGTCGCTGATGGGTGTGTCGGCGCCGGAGGAAATGTAATGGCGCGCCGGGTACGCAAGCAGGCGCGCCGCAGTGGTGGCGGCATTCCTTCCTGGATCTGGCTGTTGGGCGGCCTGCTGATCGGATTCACTTTGTTTGCAGCGGTTTTCCTGCGCGACCGCCTGCCAAGCGCCGCTGATCGTCCGGTACCCAAGCCCGACGCCAGCGCGCCGGCCACCCGAGAGCCGCCCCTGGCCCAGGATGCCGAACCCGCCAGCAAGCGGCGCTACGATTTCTACACCCTGCTGCCCGAGCGCGAAGTCGAGATCCCCGACGAGCAGCTGCGCGAACAGGCCAAGGCCGAACGCGAGAGTCCCGCCAGCACGGCGAGCCGCGCCGAAGACGGCCACTTCCTGCTGCAGGCCGGCTCGTTCACCGAAGCGGCGCGCGCCGACGAGCTGAAGGCCCGGATTGCCCTGGCCGGCGAAGTGGCACGTATCGAAACGGCGGTCATTCAGGGCACCACCCACCACCGGGTCATCCTCGGTCCGTATCCTTCGGTCCAGGGGCTGGAAGCCGCCAAGTCCCGACTCGCCGGGCTGGGCATCGCCTCGATGGCCGTTCGAGCCCGCTGACCTCCACCCGCCCAGCCTGGCTTGAGCGAAGTGAAAGCCGGGACCGCCGGATGCCACCCAGCGCCGCGCCATCCCGGCTTTCGGCCACCACGCCCCGGCATACGACCTTCGGTCTATGCCGGTCTATGCCGGGCTACTCGGCGCGCCGAACCGCGCAAGCCACCCGCGTAGCCCGGCTCGAGCGCAGCGAAAGCCGGGACCGCCGGATGCCCATAACCATTTCGCCTCCCCGGCATACGACGTTCGGCCGATGCTGATGGGATGGACTCCTCCTCCCAGGGACGGCATCGCGATGTGCCAGAGTGAGGGGTGCTGCTTGAGTAGCGACCAACCACACAGCCGAGAGGAGGAGTCCGCCATGAATCGTACCGCCAAATCTGCCGATCGTGTCT
>JAXMJH010000104.1:0-43681 GCA_034376725.1 Lysobacteraceae bacterium | reverse complement strand
CATCAGCGGCACGTCGATGGCCTCGCCACATGCGGCCGGCGCGGCGGCGCTGTACCTCGAAAACAACCCCGCCGCCACGCCGGCTCAGGTTGCCAACGCGATCATCAGCAACGCCACCACCGGCAAGGTGACCAATCCGGGGTCCGGATCCCCGAATCGGCTGCTGTACACGCGGTTCGTAGCGGCTCCGCCGCCGCCGCCACCACCGCCGCCGCCGCCGCCGCCGCCGCCGTCGTCGTTAGCGGTGAATCTAACCTGTAGTTTCACCGGGCTCATTGGTGGCAGCGGCCCGCTGTACGACTGTCTGGCGTTGGCAAGTGGCGGCGCGCAGCCCTACTTCTTCCAGTGGTCGAATGGCGTCCCATCGGTCGAGGCCTCCCAGGTCTTCGTTGAGGCCGACTGCGGGTTCTCTCAGTTTGGATCCCAGGTCAGTGTTCTGGTGACCGACACTGCCGGTGGGTTCGCTTCGGACTTCGAGGAGCTGAGCTGCGATCCAAGGTTCTGAGACGCGCGTCTGATGCTGAATCGCTTGAAATTGCGGTTCGGGAAGCTGTTGATGACCCATTCCTGCCCCGGTCAGATGCCGGGGCAGGACACATCGGCGGTGGGCCTTTGATTCGCTTCATCGTCGGCGATCGGAAAGCGTTCTCGCGACTTTGGTTAACGCCGCTTACAATTCACGCATGGCTGCGTGAATCGAAACCTCAACGCACCTGTTCGGCAACGATTCGGGGCATACAGTTTGAGAATTCTTGCCATCGAAACCGCCACTGAAGGCTGCTCGGTCGCGCTGTGGTTGGACGGGGAGGTGCGCGAGCGTTTCGAAGTCGCGCCGCGCGGTCATGCCCAGCGGGTGCTGCCCTGGGCAGAAACGCTGCTCGCTGAGGCGGGCGTGTCGCGCTCAGCGCTGGATTTCATTGCCGTGGGTCGCGGGCCGGGGGCGTTTACCGGCGTTCGCCTGGCGGTCGCCATCGGACAGGGGCTGGCGATGGGGCTGGACATACCGTTGCTCGGGATTTCCAGTCTCGCCGCCATGGCGCAGGCCGCGTCGGGGCAGCGGGTCGTGGCCGCCATCGATGCCCGGATGCGGGAAGTCTACGTCGGCCACTTCGAACGCGACGCCTCGGGGCTGGTGCGTGCGGCGGGCGAGGAGCTGTTGTTGCCGCCGGACCGCGTACCGGCACCCGAAGGGGCGGGCTGGTGCGGCGTGGGTTCTGGCTTCGCGGCCGAGGACGGGCTGCTGTCCCGACGTTTGTCGGGCTGCCTCGACTCGATCGATACAGTCGCCTTGCCGCGCGCCACGGCCGTCGCCCTGCTGGCCGCCGATCAGCGCACCGTGCACGATGCAGGCCCGCCCGAATCCATCGCCCCGGCCTACCTTCGCAATCAGGTCGCACTGACCTTGAGCGAACAGCAGGCAAACCGGGTTGTGGCCCAGACGCGCGGTCCAGAAAAATAAATCGAAGGTATCGGTTGCCCGACTCCAATTTGCGCGGCCCGGGTCTTCAGCCCAACAGCACCAGTGTGGCCAGCCCAAGGAAGGTGAAGAACCCCATCACATCGGTGACGGTGGTGAGAAAGATGGCGCTGGACAGGGCGGGGTCGAACCCCATTCGTTTCAAGGTCAGCGGGACCAGCACGCCCGCGGTAGCGGCCGAGAGCAGGTTGAGCGTGAGCGCCACGGCGATGACCAGCGAGAGTAGCGGATCGCCGAACCATATCCAGACCACGACGCCCAACAGGATACCGAGTGCGAGACCGTTGAGCAGCGCGACGCGAACTTCTTTCCACAACAACAAACCCGCGTTGCTGTCGCTGACCTGACCGAGGGCGATGCCGCGCACCATCAGGGCCAGCACTTGGGTGCCGGCGTTGCCGCCCATGCCCGCGACAATTGGCATGAGTACTGCGAGGGCGACCAGTTTATCGATGGTGTCCTCGAACTGGCCGACAACGCTGGCAGCCAGGAAAGCGGTGCCGAGGTTGATCGTCAACCAGATCAGCCGACGACGCATCGCACGCCAGACGGGGCTGAACAAGTCCTCGTCCTCGTTTAGACCGGCTGCACCCAGCACCTGGTGCTCGGCCTGCTCGCGAATGATGTCGACCACGTCGTCGATGGTGATCCGGCCGAGCAGGATGTTGTTGTCGTCGACTACCGGGGAGCTGATCCAGTCGTGGTCGGAAAACTGGCGCGCCACTTCCTCGGCGGTCTCGTCAACATCGATGGCCGGCTGTTCGTTGTCGACCAGTTCGTTGATCGGGGTGCTCGGCTCGTGGGTGAGCAGGGCGCCCAGCGAGAGCCGGCCCAGATACTGATGGCGTCGGCTGACCACGTAAAGGTGGTCGGTGTGCTCCGGGAGTTCGCCGCGCAGCCGCAGATAGCGCAGCACCACGTCGACCGTGACATCGCCGCGGACGGTGATCACCTCCGGGTTCATCAGTCGGCCGGCAGTGTCCTCCGGGTACGACAGCACCTGCTCCAGGCGCTCGCGATTCTCGCGATCCATGGCCTTGAGCAACTGTTCGGTGACCGCCTCGGGCAGGTCTTCCAGCAGTTCGGCGAGGTCGTCGATGTCGAGGCTTTCGGCCGCCGCGACGATTTCATCCGGGTCCATGTCGGCCAGCAGGCCTTCGCGGACTTCATCGCCGACGTGCAGCAGCACTTCGCCGTCGTCCTCGGGATCGACCAGACCCCAGACGATGCCTCGCTTGGCCGGCGGCAGCGACTCGAGCAGATTGCCGATTTCGGCGGGAGACAGCGTGTTTACCAGCCGTCGCACCGGACCCAGACGGCCGCTGTCCAGCGCCTGCGACAGCAGTCGGAGTTGTTGGGCGGTCCTGTCCTGGCGGGTCGCGTCGGCCATCGGTGTCCCAGATTGCGGTGCGGTGCTTCGGTCCGGCTGGAGTCGGGCCGACGGTTTCGGGCGGGAGCGGCGGCTACGGTATCATTGCGGCTCGATCGTTCTTTACACACAAACGCGTCGCGCTGGGCGTATTGTCCGGTGTGATCGCAAGAATGACCAGACCACCAGGAGTGCAAGCATGCGCGCAGTTGGTTACATCCTTGTCGGGATCGCGTTGGCCGGTTGCGGCACCGACCCGCCCGATGTGCCGGAACAGCCGTTCAACGCGCCTGGCGTCAGTTTCACTCTGACGCCATCGGCGGCCCGCGACTGCGAGCCGGATACGGTCTACGAGGCCCGGGTCGACTGGCGCCTGGATGCACCGTCTGGAAAGACCCGCCTCGAGGTGCGGGTGAATGCCGCCGACGGTGGCCTGCTGGCGCGCAGCAACGATCCGGTCGGCAGTGCACAGACCGGCCCATGGGTGCGGAGGGGCACCTGGTTTCTGCTGCTGGATCGGCGCAGCGGCAAGTTGCTGGCTGCGCAACGGGCCGGCCCGGAAACCTGCGACTGAGTGCGCAGCGGCTGCGCTGGGTTCAGACGCAGCGGGAAAGCCAGCGTTCGATGCCCGCCTGGTCTCTGGCGACCAGCAGGCTGCGCAGTCGTCGGCGCAGGGCGGCCCGGTCGCAGTGGGACAGCTTCTCGCGCACTTCCAGCAGGGTTGCCGGGTGCAGACTGAATGCGGTCAGGCCCAGGGCCAGCAGCAGCGGGGTGAGCGTCGCGTCGCCAGCGATTTCGCCGCACACGGTCACTTCCATCCGGGCCTGGCGGCCACACTGCAGGATGCCGTGCAGCAGCTGGATCAACGCCGGGTGCAGCGGCGAGTATAGATCGCCCAGCGAGGGATGATTGCGATCGGCGGCCAGCAGGTATTGCACGAGGTCGTTGGTGCCGACGGCAACGAAGTCGAGCTGATCGCGGAGCTGCGGCAGGGTCAGGGCGGCGGCGGGCACTTCGATCATTGCGCCCAACGTCGGTTCAGCGACCTCCGATGCGCCGTCGGCAATCAAGGACTGCCGCGCCATGCGCAGCGCAGCGCGCGCGGCGATCAGCTCTTCGCGCCGACTCACCATCGGCAGCAGAATCCGCACCGGACCGTACTCGCTGGCGCGCAGAATCGCCCTGAGCTGGCTGTGAAAAAGCGCGGGATGCGACAGCGACAGCCTAATGCCGCGCAGCCCGAGCGCTGGATTGGGTTCGTCATCGAGGGTCAGTCCGGCGCCGTCGGCCTTGTCCGCGCCGAGATCGAGCGTGCGGATGGTGACCGGCCGTCCGTCCATGGCCAATACGGCGTCGCGGTAGCGGGCAAATTGCTCGTCCTCGCTGGGCGGTTCGCTGCGCTGGAGGAACAGAAACTCGGTGCGATACAGGCCGACCCCGCTGGCGCCCAGGCGTCGCGCCAATTGCACGTCATCCGCCGACTCGGCATTGGCGTACAGACCGATCCGCTGGCCGTCGCGGGTGACGCTGGGCGCGTGGCGCAGACGCCCCAGCCGTCGGCGTTCGCGGGCGTGATCGCGCACGCCGGCGCGGTAGCGGCGCAAGTCGGCGCTGGACGGCGAGACCACGATCTGGCCGCTGGTGCCGTCGATCATCACCACGTCGCCGTCGGCAATGCGTCGCAGCCCTTCGCCACCGGAAAATACCAGCGGCATGTGCAGGCTGCGGGCCAGGATCGCGCTGTGCGAGAGCGTGCTTCCGGTGTCGGCGATCACCGCGACCACGCCGCGACTCTGCAATTGTGCCAGTTCGGCCGGGGCCACCGAGTGAACCACCAGGATCTCGCCGCTGGCCTCCCCAGGCAGTGCGATCTGCTGGCGGTGCAGGGCGGTCTGCACGCGACCGATGACATGATCGAGATCCTCGCGGCGACTGCGGAAATAAGGGTCGTCCATGGCGTCGAAGACGGCGGCCAGCCGGTCGTGCTGCAGGCGCAGCGCGTACTCCGCGCTGAACCGGCCGTCGCGGACCAGGGATTCGATGCCCAGGCGCAGTTCCGGGTCGTCGAGGATCAGCGCGTGCAGGTCCAGAAAGTCGCCGATTTCCTGTGCAATGGCGCCATGCAGACGGTCGCGCAGTTGATGCAGTTCGTCGCGCGCCTCGGTCATGGCGCGGTCGAGACGGTCGAGCTCGGTTTCCAGCTGATCGGCTTCGATGCGTTGCTCGGAGGTGTCCAGCGCATGCGGCTGGCGGACCAGTGCCCGCCCCAGGGCAAGCCCTCGCGAAGCACCCTGGCCGTCGATGACCACTCTCACATCGGCTCCTCGTCGAAGTGGCGTTCGATGAGTGCGGCTGCGGCGTCGAGAGCCTCCTGTGCCTGGACGCCGGCGGTCCGGATCACCACTTCCGTTCCGGGTGCCGCTGCCAGCAGCATCACGCCCATGATGCTCTTGGCATTGACCGTTCGGGTGCCCGATTCGATGGTGGCGCCTGCCGGAAAAGCCGACATGACCTGCACCAGCCTGGCTGCCGCCCGTGCGTGCAGGCCGAGCCGGTTGCCGATGACGAAACGGCGCTCAGGCATCGTCGGCGATCACGCCATTGCGACCGCCGCCAGCGGCAATCAGGACGAGCTCGTCGAGTGGCAGCTCGTCGTAGTTGAGCGCACGAAGCAGCATCGGCAGGTTAAGGCCCGATAGCCGCTGGACCGGCGTGCCCAGGTGCCCCAGTTTGCGTGCCAGATTGCTCGGCGACGCGCCGTAGACATCGGTGAGAACCAACACTCCGTGACCGCGATCGGCGCGCCTGAGCGCTGCGCTGGCCAGCGGCAGCAGCGCGACCAGATCGCCGTCGAACGGAACCTCGAAAGTTTCCACCGGCAGAGGCAGCTTGCCGAGCGTGCTCTCGGCCACGCTGCGCAGTGCGCTCGCGATTCCAGGGTGCGTTACCAGCAATATGCCTACCGTCATGACAAGCAAGCCTGTGGTGGGTGGATCGGGACGGCCAGTTTCACTCCAGCTCGCGATGGAAGCACAGCGCCTGCTCGTGCCCGGCCTTTCTGACCAGTGCGGCCAGCGTTTCCGCAAGGTAGACCGAACGGTGCCGGCCTCCGGTACAGCCGAAAGCGACGGTGACGTAGCTGCGCGTGCCGCCCTCGAAACGGGGAAGCCAATTTTCCAGCAGTGCGGCAACCTCGCTCACGAAGGCCTGAACTTCGGGGATCTGGTCGAGGTGCTCGCGCACCGGCGCATCGCGACCCGACAGCGGGCGCAACTCCGGCTTCCAGTGCGGATTGGGCAGGCAGCGGGTGTCGAAGACGAAGTCGGCATCGCCTGGAAGCCCGTGCTTGTAGGCGAAGGATTCGAACAGGATCGACAGGCCAGCCTGTCGAACCAGACCGAGTTCGGTGATCACCAGCCGGCGCAACTGATGGACGTTCAGCTCGCTGGTGTCGATGACCCGGTCGGCGATCGCCCGCAGCGGCGCCAGCAGGGCGCGCTCGGTGGCGATCGCCTCGATCAGCGCGCCGCCGTCGTGGCTCAGCGGGTGTTTGCGCCGGGTCTCGCTGAAGCGCTTTATCAGTATTTCGTCGCGGGTATCGAAGAATATGACATTCGGCTCGGCGCCCTCGGCAGCGGCGGCCGACAGCCACTGCGGCAACCGAGCCGGATCGGTGCCCAGGCTTCGCGCATCGATCGCGACCGCCAGTCCGCTGCGCACGCGCGGCACCGATCCGGCCAGCCGGACGAAAGGCGGCAGCAGCGCTGCGGGCAGGTTGTCCACGCAGTCGAAGTCGAGGTCTTCCAGGGTATGCAGCGCAACGGTCTTGCCCGAGCCGGACAGACCGCTGACGATGGTCAACTCCAGGCGGGTATCGCTCACGTCAGGTCTCTTTGCTTGCGCAGATGCTGCTGATGGCGGGCCAGGAACGCCTGGGCCGGATCGGTCCCCTTCGATCGCAGCAGGTGCAGCCGGACCGCCGCTTCCAGCAATACTGCCAGATTTCGGCCTGGCGCTACCGGAAGAGTGATCGTGGGCACTATGAGTCCGAGTACCTCGCGCGAGGACACGTCGCCGGTCAGCCGGATCATCGAGTCGGTCTCGCTGCCGTCCGTCTCGTCCTCGGTCGCCGGAACCAGATGGACGATCAGGCGCAGATACTTGTTCTGCTTGATCGCCGTGTGGCCGAACATGTGGCGGACGTTGAGGATGCCCAGCCCACGCACTTCAAGCAGATCCTGAAGCAGCGTCGGGCAGGTGCCGTCCAGCACATCCGGGGCGATCTGGGTAAATTCGGGAGCGTCATCGGCGACCAGCCGGTGTCCGCGCGTAAGCAGCTCCAGCGCAAGCTCGCTCTTGCCGGCGCCGGCATTGCCGGTGATCAGCACGCCGATCGAAAACACCTCCATGAACACCCCGTGCAGGGTGATTCGCGCCGCCAGGGCCTGCGCCAGACGAAATTGCAACAGATTGAGCAGTTGGTGGCCGCGGCGCGGCGATGACCACAAAGGCGTTCCGGATTCTTCGGCGGCGTCGCGAAGATCCGACGGGCACGGCTGGTTCTTGGAGATGACCAGCGCGAGCGGCTTCTCGCCGACGATCTTGAGTATGGTTTCCCAGCGCGTGCGCGCTTCCAGTGCATCGAGATAGCGCAATTCCTCGGTGCCGATGATCTGCACCTTGTTGGCGTAGATCGTGTTCAGGTAGCCGGCCAGCGAAGGCAGACGCGCCAGCCGTTCACCCGATTCCAGCTCCCGGCTGGCGCCGTCCTGGCCAGCCAGCCATTTGAGCTCCAGCCGCTCGGCGAGCTGCTCGAACAGTTCGCCGGCTGAGATTCGCGCGTTCATGCTGCGGCGTGGGTGGCCTGGCTCTCCGTGAACAGTGCGAACACCGCTTTGCTGTCCGGGGCGGTGCGCAGTTGTTCTCGGAAGTGCGTCTCGCCAAACAGCGCGGCCAACTCCGACAGCAGCACCAGATGCTGATGGGTGAAGTGTTCGGGCACGGCCAGCGCGAAAAGCAAATCCACCGGAGTCCCGTCCGGCGCGCCGAAATCGACCGGCTCGGCCAGGCGGACGAAGACGCCGGTGGCTTCCTTCAGTCCCGGACAGCGGCCATGCGGGATGGCGATTCCATGGCCCAGCCCGGTGGAGCCAAGCCGTTCGCGCGCGCACAGGCTGTCGTATATGGCCGAGTCCAGTCCGCTGCCTTCGGGTGCGAGTCGCGCCGCCACCAGCTCCAGCAGCTTCTTCTTGCTGGTGCTGTGCTGATCGATCAGCACGCGGCGCGGGTTGAGCAGGTCGATGAGGTGCATGTCAGCCGAGATCGCCCGAGCGGCTGAGGTTCTCGCCGCGGTGGTGGTCGGTGATCTTGCCCTTGTGCTTGAGTGCAATGCGGTCGAGCTTGTCGGCCAGCAGATCGATGGCGGCATACATGTCGTCGGCGACCGCCTCGGCGAACAGGGTCTTGCCCGGTGGGCTCAGGGTGGCTTCTGCTTTATGAACCAGCTTGTCGACCGAAAGGATGACGCGAACCGTGAACGGTTGTTCCAGATGACGATCGACCCGATCGAGCTTGGTGCGGACGTAGTCGTTCAGGGCCGGGGTGACGTCGATTTGATGGCCGCTGATTTCGATTTGCATGGTTTACTCCGAAATGGGACGTACGGGTCTTTGGTCCATCGGCAGGGGCCGTGGACGAGGAGAGCAAGCTACCGGTCGGGTTGCGGACCGAGCGGGCCAGTCGGTGACGTGGACATGGTTCAGCTCAGTCGCTGACGCTCGTTGGAGGCGGGAATGTTCATCGCTTCCCGGTATTTTGCCACGGTTCGCCGGGCCACGGGCACCCCTGCCGCCTTCAGCTCGGCCGAAAGCCGGGCGTCCGACAGCGGTCGGCGGGGGTTTTCTGCTTCGATCAACCGGCGGATCATCGCCTGGATCGCGGTGGCAGAGTTTGCGCCGCCTTCTCCCGTGGCCACGCCGGACGAGAAAAAGTGCCTGAATTCAAAGGTTCCGCGCGGGGTACGCAGGTATTTTCGAGTGCTGGCGCGGGAAATCGTCGATTCGTGCAGGCCGAGCTCTTCGGCCACCTCGCGCAGCGTCAGCGGGCGCATCGCCTCCGGGCCGTGCTCCAGAAAGCCCGCCTGCTGGCGGACGATGCACCGGGCGACGCGAAGCAGGGTATCGGCCCGCGTTTCGAGGCTGCGCAGCAGCCAGCGCGCCTCCTGCAACTGACCCTTGAGATAGGTCGCATCGTCCCGGTCGACCTGCGCGATCAATCCCTGGTAATGCTGATTGATGCCCAGGCGCGGCTGATTCGACGATGCCAGGCCGACACGCCAGACCCCGTTGTCCCGCCAGGCGACGCAGTCGGGGCGGATGTACTCGGGCTCGGTCGAGTTGAAGCGCTGGCCTGGTCGCGGATCGAGCGAACGCAGCAGCGCAACGGCCTCGGTCATCGCATCCTCGGACACTACCAATTGCCGGGCGAGACGCTCGGGCCCATGGCGCGCCAACGACTCCAGATGATCGCGGACCACGACGCGGGCGATTTCGATACCCGGCGTGGCGTCGTCGAGGACGGAGAGCTGAACGCACAGGCACTCGGACAGATCCCGCGCGCCGACGCCCACTGGATCGAAGCGCTGAATGGTGCTCAGCACGGTCATCAGCTCCGGATCTTCGGCCGTCAGCTCGGGCTGGAGCGTGGTCCGGATATCTTCGAGTGAACTGCCCAGATAGCCGTCGTCGGTGATCGCCTCGATCAGCGCGGTCCCGATGTGCCGGTCGCGCTGGGAAAGATGGCTCAGGTGGAGCTGCCAGAAGAGGTGATCGTGCAGGTCTTCCGGCACGGTAATGAACTGCGTGGCGTCATAGTCGCCGTCGCGATCGTGCCGCGCGCCGCCGCTGGCGTGCTCCCAGCGGGCGTCGTCCCGAAAACCGTGGTCGTCCTCGGTCGATCCCTGCGCGGCTTCGACGCTGGCGTCTTCGGCCTGGTCGGGCGCGGGATTCTCGATCGCGTCGCGCTCCAGCTCCTCAGTGTGTTCAAGCAGAGGATTGGTTTCGACCGCCAGCGCCAGTTCGGCCTCCAGTTCGACGGCGGATAACTGCAACAGCTTGATCGCCTGGCGCAGTTGCGGGGTGAGGGTCAGTTGCTGACCGAGCCGGGTTTGGAGACTGGGTTTCATCGAATTAAATCACGTCAGGCGGCCGCCGATCCGGACGGCGTGCCGTCCGCGGCTCAGAGCCTGAAGCCCTCGCCCAGGTAGACCCGGCGCACATCCGCATTGGCGAGCACCGCCTCGGGCGAACCTTCGGTCAGTACGACGCCGTCATTGAGGATGTAGGCCCGATCGCAGATGCCGAGCGTTTCGCGGACGTTGTGATCGGTGATCAGTACTCCGATGCCGCGCTCCTTGAGGTGGCGGACGATGCGCTGGATCTCGCCGACCGAGATCGGGTCGACGCCGGCAAACGGCTCGTCGAGCAGCATCAGCCGCGGCTTCGCCGCCAGCGCCCGGGCGATTTCGACGCGCCGGCGCTCGCCGCCCGACAGGCTGGCGCCCATCTGGTCGGCGATGTGCGAGACCTGGAGCTCTTCAAGCAGCGACTGCAATTCGTTCTCGCGTTGATCGCGATTCAGGTCCGGGCGCAGTTCCAGCACGGCGCGGACATTGTCGGCGGCGCTGAGCTTTCTGAATACCGAGGCTTCCTGCGGCAGGTAACCCAGGCCCAGTCGCGCCCGGGCGTGGAACGGCAGTTGGGTGATGTCCTTGCCGTCGAGCACGATGGCACCCGCATCGGCCGAGACCAGGCCGACGATCATGTAGAAACAGGTGGTCTTGCCCGCGCCGTTGGGACCCAGCAGACCGACCACTTCGCCGGTATCCAGACGCAGCCCGAAATCCTTGACCACCTCGCGCGACTTGTAGCGCTTGCGCAGCCCCTCGGCGACCAGCATCAGCGCGCTCCGCCGGTGCTTGCGTCGTCCTGGACGCCCAGTTCGTCGATCGCCTTGGGTTTGATCCGCAGCTGAATCCGGGAGCCGTCGCCGCCGCCGTCGATTCGTCCGGTGGCCAGGTTGTAGACCACCCGTTCGCCGCGCACATTGCCGCGTGGCTGCTCAATGAACACGCTGTCGGTAAACACGATGGTTTCCTCGGGCAGTCGGTATTCGACCCGGTTGGACTGGCCTTTGGTCTGCTCGCCGTTGCGGTCGGTGAGCGACATCAGCACCGGTTTGCCTTCCAGCTCCACTTTCCAGATTTCCCCATCGCGGGTGGTGATCACCGCCAGATCGGCGCGCACATCGAGACCGCCCTGCCGGATGATGACGTTACCGATCAGCCGCGAGACGCTGTTTTCGGTCATCTCGCCGTCGAGCTCATCGGCATCGACATCCATTGGCTGGTCGCGCTCGGAGATGAATACCTGGGCATGCGCCGGCCACGACAGGGCGAGCAGGAAAAGTGTGGAACTAGCGAGAATTCGTAACATAACGGGCCTTCACCTCGGATAGGACGCGAATCTGCCGCTGGCCCAGATTGGCCTCCAGCCCGCGCCCTTGCAGTATAGAGTTGGCCTGAGTGATGGTCACGGGTTGATCGGTCCGGATCAGGTCGTTTTTCGGGAACAGGCGCAGCAATTCCGTCTCCAGGCGCAGGTGGCGGGCGTCGTTGGCCTCGTGGCCGTCGACCACGACGCTGCCGGTCAGTCGCAACTGCTCGCCGGCGCTGTCCACCCAGCCGGTATCGGCGCGGGTCAGCCAATAGCCGCCGTCTTCCTGATAGATACGCAGCCGCGGCTGCTGGAGACTGAGTTCGTGGCTGTAGGGATCGCGCACCAGCAGGGGCCCGTGGGCGCTGAATGCGGCCCGGCCGCTCTCGTCCAGCGCCACGAGCTGGTAATTGTCCAGCGTGTAATCGGCGCGAGGCGGACCGGTGAACTCCTGAATCGCATCATCCGAGCGCAATTGCCAGACCGCAATACTGCTGGCGATCGCCAGCACGGCGACCACGCTGCCGGCAATGTCGCGCTGGTTCATGCGCCGCGTCCCGGGGTCAGGAGGTCGTCGAGATGTCCACCGGCGGCGAGCAGCAGATCGCAGAACTCGCGTGCAGCGCCCTGGCCTCCGGACGCTCTGGTCTGCCATTGAACCCGCTCCGCGACCCACGGATGCGCATCGCCGGGTGCGCACGACAGGCCGGCGACGCGCAAGGCGGGCAGGTCGGGCAGGTCGTCGCCCATGAACGCGCATTGGGCCAGCGACAGCGCATGGCGTTCGGCCATCTCGCGCAGGCAGCCGGCTTTGTCGGTCACGCCCTGATGAAGCTCCTCGATGCCCAGCTCGGCGGCACGCGCGGCCACGACCGGGCTGGTTCGCGCGGTCACCAGCGCCACCACGATCCGACGGTCCATGAGCAGTTTCAGGCCCAGTCCGTCGTGGACATGGAAGGCTTTGGTTTCCTGGCCGAGGTCGTCGCGGGCCAGACTGCCGTCGGTCAATGTGCCGTCGACATCGAAGGCGACCAGCCGGATCGCCGCCATCCGCTGGCGCAGGTCGTCGGACAGGGCAGAGAGGTCGGGATAGGTCATGGCCGGCGGTCGGCCCGGTCGCGCAGGATGTCGGTCATACCACGCGCGCCCGAAGCAGGTCGTGGATGTTGAGCGCGCCCACCACCCGGCGATCCGCGTCGATCACCACCAGCGCGTTGATCTTGTAGGTCTCCATCCGGTGTGCGGCTTCCGTGGCCAACTGGCCCGGTGCAATGGTGATCGGCGACCGGCTCATCACCTCGACAACTGGGGTCAGGCGCAGATCGACATGGTCGTCGTCCAGCGTGCGTCGCAGATCGCCATCGGTATAGATGCCCAGCAAACGGCCATCATCATCGACCACGGTGGTCATGCCCAGACGCTTGCGACTCATCTCCACCAGCGCCTCCGACAGCGAGGCGTCGGCGTGGACCATCGGCACTTCATCGCCTTGGTGCATGACGTCGGAAATCCGCAGCAGCAGCTGGCGGCCCAGGTTTCCGGCCGGGTGCGAGCGGGCGAAATCCTCCGCAGTGAAGCCGCGGGCTTCGAGCAGCGCGACCGCCAGCGCGTCGCCCAGCGCCAGCGCAACGGTGGTGCTGGAGGTCGGCGCCAGGCCAAGCGGGCAGGCTTCGGCCGGCACCGAGACATCGAGATGGAGGTCTGCGGCCCGCGCCAGGCTGGAGAACGGTCGGCCGGTCATGGCGATCAGCAGGTTGCCCTGGCGTTTGAGAGGCGGCGCGATGGCCAGCAGTTCGTCGCTTTCGCCGGAGTTGGACAAGGCCAGCACCAGGTCCTGGTCGGTGATCATGCCCAGATCGCCGTGACTGGCTTCGCCGGCGTGAACAAAGAACGACGGGGTGCCGGTGGACGCCAGCGTGGCAGCGATCTTGCGGGCGATGTGTCCGGATTTCCCCATGCCGATGCAGATCACCCGCCCAGGGCAGGCCAGAATGTGTCGGCAGGCGGCGACGAAGGCGCCGTCGATGCGCAGATGAAGGGCTTCAAGCGCCTGGATTTCGGTCGCGATGACGCTTTGGCCGCAGCGCAGAAGGGCGTCGTCCCCGATCACTCTGGCTGCAACTGGGTGGGCACTCATGGCGGGCTCCGGAGGCGTGCGCCGGATTTCCGGCGCGGGGCGCATTCCATTAAACTGGGGCACAATTGTAGCCCAGCCGTGCCTGAACCCCGGCTCACGGCCACTGTCTCGTGGTCATCAACCATACCCAATACAACCCCGGAGCCCGATGTCCATGGATGCTGCCCGCGTGAAGCACTTGATCGAGTCCGGATTGCCCGGCAGCCAGGCCGAGGTCAGCGGCGCCGACGGCGTGCATTTCGAGGCGACAGTGACCAGCGATGCGTTTCGCGGCAAGCTGCCGCTGGCCCGCCATCGGATGGTTTACGCCACGTTGGGCGACTTGATGGGCGGCGAGATTCACGCCCTGTCGCTGCGCACGGTGACGCCGGAAGAAGCCGCCGCCTGAAACCGCCGACCGGGCTTGCGCTCCCGGTCGCTTCGAACCGTCGGTTGCCACCCCCGAATCGCTACCCCACGACTCCGAGTCCAAATGGCCAAAATCAGGATTACCGGCGGCACCGCCCTGCACGGCGACGTTGCCATCTCAGGCGCCAAGAACGCGGTGCTCCCCGTACTTGCCGCCTGCCTGCTGGCCGATGAACCGATGGACATTGGCAACGTGCCGCAGTTGCGCGATGTCAGCACCATGATGACGCTGCTGGCCGGCATGGGCATGGAGCTGACGGTGACCGAGTCGCAGCATATTCTGGCCGATCCGCGTGCCTTGAACCGGTTCGTCGCGCCCTACGAGCAGGTCAAGACCATGCGCGCCTCGATCCTGGTGCTGGGGCCGTTGCTGGCCCGCCACGGTCAGGCCGAGGTGTCGCTGCCCGGCGGCTGCGCCATCGGCTCGCGGCCGGTCGATCAACACATCCGGGGGCTTGAGAAGCTTGGCGCCAGCATCCGGGTCGAGAACGGCTACATCCATGCCACCGCCAACCGGCTGCGCGGCGCGCGCATCGTGATGGACATGGTGACCGTCACCGGCACCGAGAACCTGATGATGGCCGCCACCCTGGCCGAAGGCACCACCGTGCTGGAAAACGCTGCCCAGGAACCCGAAGTGGTGGATCTGGCCGATTGTCTGATCGCCATGGGCGCACGCATTACCGGCGCCGGCAGCAATCGCATCGAGATCGAGGGCGTCGAGCGGCTCGGCGGCTGTTGCCATCGGGTGCTGCCCGACCGCATCGAGACCGGGACGTTCCTGATTGCCGCTGCCATGACCGGTGGCCGGATCACCGCGCGCAATGCCCGTGCCGATACCCTGGATGCCCTGCTGGACAAGCTGGAGCAGGCCGGCGCCACGATCACCCGCGATGCCGGGTCGATCACGCTGGACATGACCGGTCGTCGGCCTCGGGCAGTGGATATCTCCACGGCCCCGTATCCGGCGTTTCCGACCGACATGCAGGCACAGTTCATGGCGCTGAACAGCATCGCCGAAGGCGCCGGGATGATTACCGAAACCATCTTCGAAAACCGCTACATGCATGTCCAAGAGCTGCAGCGCCTGGGCGCCGACATCCGGGTCGAGGGCAATGCGGCATTCGTGCGTGGCGTGCCCGCGCTCAGCGGCGCCGAGGTGATGGCAACCGACCTGCGCGCTTCGGCCTGTCTGGTGCTGGCCGGTCTGGCCGCGCAGGGCGATACCCTGATCGACCGCATCTACCATCTCGATCGCGGCTACGAACACATCGAAGAAAAGTTGTCCGGACTCGGCGCGCGCATCCAGCGGCTGGCCTGATCCGGCGGCTCGCTTCTGCGCCGCAGCGGCGGATTATTCGATTTTCAACAGACGCAGGTCGAAGCCGGGTTTGCCCTCGTTCTCTTCCAGCACCCGTGCCGGCAGTTGCAGTCCGGCTACGATCCAGGCGATCTGCCGGCGCTCATCGTTGCCGCGCGCGACGCGCAGCGCCGAGTGTTCGGTCTCGCCGACCGAAATCATTTCGGTCGATTCGATACGGTACTGGTAATCGCGCACCCGGCCCTCGTCGACCAGCCGGTAATCGATCACCTCGCCGAGCCGGGGCCGCGCCTGCACGTCCTGTGCCAGCGCCAGATTGATCAGACCACTGTTGAGGTCGCCCGGACTGAGGCTGACCGGGCCGAGCCGGTGCGCCTTCAGGTCGCCTTCCCAGCGCGCTTCGCCAGCCTGCCAGTCGTAGTGGCCGCTGCGCTCGATGGTCTTGAGCATCACCTTGCTGAAGCTGGTCGCAGTGATCGGGCGCGGGCGCCCGTCATGCATTTCGAACGTCGTGGTCTGATCGACTTCGGCGCCCAGAAAGCGCGCCATGCCCTGGGTGCCTTCCATCTTGATGTCGTAGCGCCACAGCCCGTCGCCGTTGCGGCTCAGCGTCATGATGCTCAGGCCCTGCCGCTTTCCGTTGACCCAGACCTCGTAGGTGGCCTTGAACGGCTCGAACGACGCCGCCTGCGCGATCGCGCACGGAAGCAGGAGCGCCAATGCCAGCAACAGATGTTTCGGATTCATGGTGCGGGTTCCAGTTGGTCGTTTTCGCTGAGCCGCAGGGGCGCGGTCAGCGGGTGTTGATCGAGCAGCGGGCCGGCCCGGGTGAGGCGCAGCCGGCCACGGGCGATGAGATCCACGCAGGCGACCAGCAGCGGCCGCTCGCGTTCGCGCACGCGGGCTTCCAGGTGATCGGCATCCTCGCCCGGCTCCACCGCGATGCGCGCCTGGGCAAGCACCGGCCCGGCGTCGAGCTCGGGCGTCACCAGATGAATGCTGGCGCCGTGCTCGCGGTCGCCGGATTCCAGGGCACGCGCATGGGTGCGCAGTCCCGGGTATTTCGGCAGCAGCGAGGGATGCAGATTGATCATGCGGGGAAAGTTTCGCTCCACGATTTCGGCGTCGATGATGCGCATGTAGCCGGCCAGCACGATCAGGTCCGGGCGCTCGGCCTCGACGCGGTCGAACAACGCCCGGTCGAAGTCGGCGCGACTGGGAAAGTCGGCCTGCGCCATGGCCAGCGCCGGGATGCCGGCCTTGTGTGCCCGTCCCAGGGCGGCAGCCGAAGCACGATCGGAGAATACCCCGACGATGCTGGCCGCCAGCTGACCGCGCGCGCAGGCGTCGATCAAGGCCTGCAGATTGCTGCCCTGGCCGGAGGCCAGTACGACGATCCGGATCATGGTCCTGGCTGGGCCGGGATGCCGGGCGCGCTCAAACAGGCAATGACGTCTGCCGTCATCCGATGCGGACCCGGTCCCCGCCGTGCCGCGTCACCACTTCGCCGATGGCCCAGTGGGTCAGGCCGAGGGCATTCAGCGCGGCATCCAGTCCGGCGCGATCGGCCTGGTCGACGATCAGCACAAAACCGATGCCACAGTTGAAGGTGCGCCACATTTCGGCGTCCGACACCTGGCCCTCGGTTTGCAGCCAGTCGAACACCGTCGGCTTCTGCCAGGCGCTGGCGTCGATATCGATACCCAGGCCGTCGGGCACCACGCGGATGATGTTTTCGCTCAGGCCACCGCCGGTGATGTGCGACAGCCCGTGCAGGTTCTGATCGCGCAGCAGTTCCAGCATCGGCTTGACGTAGATGGTGGTCGGCGCCATCAGAGCATCGGCGAGGGTGGTGCCGCCGAGGTCGAGGTCGAAGGGTTCGCCAGCGCGCTCAATGATCCGCCGGATCAGCGAGTAGCCGTTGGAATGCGGACCACTGGATGCGACTCCGATGATGGCGTCCCCGGCGCGCACCCGGCTGCCGTCGAGCAAGTGGTCCTTTTCGACCGCGCCGACGGTGAAACCGGCCAGGTCGTACTCGCCCGGTGCGTACATGTCGGGCATTTCGGCGGTCTCGCCGCCGATCAGCGCGCAGCCGGCCAGTTCGCAGCCGCGCGCAATGCCGTCGACCACGCTGGCGGCGACCTCGATGTCGAGCTTTCCGGTCGCGAAATAGTCGAGGAAAAACAGAGGCTCGGCGCCCTGAACCAGGATGTCGTTGACGCACATCGCGACCAGATCGATGCCGATGCTGTCGTGGCGACCCAGGCGCTGAGCCAGCTTGAGCTTGGTGCCGACGCCGTCGGTGCCGGAAACCAGCACCGGCTGCCGATAGCGTCCGGACAGATCGAACAGCGCGCCGAAGCCGCCCAGTCCGCCCATCACTTCCGGACGGAAGGTGCGCCGGGCCATCGGTTTGATGCGCTCGACGAGCGCGTTGCCGGCATCGATATCGACTCCGGCATCCCGATAGGTCAGTGGCGTCGTGGGGCGGCTCATGGCGCGGCTCCGGGTAAATCGGCCATTTTACGCTGCATTGCTGCCGGCGTTCACCGTTTGCGTCGTGCATCGCGGACGGCTTGGCCGCCGCGGGCGCGAGCGTCCGCACGGTAGCGTATGGCTGTGCGGGTTTGCGCTATATTCATCGATCACCGCGCAGCGACGCACGGCGCGGCCATAAAACAACAACATCACCGGGAGGCTGGATCATGTCGAATCGCTTCGTGACACGGGCGACGCTGTCGCTGCTCATTTCCGCTGCATTCCTTACCCCGTCGCTGGCGGCTACGGTCACGTTGCCCGGGCTGAAGTCGGCCGCCAAGGTGACTCGCGATGTCGATGGCATCGCTCATATCCAGGCCGCCAGCGAGCGCGACATGTTTTTCCTGCAAGGCTATTTCCACGCCCGCGACCGCTTGTTCCAGATGGACGTGAACCGGCGCACCGCCGACGGCACGCTGGCCGAGCTGCTGGGCCCCGGCGCCCTGGCCAACGATGTGCAGCTGCGCACCATCGGGCTGGACCGTTCCGGCGAGCGGACCTATCAGGCGCTGATCGCCGATGCGGCCGAGGGCGATCCGACTTCGGTCGGCGTATTGAATGCCATGCAGGCGTATGCCGAGGGCGTCAACGAATTTCTCGAACGGGCACGCGGCCCGCTGCCGCCCGAATACAGCGCGCTGGAACTCACCCAGGTCCGGCCGTGGCAGGTGATCGACAGCATCAATGTCGGCAAGCTGATCGCCTTCGGGCTGTCGTTCGATCTGGACGACATCCAGAACTCACAGCGGCTCGGTGCGTTCCAGGCGGCGCTGGGCGCGCAGGCCGGCGCGGCGCTGTTCTTCGAAGACCTGTTCCGGGCCGAGCCGTTCGATCCGGCCTCCACGGTGCCCGATTCCGGTGGCGACGGCGTGCTGAAGCCGGGTACCCGGCGCGCTACCGGCAAGCGATCCGATGCCGCCAGCGCGATGTCCACTTCGGCAGCTACGATCCAGGTCGACGCCGCCGTGCGTGAGCTGGCGCGGCGCTTCATCGAGCAGGCCGAGCAGGCGCCCACCCTCAAGACCGTGCTGGAAAACGACCGCAGCGCGCGCGGTTCGAACAACTGGGCGGTGTCCGGTGCGCTCACGGTCAGCGGCAATCCGATCCTCGCCAACGATCCGCATCTGGCTCTCGACCATCCCAGCACCTTCTACCCGATGCGCCTGAAGGCGCCCGGATACGACGCGATCGGCAGCGGGTTCGCCGGCGCGCCGTTCGTCATCGTCGGCCACAACCGGGATATCGCCTGGGGGCCGACCACCAATCCGCTGGACGTGACCGATGTCTATCTGGAACAACTGGTACCCGATCCGTCCTCGCCCAGCGGTCTGAGCACCCTGTTTCAGGGCCAGCCCGAGCACGTCATTCCGGTGCCGCAGCAGTGGTTCGCCAATGCGATCGGCGATGGCGTGCCCGACAATCTCGTCCTCGCCAATCAGGATGTCACCCTGATCGTGCCACGGCGCAACAACGGCCCGATCGTCCAGGCGCTCGCCGGCGGCCAGGCGCTCAGCGTGCAGTTCACCGGGTTCAGCGCCACTCGCGAGCTGGAGACGTTTTACGTGTGGAACAAGGCGCGCAATCTCGACGACTTCCGCAAGGGCCTGGAGCGTTTCGACTTCGGTTCGCAGAACTGGGCCTATGCCGACCGGCGCGGCAACATCGCCTATTTCTCCAGCGGCGAGATGCCGGTTCGCAGGGATCTGGCCGGCAACAGCACGGTGCTGCCGCCGTTCTTCATCCGCGACGGCCAGTCCGGCCTGTTCGAATGGCTGCCGGTGCAGAATCCGCAGCCCGGCCAGGTACTACCCTATGAAATCTACCCGGCTTCGGCGATGCCCTCGGTGGTCAATCCGAAGAACGGCTGGTTCGTCAATGCCAACAACGATCCGGTCGGCAACACGCTGGACAACAACGCGCTCAACGACACGCATCCGGACGTGCCGGGCATCTACTACCTCAACCCCGGCTATGCCTCGGGCTTCCGGGCCGGGCGGATCACCGAGCGGCTGGGTCGGTTGCTGTCGTCTGGCGATGGCAAGGTCAGCGCGCAGGACATGGCCGACATCCAGGCCGATGTCGGATTGCTCGACGCGGAATTCTTCGCGCCGCGATTGATCGAAGCGCTGGCCGCTGCGGCGGCACCCGACGCCGCCCCGCAGTTGGTCGCCGCCGCTGCCGATCCGCGATTGACGCAGGCACTGGAGTACATCGCCGCCTGGGCGGATCTGGACTACCAGGCCAAGACCGGCATCCTGGAGGGCTTCGACAGCGAGGATTCCAACGGCGATCCGACCGGCAGCTATTCGCCCGATGAAGTCACCGCCAGCGTCGCCACCACGATCTACAGCGTCTGGCGATCCAGTTTCACCCAGGGCACCATTCTGGCCACGCTGGGGCCGCAGTTGGCGCCGTTCGCGCCCGGATCGGCGCTGCGAATGACGGCGCTGCGCAATCTGGTCGAGAACGACGGCGTGTCGGCATCGGGAGTGAAATTCTTCGCCGGTGGCGATGGGCGGGCCCAGGTGCAGACGGTCATGCTGGCCAGCCTGAGCAACGCGCTGGACCGACTGGCCGGCGACGAGTTCGCCGCTGCCTTTGGCGGCAGCACCGATCTGTCCGACTACCGCTGGGGCTACCTGCACCGGATCGTGTTCGATTCGCCGCTTGGCCCGCCGTTCAGCGTGCCGCCGGCATTCGACGGCTTCCCGGCCCCGTTGCCGGGCCTGCCGGGCATTCCCACCGATGGCGGGTTCAGCACGGTCGATGCGTCCTCGCACAACGTCAGCGCCACCGGAGTGAACGGATTCATGTTCGGCAGCGGGCCGACCAACCGCATGGTGGTGGAAATGCTGCCCTACAGCCCAATGGCCCGGTCGGTATGGCCCAGCGGCACCAGCGCAGTGCCGGGCGACCGGTTCTATCTGCTGCCGATGCTGCCGCGCTGGTTGACCAACGACAGCAATCCGCTGCGCTTCCGCACCCTGGCCCTGCGACGTGGCACGGCTGAAGAGGAGATATTCACCCCGGTCAAGCGGCGTTGAGCGGACGCTGACCTCGCGCGGCCGGTGCCGAATACCGGCCGCGTTGGACGTGGCATCCCCGGCTGGGGCACCATTCGTATTCCTGTCGACCCCAGACCGCCATGCCCACGCTTCGGATTGCCCTGCTGAGCCTCGTCCTTGCCGTCCTCCCGGCGCCCAGCCTGGCCCAGGAGGTTGGCATCGCGCTGTACCAGGGCGAGGCCCGGGCGGCCAGCCAGAGCGAGGCCGATCAAGGCCCGGCACTGCGCGCGGCACTCATGCAGGTGCTGACCAAGCTCACCGGTCTGCCCGATGCACTTCAGCAGCCCGGTGTGGCCGAGGCGCTGGCCCGAGCGCCGGAACTGGTGGTCAGCACCCGCTATCGCCAGCAGTTGGAGGGCAATGACTATCAGGAATATCTGGTCGCCGACTTCCAGCCGGAAGCGGTCGATGCGCTGATTCAGGAGATGGGTTTGATCTTCTGGCCCGAACCCCGTCCTGTGCCCGTCCTCTGGTTGGCCATCGACGATGGCCGTGGCCCGCGTCTGGTCACTGCGGCCCAGGGCGCAGTGGTGGACTCGCTGCGTGCCCAGGGTGCCCAGCGGGGCGTGCGTTTCGCGCTGCCTGAAGGTGGACCCGGCGACGAGAATTTCGGGCTTCAGGCGGCCTGGCGCGATGATGCCGAGGCCGCAGAGGCGTTGCTTTCGCGCTATCCCGGCGGCGTGCAGTTGCTGGGACGGGTGTTTCGCAGCGCGGGCGGATGGGCGGCCGAATGGTCGTTGCGCGAGCACGGTACGCTGCTCGAAAGGTGGACCAATGCCGGCCCCGACGCCCGCGAGCTGATGGCATCGGCCGGCTCCACTGCCGTCGACCTTCTGGCCGGGCGGTTCGCCAGTCTGGTCGGCGCTGGGCCGCCGGGGGTGTTCCAGGTGCAGGTGGAAGGCATCAGCAGCGCGGAGCACTACCCGGCCCTGATGGCCTATCTGGGCAATCTCGGTCCGGTGCGCCGGGCCACGCCGCTGGCGGCGGGCGACCAAAGCCTGACGCTGGAACTGGATCTCGCCATCGGCCTTGAGGGGTTCGGCAAGTTGGTCGAGACCGGCCCGGTGCTGCGCGCCGTCGAGATATCCGAACAGCGACGATTGTTCCGGCTGCTGCCATGAACTGGGCCTTCCTCCCGAACGCCATCACCCTGGCGCGTATCGGGATGGTGCCGCCGCTGTGGTGGCTGCTGCACCGCGAAGACTACGGGCCGGCGTTGGCGCTGGCACTGGCGGCGGGCCTGTCCGACGCGCTGGACGGCGCCTTGGCCAAGCGCTTCGGCTGGGAGTCGCGGTTGGGCGGCCTGCTGGACCCGATTGCCGACAAGCTGCTGCTGGCGGCGTGTTTCCTTGGATTGTGGAGCAGCGGCGCGCTGCCAGGCTGGCTGCTTGCCCTGGTTCTGGCGCGCGATCTGGTCATCGTGGCCGGCGCCATTGCCTGGCAGTTGCTGGTCGGTCGGCTTAATGCTCAACCCACCCTGCTCAGCAAGGCGACCACTTTTGCACAGATATCTCTGGTACTGGTTGTCATCGCGCAGTTGGCCCTGTCGGTCGAGGCCCAATGGCTGGGCGAAACACTGATCTGGCTGGTTGCCGCGCTGACCATCGCCAGCGGTCTGGATTACGTTCTGTGCTGGTCCATCAAGGCCCGACGGGCCAATCGGAGAAACACCCCATGAGCGAGAGCGAGACCGATCGTCAGCGGCGCTGGTACTGGCTGGCGCTGGCGTTGGTCATAGGAGCGCTGGTCTGGCTGCTGGCCCCGATACTCACACCATTTGCGGTTTCCCTTTTGTTGGCGTGGCTGGGCGAGCCGCTGGTCGATCGGCTGCAAGCGCGAGGGCTCGGCCGGACCTGGGCGGTGTCGGTGGTGTTCGCCCTGATGACGCTGGCGGTAATTGCCCTGGTGCTGGTGCTGGTACCGCTGCTGGAAGGTCAGATTTCCTATCTGATCCAGCAGTTGCCGGTTTACGGCGCGTGGATCGCAGAGACCGTGCTGCCTTGGCTGGAAGAGCGCACCGGGGTGGCGATTGCCGCTTACTTCGACCCGCAGCGCTGGCTGGATCTGCTCAGAGGGCACTGGCAGCAGGCCGGCGGACTGGCTGCCGGGGTACTGGGCGGCATTTCCAAGTCCGGCCTGGCCATCCTGGGCTGGCTGGCCAGCATCGCGCTGATCCCGGTGCTCACCTTCTATTTTCTGCGCGACTGGCGCGAGCTGGTGACCCGGGTGCGCGAGCTGCTGCCGCGCCCGCTGGAGCCCACCGTGTCGCGGCTGGCGAGCGAGTCGGACGCAGTTTTGGGCGGTTTTCTGCGTGGCCAGCTTTCGGTGATGCTGGCGCTGGGCGCAATCTACAGCCTCGGGCTGTGGCTGGCCGACATCAAGCTCTCGCTGCTGATCGGCATGGGTGCGGGACTGGTCAGCTTTGTGCCGTATCTGGGCGCCATCGTCGGTGTCGGCGCCGGTCTGATCGCGGCGCTGGTCCAGCATGGCGACCTTTTTCATCTTGGCCTGGTGCTGGTGGTGTTCGGCGCCGGCCAGACGCTTGAGAGCTTCGTGCTCACGCCCTGGCTGGTCGGCGACCGGATCGGACTGCATCCGGTGGCGGTGATCTTCGCGATCATGGCGGGTGGCCAGCTGTTCGGGTTTCTTGGCGTGTTGCTGGCCTTGCCGGTGGCTGCGGTGGCCAACGTGGCAATTCGTTATCTCCATGACGAATACCTGACCAGCCACCTGTACGGTGCCCAAGTGCAGTCCGGCGCGTCGGGCGAATCGGGCGAACCGGGCGAAGCACCGAGTGCCGACGCCGACCAGAGCACGCCGCCGGCGGTGGAGTCCGACAGCGGCAGCGAAAGCGGCGAGGAGCCGACTCCGGCGTGACGGCACCGCAACTTCCGTTGGCCCTGCCGTTTTCGCCCGACCAGCGCCTCGATGCCTTCGTCGGCAGCGTTGCCGAGTGCGCACTGCTGGCGGCAGTCGCACAAGGCGGGCAGCATGACTGGCTGATGCTGTCCGGCGCGTCCGGCAGCGGCAAGACACATCTGCTACTGGCGGCCTGCGCGGAAGCCGCGACGGCCGGTCGGCGCGCCGTATACCTGAATCTGGCCGACCGGCCCGAACACGTTGACGAGGCGCTACAGGCCCTGGAGGGCGCCGACCTGATCTGCCTGGACACGCTCGATGCGGTGGCAGGGCGGCGCGAGGTCGAACTGTCGTTATTCAACTTTCACAACCGGGCCCGGGCCAGCGGCGCGGTGATCGCCTATGCCGCCCGGCAGGTGCCGGCGGGACTGGCGCTGAGCCTGCCCGATTTGCGCTCGCGGCTGTCGCAGTGCGTGCAGTTGCCCCTGGCGGCGCTCGATGAGGCCGGTCGGCGCGAGGTGCTGAACGCGCGCGCCGCACGCCGCGGTCTGAGCCTGGATGCCCCGGTGCTGGATTACCTGCTGGCCCGGGTCGGCCGCGATCTCACCACGTTGACCGAACTGCTGGATCGGCTCGATCGCGAAAGCCTGGCCGCTCAGCGGCGGATCACCGTGCCGTTTCTGCGTCAGATCCTGGCGCAGAGCGCAACGCGCTGAGCCGGGCATCCAGCTCGGCCAGACGCTGCGGCGTGCCGACATCGGTC
Source organism: Lysobacteraceae bacterium (assembly GCA_034376725.1). Classification (GTDB taxonomy): domain Bacteria; phylum Pseudomonadota; class Gammaproteobacteria; order Xanthomonadales; family Xanthomonadaceae; genus UBA11164. The sequence continues at coordinate 19,249 of JAXMJH010000104.1, read as the reverse complement.
CATTGGCCCGGATGGTGCTGGCCGCCGACCCGACCGCGCGCCATGGCCGCGCGCAGCAGCGGGGCCAGCGGGAAACGCGGCGGCCGGCAGCGCGCGCCCGGCCGTTCGCCGACCGCTGCCCGCCAGTCGATCAGCAGTTCCGGGTGGTACAGGCCGATGCCGGCATAGGTCATCCGAGGGGACCCGGCATCGTGCAGTCGGCCGTCCGGGTCGAGGTGGAAGTCGCCGTCGCCGTGGTGCGCCGGGTTGTCGACCATCACCAGATGCGCCAGATCGGTGCATTCGCGCGGCAGCGCAGAGAACTCGAAATCCGTCCAGATATCGCCGTTGACCACCAGAAACGGGGCGTCGCCCAGCCAGGGCAGGGCGTGCAGCAACCCGCCGCCGGTCTCGAGCGGCTCGTCGCCTTCGTGCGAAAAGTGCAGTCGCAGGCCCCAGCGCGCGCCGTTGCCCAGGACCTGTGCGAACTGCCCGGCCAGATGGCTGGTGTTGATCGCCACCTCGGTGATGCCCAGCGCGGCCAGCTTTTCCAGGTGCCATTCGATCAGCCGCTTGCCGCCGACTGCCAGCAGCGGCTTGGCGGTGTGCTCGGTGAGTGGCCGCATGCGTTCGCCGCGCCCGGCGGCCAGGATCAGCGCCTTCATCGGTTCATTCCGGGGGCCTTGGCAGATGCAGCCTGCGCTCGCCGATGGCGCGCTCGATCAATGCGATCAGCGGGCGGATGGCCTCGTATTCGCTGCCGACCTCGCGCACGTAGCGCCAGACCAGTGGCAGATCGGCCAGATAACCCGGCTTGCCGTCGCGGTAGTTGAGCCGGCAGAAAATGCCCAGCACCTTGATGTGCCGCTGCACGCCCATCAGGTCGAACCAGCGCCGGAACCGGGCGCCGTCGACGGCGATCAACCCGGCCTCGGCCAGACGCTGCCGGTAGGCCTCCAGCCAGCGGTAGACCCGCTCCTGCGGCCAGGCGATGTAGCAATCGCGCAGCATCGAAGCCAGATCGTAGGTGATCGGTCCGCGCACCGCGTCCTGAAAATCGATCACCCCCAAGGCCGGCTGACAGACCATCAGATTGCGCGAGTGGAAGTCGCGGTGGACCAGCACTTTCGGCTGCGCCAGGGCGTTGTCGGCCAGCGCACGGAACGCCGATTCGATGATGTCCCACTGCTCGCATTCCGGCGTGAAGCCCAGATGGCGCTGCAGGAACCAGGTCGGCATCAGCTCCATTTCCGCCACCAGCCGGGCCTCGTCGTAGTCGGGCAGGCCGCTGGTATCGCCTCGGGTCTGCAAGGCGAACAGCGCGTCCAGCGCCGCGCCGTACAGGGCCTCGACGCTGGTCTCGTTCAGTGCCGAGAGCAGCGGCTGGTTGCCCAGGTCGGACATCAGGATGAAGCCCTGCTCGCGGTCGAGCGCGCGCACCTCGGGCGCGTTCAGCCCGGCCCGGCGCAGCCGACCGGCGATGTCCAGCCACGGCTCGATGTCCTCCTGCCCGGGCGGCGCGTCCATCACGATCTGGCTGACGCCAGCGCTGAGTCCTCGCCAATAGCTGCGGAAGCTGGCGTCGGCGGATGCCGGCTCCAGGTTCAGCGCCGGGTCGGCCAGGGCGCGGCGGGCGAATGCGAGGCGGGCGGTGGCGCGGTCGGACAGGGTCATCGGGGCGGTGGCGGGCGGATGTTCAACGCGACACTGTAAACTTCAGACCGGTTTTCCGTAAGGTTTGCGTGGCGCATGTCCGATCTCGACCCGCTGGTTCCGGTCATCCTGTGCGGCGGCTCCGGCACCCGCCTGTGGCCGCTGTCGCGCGAGGCCCACCCGAAGCAGTTTCTTCCGCTGCTGGGCAACCATTCGCTGCTGCAAGCCACCTGGCGGCGCATCGCCCCATTGGCGGCGCCGCCGCTGCTGGTCACCGGCGAGGACCATCGCTTCATGGTCGCCGAGCAACTGCGCCAGATCGATTGCCGACCGGCGGCCATCATGCTCGAACCGGTCGGCCGCAATACCGCGCCGGCCATCGCCGTGGCCGCGCTGGAAGCCACCGCCACCGGCGCCGACCCGATGCTGCTGGTGCTGCCGTCCGACCACGTGGTGGCAGACGAAGCCGGGTTTCGCGCGGCCGTCGCGCTGGCCCGTGAAGCGGCCGGATCGGGTGCGCTGGTGACTTTCGGCGTCGCACCGACTGCGCCGGAAACCGGCTACGGCTACATTCGCGCGCCCGGCCAAGGCGTCCGTCCAGTTGAAGCCTTCGTCGAAAAGCCCGATCTGCCGACCGCCGAGGCCTATCTGGCCAGCGGGCAGTACTTCTGGAACAGCGGCATGTTCCTGTTTCGCGCCTCGCGCTATCTGGCCGAACTGGCCCGGTTGCAGCCGGCGATGCTGGCGGCCTGCCGGCAGGCGCTGGCCAGCGGACGGCGGGACAGCGACTTTCTGCGCCTGGATGGCGACGCCTTCGCTGGCTGTCCGTCGGACTCGATCGACTACGCGGTGATGGAGCGCACCGATGCCGCCGCGATGGTTCCGATCCGCGTCGGCTGGAACGATGTCGGCTCGTGGTCGGCGCTGTGGCAGGTGGCCGATCAAGACGCCGATGGCAACGCCCACCACGGCGACGTGATCGCCCGTGATTGCCGAAACACGCTGGCCTGGGGAGATGGCCGTCTGCTGGCCCTGCTCGGCCTCGATGATGTGGTGGTGGTCGATACCGCCGACGCCGTCCTGGTCGCCCACCGGGATCGCGTGCAGGGCGTCAAGGACATTGTCGCAGCGCTGAAGGCTGCCGGCCGCCCCGAAGCGGTCCGTCATCGCAAGGTGTACCGACCCTGGGGCAGCTACGATTCGATCGATCTGGGCGCGCATTTTCAGGTCAAACGGATCACCGTCAAGCCGGGTGGCGCGCTCAGCCTGCAACTGCATCATCGTCGCGCCGAGCACTGGGTGGTGGTCAGCGGGCAGGCCCGGGTGACCCGCGGCGAGGAAGTGCTGGATCTGTCGGCCAACCAGAGCACTTACATTCCGATCGGCATGAAGCACCGGCTGGAGAACATCGGCGCCGCGCCGCTTGAGTTGATCGAGGTGCAGTCCGGCGATTATCTCGGCGAAGACGACATCGTCCGCTTCGACGACGCCTACGGGCGCGGCTGAACGCTGCTGTCGTCGGGCCGCCGGAACGGCCGGGTGACGGCATTGAACAACCACACCAGCAGCAGACTGCCGCCGAGCGCGAACAAGAACAGCCTACCCGGCCCCTCGATGGCGATGCCCAGCCAGTCCGCCGTCCACACACCCAGCACTGCGCCGCCCACGCCGATCGCCAGTGTGGACAGCAGGCCGTGGTTGCGCGGCCCCGACGACATGGCCCGGGCGATGACGCCGGCGAACAGTCCGATGATCACGGTCAACGGCCAGGCGCTCTCCATGCCCTGCAGGTAGCGAAAGAACAGCGCGAACTCGACCGGCATATCCATCACAAGGCTCCCGGAACGCGATCAGCGTTTGCTGATCCAGCCATAAAGGTAGAGCAAGGCGATCGCGCCCGCCACCGCGCCGATGAAGCCGGCCGGCTGGCCCGGCCGATAGAGGCCCAGCGCCTGCCCGGCCCAGGTGGCCAGCACCGCCCCGGCAATGCCCAGCAGCGCGGTCACGATCACTCCCATGCGGTCGCGGCCGGGCTTGATCATGCGCGCCAGCAGCCCGGCCAGCAGGCCGATGATGGCGATGATTATGAATTTCATGGCGGGTCTCCGATGGGTTCAGCAGCAGCCGTGGTCGTGGCTGTCGGCCCGTGCCGCGGTGTCCACCGCAACGCCGGTGGTCAGCCCGGCCCGGCTGGCCCGGTGGTGGGCGGCCAGCACGCTGGCTACGCTTGCCGTGACCCGCTTGCCGGTCGGGATGTGCAGGAACTCGTTCGGCCCGTGCGCGTTGCTGTGCGGGCCCAGTACGCCGGTGATCATGAACTGCGCGCCGGGAAACTTGGCGCCCAGCATGCCCATGAACGGGATCGAGCCGCCTTCGCCCATGTACACGGCGGGCTTGCCGAAATGCGCCCGGCTGGCCGCGTCGATGGCTTCGCCGAGCCAGGGCGACAGCGTCGGGGCGTTCCAGCCGGTGGCCGACTTCTCCACCTCGAACGACACCTTGGCGCCGTACGGCGGATCCGACAGCAGCGCCTGCTGCACGGCAGCGGTTGCGGTGTCGCCATCGATGGTCGGCGGCAGGCGGATGCTGAGCTTGACGGCGGTCTGCGGGCGCAGCACGTTGCCGGCATCGGCCAGGGCCGGCATGCCGGCCACGCCGGTCACCGACAGCGTCGGCCGCCAGGTCCGGTTGAGCACCAGCTCGGTCAGATCCGGGTGCATCGGTTTCATGCCGGGCAGGAACGGAAACTTCTGCCAGATCTCCTCATCCAGCACCGAGGCCGCAGTCCGGGCCTGCGCCACGCGCTCTTCGGGCACCGCGCTATGCAGCGCATCCAGCACGATCCGGCCGCTGGCTTCGTCTTCGATGCGCGAGAGCAACTGGCGCAGAATCCGGAAGCTGGACGGCACCACGCCCGAAGCGTCGCCGGAGTGCACGCCTTCCTCCAGCACGTTCACGCGCAGATTGCCGCCGCACATCCCGCGCAGCGATGTGGTGCACCACAGCTGCTCATAGTTGCCGCAGCCCGAATCCAGGCAGACCACCAGCGACGGCTTGCCGATCCGCGCGGCCAGATGATCGACGTAATGCGGAAGGTCGTAGCTGCCCGATTCCTCGCAGGCTTCGATCAGCACCACGCAGCGGCAATGCGGCACGCCCTGCGCCTGCAGCGCCGCGATGGCGGTCAGCGAACCATAGATCGCGTAGCCATCGTCCGCGCCGCCCCGGCCATACAGCTTGTCGCCCTTGATCACCGGCTTCCACGGACCCAGATCGTCGGCCCAGCCGGTCATTTCCGGCTGCTTGTCCAGATGCCCGTAGAGCAGCACGGTATCGGCCTGGTCGGACGCAGCCGGGCCATCGCTGCCCGGCACCTCCATGAAGATCAGCGGCGTGCGGCCGTCCAGTCGCACCACCTCGACGTGCAGCCCGGCAATCGTCTGCTGACGGGCCCAGGCCTCCATCTGCGCCACCGCGGCATCCATGTAGCCGTGCGCCTGCCAGTCGGCGTCGAACATCGGCGATTTGTTGGGGATGCGGATGTAGTCCACCAGCTGCGGAACGATCTCGTCGTCCCACTTCTCGGCGACAAAGCGGTCGGTGTGTGCGGTATCCATTGACGGGCTGCCGGTTGCGATTGAACCGCCATTCTAACGGGTCGGGCCGATTCGCTTAGCCGCGCGTAGGAATTTGCCTACCCCGACCTGCAGCGGCATCCGACCGACGCATGCGCCGGTGACCGATGGTGGCGGGCAGCCGGAAAAAACACACTGACTCCACCGACGCACAGCGCGCCGGGCAGCCAAACCCAACAGTCACCAACGGAGAAATCTCATGATGAACATCAGCACCCTGATCAAGTCCCTGGCCCTTTCGCTGCTGCTGGCCACGTCCGCCTTCGCCGCCGACAAGGTCAACATCAATACCGCCGACGCCGCCGCAATCGCCGAAGCGCTCAACGGCGTCGGCCCGGCCAAGGCCGAGGCCATCGTCGCTCACCGCAAGGCCAATGGCGCCTTCAAGAGCGCCGACCAACTGGCCGAAGTGAAGGGTATCGGTCTGGCCACGGTGGAAAAGAACCGCGACCGCATCGAAGTGGCCGGTGCGCCCAAGAGCAACCCCTGAGCGATTGCCCACTCAACTCCCGATCGCCCCTGTCGATCGGTGCTGCGGCCCCGGCGCTCTGCGTCGGGGCCGTTGCCGTTAAACTGGGCTGGCCCGCGTTTCTCGCACCGCAGCGAGGGCGTCGATAGGCTCGTCGTGGTGCGCCGCGCGGACCGAGAGACGGCGAAGGCGTACTTGAAGGTGCGTTGAGCCGGTTTTAAGGGAGCACGGCGCGCCACGGCGAGCGAGTCGGCGGTCGCAGCAGGGCGGTGCGAGAATTGCGGGCCAGCCCCGTCGCCGACCGGTCGCCGTGATTCCAACCCTTATTTTCGAAGACTTCTACACCGCGCAGCCCTGGCGCAATGGCGCCGGCCTTGCGCGGGAGATCCTGCAGCTGCGCTGCGCGCCGTGCTCACCGGAAGCGGTGCCCGCCGATGCGACGCCAGCCGAATCCTGGGATGCCCGAATCAGCCTGGCCGATATCGAAGCCGACAGCGCATTTTCGATTTTCCCCGGCGTCAAGCGATATCAGGTGCTGTTGTCAGGCGAGGGCCACGCGCTGACCTTTGTCGACGGCAGCAGCCAGAACATCCTCCCGCCGCGCGGCCGAGCGGTCTTTTCCGGCGATACCCCGACCCAGTGCCGGCTGATCGACGGCCCGGTCACCGTGTTCAACCTGATGGTCCGAGCGGATCGCCTGCACGCCGAACTGCTGCATCGTCCCCTGGTCGGCTCGATGCTGTTCTTCCCGGAGCCCGGCGTGACCTGGGTTGGCTACCTGATGTCCGGAAGCGCGCACTTTCATGGCGAACCCGACGCACGCCACCTGTCGGCCGGCGACAGTTTCCTGCTGCGCAGCGAACCCGGCCCGCACCCACCGCAACGCGCAGTGCTCGACGGCGGCGGCGAACTCCTGCTGACCCGATTCCGCCAGCTCAAATAGCCTGGCTCAGGCCGCAAGGCCGTAAGCCGGGACCGCGAGGTGCTTCATGGATTCCGGCGGCCCCGGCATTCGCTTCGCTCGTGCCGGGCTACGCGGGCACTTCGGCTTTCCGCTTTTGTAGCTTAGGCCGCAAGGCCGTAAGCCGGGACCACCGCAAGCCACAGTTCCGCCGAAAACCGCGACCGCCGGCCGGAATACCCCGCCGCACCCGCAGGCTGCCCGACAACCGAGCCATTGGAAAAGCCGGAGAGCTACGCAGGCTCCGCGCTCACCCACACCGCGTCATCGGCCACTTTCACGGCAAACCGCGCCACCGGCGCATACGCCGGCGGACACAGCGGCCGGCCATCGCGCACGTCGAACCTGGCACCGTGCAGGGCGCAGGTGATGGTGGCCTCCTCGGCGTCGAACTCGCCCACCGACAGCTCGAAATCCTCGTGCGAGCAGCGGTCCTCAAGCGCGTAATAGTCGCCGTCGTAATTCACCACCAATACCGGCGTATCGCCGGCCCATGCCACCGTCGTCTCGCCCGGCAGCAACTCTCCGGTAGCGCAGACGCGAATCCAGTCGTTTGCATTCATCGGTGCATTGTAAATGGCCGATCGGCAGCGCGAAAAACGCCGGTTTCTCCAGCCACCGACCGGCCCGGCCGACAGCGGCCGTCGCCGCGGCGCATAAGGTGCGGCCAACCCGATAGCCGCGCCGAATTTTGGTGGTTGCTCGCTCCGGACTCCGCTCGGCCATGTCCCGCGCGGCCATGCTCCGGCGGGGCCAAGCTGCACTCGAATCGGTCACCGGCCTAAAGCGCTTTCTCAAAATCCTCGAAGCGTAAATCGTCCCGCCTGGGCACGCTGAAGCATTCGTGGCCATAGGGAAACGGACTGGTGATTCCGGCGCGCCGATAGCCGCGCCGCTGATTCCAGGCGATCAGCTCATCGCGTACATCGATCACCGTCATCCGCATCAGGGCATGGCGCCATTCATCGCGTGCAATGCGTTCGGCTTCGGGGAGTGCCCGCTTGTCGAGGCCGGTGTCTTGAAGGTGGGGCCCGATCGAAATCGCCGACGGAATCCGCGCCGCCATCGATCAAGAGGCGATGTGCGGCAAAGTGCATCGTGACGCTAGCTGCCAATTTGTCCAGCGTGATCGACCGGCTCGCTTTGGGTGTGAATGCGATGTTGGCCCATGGGCCGGTCGTGATCAAGATCAGTTCGGGAATGTGGGGCAGGTGGAATGGCTGGATGACGGTTAAACCTTTCTGTATCGCAGCTTCGCGCGATGATCGCGCAGGATGTTGTCGGCAAAAGGGATTGGTCGACTGAGTAGCGTAGCGGGCTATGCGGCCCGATGGGGAAAACTCCGCGCGCGGAGAAATAGAATCGCGAGGGCGGGTGTGATTCCTGAAACGGACAGGTCAGCCACGCGTCCGGTCTTTGCACGCATCAGACGAACCAGCAAAACGACAGTGCAAGAAATCGTCGCCAATTTCTGGGTGGCTCGCTTTGCCATTGACAGGCTGCCCTTCAACTTCCAGTTGCGCGGGAGGGCGGCGGATTCTTCAACCGGGCGATGAGCCGCTCGCCAATGCGCAGCGCATTGGCGATCAGGGTCAGGGTCGGAGCGACGCCACCCGAGGTTGGCATGTAGCTGCCATCGACGACGTAGAGGTTGTCGATTTCGTGGCAGCGGCCATCGCCATCGATCACCGAGTTCGCCGGTGAATGCCCGGCGCGGCAGGCGCCATAGACCAGATAGCTGGATGTCCCGCCGACCACGCTGCGTTCGATGAAGTCAGCTCCGGTCCGCAGCAGGACGCGCTCGGCTGCCGTCAGCAAGGCATCGCCGATTTCGCCGTGGCGCGGCGATGGGTCGAGCCAGATCCGGGCACAGGGTTGGCCCAGGCTGTCGACTCGCTCCGGGTCGAGTTCGACCCGGGTGCCGGGGTTCGGGAAATAGTCGTGAAAGGCTTCGACCTCGACCGCGCTGCGTTCCAGGTGACGCGCGCGATAGGCGGAGAGCAACTCGGCACCGAACCGCACCCGCGGTCCCGATAGCGCCAGATGCTTGGCATCCAGTACCGGCGAAGGCGGCGTGAGCGCAAACCGCAGCAGGCCACCCTTGCGCGGCATATCCCGTGGCGTGCTGGCATCGTTGTCGAACAGGTAGTGCGCGCTGCTTGATAGATCGAGCACCCGGCCGGGTTCGTGGTTGGGGCCATCGCTCTTCGGAAAATAGGCGCGCAACATCGATACGCCGTGGAATTGCAGATGCCTTCCGACCTGCCCCGTGCTGTTGCCCAGGCCATTCGGAAACCGCCCGGAGCGCGACAGCAGCAGCAATCGGGCGGTTTCGACGGCCGAGCAGGCTAGGCAGACGACATCGGCGCGAATGCGCAGCCGCTGACCGTCCGGGCCGGCGACGATGGCAGCTACGGCATGTCCGCGCCGATCAGTCTCGATCTCCAGTGCCCGATGCTCGGACAGCACGCGCACCCGGCCGGTGCGTTCGGCATCGGCCAGCAGGGTCTCGTGGCCGCCGCCGCGTGCGCCGTTCGGGCAGCCGTAACTACCGCAGCGCTGACAGTAGATGCAGGCGGGTCGGCCGCCATAGGCGATCGAGTTGATCGCGCGTGGGGTGGCGTGCAGGGCGAGGCCATCGATATCACCAGCGGCCCGCAGCCGGGCCGCCCACGAGTTCTGCTGTCGGGGCGGCATCGGCAGTGGATCATTGCAGGGCGGGGCGAACCGGCTGCGGTCGCGTTCGCCCGAGGTGCCGACCAGGCGCTCGGCCTGACGATAGTAGGGTGCGAGGGTGGAGTAGTCGATCGGCCAGTCGGCCAGATGTGGATCGGACGGAAACGCGCTCGCCATGCGGAAATCGATCGGATGAAACCGATAGAAATAGCCGCTCCAGCGCAGGGTGCCGCCACCGGCGCCGAGGGCAGTCCAACCGAGCGTGCTGGCGATGCCGGCTGGACTGTCGCGGGTCGCGACGATGTGCGGGTCGGTATGCGGGTCGGGGATGAATCCGCGCACCTGTTGGCCGGCGAGTTCGTCATGGACGAATTCGGTGCGGGCGTGGCGCGGCCCACGCTCCAGCACCAGTGCGTCGATGCCGGCCTGGGACAGGGCACAGGCAAGGGCCGAACCACCGGCGCCGGCACCGATGATCAGGACGCCTGTCGTCAATTCGCGACTCATGCGCTGCGATCACGATCACTGCTGCCCTCGGCGAATGCTCGTTCGATGGCGAAGTCGAGCAGGCCGATCAACACCGGGCGCAGGCTGCGCTCGGCGAAGCAGTCGGTCAGGACGGCACTCGCATCGACATCGGAGGCATCTGCCAGGTCGCATCCGAATCGGCTTTGGGACAAGCGGTCGAGAATCGGCGCCAGAACCCGCAGGCCAACCAGACGCGGCTCGGAGAGGCCAGACGGTGGGGGCGGCGAAGGCGCCATCGACTGGTTGTCCGGCATCGGCGCCAGAAGTTCGCACAGTCGCTCGGCCAGTGCCGTCAGGGCGTGATCCGGTGCGGGAGTGTCCTGGGCGGATTCAGGCATCGATCGTCACTTCATTGGTCATCGCCATTGGCCTCGATCATCGCTCGATAGATGCCGTCCAATGCGAGCAGCTCTGCGTGAGTTCCAGCCTCGACGATCCGTCCGGCCGACATGACCACAATCCGGTCGGCCTGGCGAATCGACGAAAGGCGGTGAGCGATGGTGATGCGGGTGATCGCGAGCTGCTGGAGGTGGCGTTGGATTTCCGCCTCGGTGATCGTATCGAGGGCGCTGGTCGCCTCATCAAGAATCAGGATTCGTGGTTTGGAGACCAGCGCTCGGGCCAGGGCGATCCGTTGCTTCTGGCCACCCGACAGAGAGCCGCCCTGCTCAGAAAGGGGCGTGTCATAGCCGAGAGGCAGGGCTCGAATCTCGTCGTGAATGCCGGCGATCCGGGCGGCGCCGACGATCTCGCTCTCGCTGATCGTGCTGTCACCCAGGCTGATGTTGCTGCGAATGGTGCCGCCGAACAGATGGGGCGACTGAGTGACCACGCCGAGTTGCTGACGCAGCGAACGCAGTTCGATGTCGCAGGCATCGAGACCGTCGAAAAGGAGAGATCCGGCACTCGGGCGATACAACCCGGCGATCAGTGCTGCCAGGGTCGATTTGCCTGATCCGGATGCGCCGACCACGGCCAGCCATTGACCGGCGCGAATCTGCACGTTGATGTCCTCGAGCACCCATGGGGCGCGCTCGTTGTAGCGGAATGCCAGACCCTGGACATCGAGTCGGCCGCTAAGGATCGGAGCGGTGACGACATCCTCGCCCTCCTGCTCGCGGCCCATCTCCATGACATCCTGGATGCGGTCCAAGTAGCCGTAGGCGCGTTGGATATCGACCGCCGACTGCACCAGTTGCGACAGCGGCAGCCAGAACCCGGCTGCAACCGCCGACAGAGCGAGCAGGGCGCCAAGCGACAGATCGCCGACAATCACCAGGCTGGCGCCGTACAGCAGGAAGATCAATGGAGCCAGGAAGGTGATCAGATCGAAGGCGGTCTTGGTGGCAGCATCAAGGCGGGTCTGGGCGACAAGCGCATTCAGTTCGTCGGAGAACGCGACCGCGTAGGCATGCACCGCGCGATCCTCGACGCCGCTGGCCTTGAGAGTCTCCATGCCCCGCAGCAACTGTACCTGATGCCCCTTGGCATTGCTGCGCGCCTGAATCAAAGTAGCATTCAATTCGCGGATGCGATCTTTACTGATCAGGAAGATTGCTACTCGGGCCAAGGCCAGCAACAACGCGATGCTGCCGAGTCGCCAGTCGCCGAAGAACAGCAGCAGCAGATAAAGGAAGACCAGCGAGCCGTCGAGCAGGGCAGAGAGGGTCGAAGTGGTGAACATTTCCCTTAGCAGCGAATTGCTCTCCATCCGCATCATCAAGTCGCCATGGCCGCGCCGTTCGAAAAAGGCGTAGGGCAGAGCGGCCATGTGCTCGACGAAATTCAGAGTCATAAGGGAGTCGAGCTTGACTCGCAGATAGACCAGCAGATGCTCGCGCAACAGGAAGCTCAGCGCTCGAAATCCTGTGAAAGCCAGGGCAGCAGCGGCAATGATGTAGAGCAGGCCGATATCCGAACGCGGCACCACAGTCTCGACGATCATGCCGATCGTGACCGGCATGGCCAGGGCAAGCAGCTGCAAGCTCAATGACGCAGCCAGGACCTTGATCAGGATGGCGCGTTGTGCCAGCAGCGGCCGCAAAAACAGGGCGAAGCCGGTCTCCTTGCGGCCACCGGTGATCGTGTCCATGCCCGGTTCGCAGATGATGGCGATCCCGGTGAATGCCTCAGAAACCTCGGATTCGCTCAGGTGCAGACGTCCGCGTGCCGGATCGAGCACCTCGAACCGGCCCTTCCGATCAACGCCAGCGAACACTACATAATGATGAAAGCGCCAGTGCAGCAGACTGCCGATAGGCAGGTCGGCGACGCGCGCGACTTCGTCGATCCTGACTCCGCGAGCGTTCAGCCCCTGGGCGCGGGCGGCTGCAACCACGTCGATGGCACGCGAGCCGTCGCGGCCGGCGCCGACTGCACGGCGCAATGTTTCCGCATCGATTGCGCGATCATGGTAGGCGAGGGTCATCTCCAGACATGCAGCCGCGCAATCGGTCTGGGTTGCCTGATGGATGAAGGGGATCCGGCGGCTTCGGTGCCAACGGATGGCGTGCAGCATCGGAAACCGACGCAATAGTTCACTGTTCTGGGAAGCGCTCATCGGCGGGTCAACCAAGGAAACAACAGACGCCACAGACTGGTCCGCTCCAGTTCGACATCGGCCGAGCCCGGCATGCCATCCATCAAGGGGATCTCACCTTTGCCGGTACGCAAGCTCTCGATCCCGACGCTGCCCTCGACCAGCACCAGCGGTCCGGTCAGGGTGAAGGCATCGGCGAACCGCTCGCCTAGCCGGGTGCGCATCTGCTCGGGACCGATGACATCAGCGCTGATCGATTCAACGGTCGATTCGACGTAGGCATAGTCGTAGCCGTCGAGTTCGATGCGCATGCTCGCTCCCGTCCTCAATTGCGGGCGCGAGGCCGCCGGGATCAGCGCCAGAATCCTGCGGGACGAGAGCCCGGTGTTGGCCGAGTCGATACGCAAGGTGATGACCGTCTGCCCCAATTGCACCGATTGTCCGGCGATTACATGCATAGCACCGACCTCCCCGGCATGCGGGGCACGCAGGACCTTGCGATCACGTGCAGTCTCGGCACGGAACAGGCGGTCGCGGGCCGCGATCAGCGACGGACGGAGCGATTCGTCATCGGGCCGTTGCAGGCGGCGCCGTAACCAGCGGGCGAATTCACGCTCGGCCGCTTCCAGTTCATTGCGCTCTGCGGTGTCATCGAACTGGACCAGCGCAGTACCCTCTACAATCGCCGCACCGGTGCTTAACAAGGGCCATGCGACGACCCCGGCGATCTCCGAGCGGACCTCGATGTGGGTATCATCCACCAGCAGGGCCGGTCCGCTGGCGTACTGCCCGATCGAGCCGAATGCGGCGATCGCCAATAGCATCGTGAGACCAACCGACAGGGTTCGGAAACCATAGCGGGTCCAGCGCGGCGGGCCCTGCAGGAGCGCGCCGAATTCGGGCTGTGCCTGGTAGCGCTTTCGGATCGCGTCGGGTCGGAACAGATTGCCGGTAGTGGCGCGGAACCGCTCTTGGGCGAGCAACCGTTCGAGGGTCGGTGCCAATGCGTCGAGTGCGCCTGCGTAGCGGCGGATGTCCGGTTCCAGCAGGAGATGGTCTCCGGTCACCGAGAGCGAAAGCAGCAATCGGTAACGAGGGTTGGGGTCGGTTGCGGTGATGGACGCGCTGATCCCGATCGGAAGTGGCCAAGGGTGGTCGATCGCGGCGACCAAACGCGGGTCTAGCGCGCCGCCATCGCCGCACTCGGCGACCGCCGACTGCCCGCTACTAGCGACGAATCCGACCAGACCGCTGCGGGCAACCTTTTCGCCCTGGGCCGACTCCGGCCATGTCGCCAGTCGCCGGGTTTCCTTCCGATCGGTGTCGTGAATCCACACCGCGACTGCCTGGGCGATGCCATCTTTCTGTATGCTCCTGGCCAACGATTCGGCGAATTCGTTCAGGCTCAGTGCCGATTGGAGGCTGCGGGTGACCGATTCCTGCCAAGCGCGTTGCCGAAAGCCGGCCTGCCCGAGTTGTTCGACAGTCAGCGCCAACAGGCGTGCGAGCGGCTCGCCCTCGGTGCGGCCGGGGAAAGCGTAGGTGACGCGATCGGTCAGTTCCGGTTGGTCGTGGATGCATTCGAGACCACCTTCGCAAGCGAGGATCAGCGAATGGCCCACGCCGCGGCGTGCCGCAGAGGCCAGCGTGTCCAGGGTTTGTGTCGATGGCCGTGTGCCGCCGAGACAGATCAGTACGCTCTGATTGCTGCCGAGGGCGGCGAGGCGCGCAGCCAGTTGGTCGGAGGTCAAACGCTGGGTCCGATCACCGGTCCGTGATGGCAGACGGAAGAGTACGTCTTCGTCGATATCGATCAACCAGAGGGCGAGGTCGAGACTCATGGTGGGTCCTTCCCCGCAGCGGGAAATACCCGGACATCCTGGCCAGGCATCCAAAGTTCAGGTTTGTCGAGTCGTGCTTCTGCGAAACGCAGGCCGGAGTCCTCATCGACGATCATTGACAGCGATTCGACGGTTGCGCTGTGGCTGATGTTGGCGCTGCCGGGGGCGCCGATCGGCCGGTCTTCCTGCACCCGGACCCGGGCTCCAACCGCAGGCGCGGCGTCGTCGCGTGGGTCGAAGGCAAAGCGCAGCACCAGCGGGCGCGCCGAGCGCACTCGCAAAACAGCAGCGTCGGTGCTGAGGTCTGCACCCACATTGGCGAGATACTCGATGACATGGCCCTGAATGGGCGAGCGAAGCTCCGTCTTGGCAATTCTGGCTTGAGTCAGTTTGCGCTCCTGGACTTGTTGCGCAAGCCGAGCCTCGGAGGCGCGCGCTTCGGCACGCGCTGTCTGTACATCTGCGCGCATTTCGGTGAGCGCGGAGGCTGAGAGGGCGTCTGGTCGGGTCAGAATGCGCTCCAACCGTTCCTGCAATGACGCCGCCGTGGCAGTTCGGCCGTCGAGTTCTGCTTCGGCAGCATCGATCTGGGCCTGCATCTGGGCGAGTTGCGCTGCTGCCTGTTCGGGGTCGATCCGGGCGACGATCTCACCCGGATTGACCGGATCGCCGATCGCCACAGTGTATTCCGACAGGCGCCCCGCGACGCCATTGCGAATGGTCAGAGCCCCCGGGTCGGCGATGACCCCAAACCAGCCCCGGTGATCGCCTGTCGCGGCGGAGACTCCACCTGGCGAACTCAAGGTGAGCGCCATCGCCAGCGCAGCGAGAATTCTGTTCATGCGTTTGTGGTCGGAACCCGGGAACGTTCAAAGGAGGTTTCTGCATGGCCAAGCAGCGAGAGTGACAGTACCGATGCCACCGAATCGGGCCGGGCCAGACGCAGCAAGCCATGGCCGACGCCTGCGACGCCGGCCATCAAGCCCAGTGGGATCTGGCGCGGGCCGGCCCCCAGGCGCAAGCCGTCGACAATCCGGCGAAGCGCGGCTTCGGTTCGGCTTGCGCTCTCCTCGCACCGTTTTCGGCGAGGCGGCGACTCGCCGGTGTATTGGTTCAGCAAGAGCAGCTCCAGGTTGCCGAGTTCGCCATGGCACAGGCAGTGGTTGGCAGAAGGCGCGCCTTGGCGAAGACGAAGCAGGCAGCGGTCCAGGTCGTCCTGCCATGCCTTATCTCGCAGTGCATTCGGGAGCATCAGACGGCCGATTCCGATACCGGGACCACCGTGACACCAGGCATCGATGCCGGTGAACGCGGCGTGGTCGGCATGGCGGTCTGGTCGGAGGTCGAGCCAGACGCCTCGCACGTGATCGAAACTGGCGCGCTCGTAAGCAAGCGCATCGCGGGCGAGTTGCATGTGCGGCGGCGAGTCGACCCGTTCGCCGAACTTGGCCAGCGCCGCTGCAATGCCCGCCGTCCCGTGGCCGAAGCCGGTCAGACCGATTCCATCGTAGATCGGGTTCGGCCAATAGGCACGGCCAGAAGAATCCCGGCAGGCGGAATTCAAGAGTTTCTGTGCGCAGGCGAAGGCGGCATCGCGTGCCTTGCCTCCGGGACGGAGTCGATCGAGTTCGAGCAGGACCAACAGCGCACCTGCGCTGCCGCCGATGACATCGAAAACAGTGTCCTGCGCGCTGCCTGCCGCAATCGCCGCCGACCACGATTCGGCCTCGTCAAGCAGGGCCTCCTGCTGCCACAGGACGGCCAGCCGGGCGAGCGCATAGCTCCAGCCGGCAAGGCCAGAGAAGGCACCGATCGACGACAACGCCGGCCGCTCGGCGGCCATGATGCGGCGGGCAGTCGCAATCAGTCTGCCGGCAAAGGTCCGATAGCGGGGGTGATCGTCGAATTGTCCGAGTTCGGCGAAGAAGATCGCCAGTCCGGACAGGCCGGTGTATAGATCGGGTGCCATCTGCGCCAGTCGCAGCGACGCACCCGGTTGTACATGCAACTGGAACAAGTGGACACCTGAACGATCGGAAAATGCCAGGTCGGCGATGCGCTGGGCAAGTTGGGCAGCAGCGGCGATCGCAGCATTCGGCATGTCGTTCGGATCGATCGCCACAAGTGCAGCGTCGGCCGCGCGCGCTGAGCGCATCGGCGCCTGCAGGGTCTGCTCGAACGGGCGCGTCGCCTCGATCGTCTGGTCCAGCAGGTGGCGCTGGCGGTCGAGATCGCGTTCGCACAAGCTGCGGATCCGGCGGCGGATTTCCGACCTACCGCTGCTGCCGAACACCGGGCCGACTCTATGGCCTCGGTGATCGAAGGCATCCCGGCCATTGGCTGCGGCCAGGATGCGGGGAATGTCCAGTCGCGCCAGTGCTTGCCGCTCCAGAACCGCGCAGCGCTGCATGCCGTGGTGAGAATGCGACTGCTGGCCGAGCATGGAGAGGATGCGTTCGCGCGCGCTCCGGCTGCGCAGGCTGTCGGGGTGGCTGAGGTATTGCAGCAGTCTGACGTACGCGTCGGTTCGACGTATCACAACGCGCGGACGCAGCCGAGTCAGAAAGCGGGCGGGTCCGTCGGGACGCATCAGCATGGCCTTCATCGCACACAACCGGCGATAGGTCTGCTCGAATCCTGCGACCAGTGCGGCCTTGAGTTGCCAGGCCGGGATGACTCGGCCCGCGTAGTTCGGTAGGTTGCCGGAGCGATCGTATGGCGAGGCCACGGTCTCAAAGCGGAGCTCGTCGCCACGGCCGATCAGCATGCTGGCCGGAGTGGCGCCGACCAGGTGGGCCAGTCCCGAGAGATCCCTGCCGCCGTCGCCGGCGTCCGGTATCGGCAACATACCGGAGTGTACAAGGGTGTCGGCATCAGGCCCACGACGCCAGAAGCCGAGACCGACCTCGCCGCGACAGGGCTGCGCCACCGTTTCCAGGTCGATCAAAACTGGATGGGCGCCGTCGGCGACAATGTTCTCGTGGTGGATATCGGTGGCCGCAGCGATGTGGATGATCGCAATCAACTCGCCATAGCGGCGGTAGTAGTCGCTGGCCTGTTCTGGGTGCGACAGGCGGCGATGCGGGATGAACTCGGCATAGCCATAGCCGCGCCGAAGGAGGTGACGCGGTAGGCGCAGATCCTGGCCAACGCCGAGCCGTTGCAGTTCCAACAGGAACCTCTCGAATCCCAGTTCGTTGGCCAGCGAGCGCGGTTTGTAGATGACCCGGAAGTCGTCGAACCACAAAGCGCTGACCCGGCGGCCGCCCTGGTGGCGGTCGCCGAGACCGAACTGGATGCCGGTCAGCGGGGTTGGCGACTGGCCCCGCCCGGCCAGCCGGGCAAAGATAAGGGAATGGTCATTCGCCACCCTCTCAACTGCCTCGGCGAGAGCACGCGCTGTCTGGCGCGCCAGACGGCGGGCGTCGGCGATCAGCAGTGGATATTCCCGGGCCAGCCGGCGTCGGCCGACGGGTGAGGCCAGTTCATCCAGATGCGACTGCAGTCGACGTTCGGGGCTGTCGCCAGACAGCCGGCCGCTGTGACGGGCGACGGCAAGATCGAGAATCAAGGTCTTGGCGCACCAGGATGTCAGCGTGGCATCGAGGCTGGCCTGGCAGTCGGCGATCAGCCCACTCGTTACGACGGTACCGGGGCTGCGGCGGTGGGCTGCCAGGATGCGCGCATGGAGGTCGGACCGGATATCGGACAGGATCGGACCCATGAAAGCGAGAAACGGTGTCAGTGACTGGTGAATGTCGGGCGTCTGCTGGCTCGCAGGTCGTGCGCTATTCGAGTGTGCCAGGGCCGTTCTCCATGGGTCTGCGCTGGCTTGGCCGACGCCCGCCCCAGATGTTGCTGATGAACCTTGCTTTGGCAGCGTGCATCGTGCGGTCGGGCCGATCTCAGCGAGCTGCCAGCCCAACTTGGCACATCAAGGAAGAAGGCCGCCCATGGGACGGCCTTCCCGGATCAATTGCCCCGAGGGATCAGGGACAATGTGCGCCCGGCGGCACGCAGCTGAGATCTCTCGTTGTGAAAAAGTCGCCGCCGCAGGTGCTGGTGCAACCACCTGCGATGTTGGCCAAAGCCTGGTCGTCGATTTCGACGATGCCGGCAGCCTGGCGGGCCAAGGCGATGCGCTCTTCTTGAGACAGTTCGATCTTGTTCACTGGGTGTTCCTCCATGTCTTATGACGTGTTGCGGACCGGGCTCGACAAACCTGCTGCGATGTAGACCCGGAATACATCGAGCTTCCGGGAGATTTCTCTTCGAGCGAACCGCCCCGGATTCCATTCCCGACCGTGAGACCAAACGTTCGACAGTCGGTGAGCATGCTGCCGACAGACCGTACCAGTGGGCCTCCAAAAACGTCAAGTGATCATTATTACATTTGCGAACAGATGGACCCGTCTACGAGGTCCGCAGACTTCGCCTTGCCGATGTTTGCACTGATGCCTGTGCGAGCGATTCGACGTTGCAGGCTTTGGTGTCTGTCGTGCATCACCTACGGCACAGGTTTTGCTGGCGCGGCGGTGGGGCAGGAGTTGCTCTGAGACGCTTGGCAGCCGCAGCCGCGACGCGCGTCAAGCAGTTCAGGGCGGGGCGCGGCGGGAGATGTCCCGGTCCCGCGTGCCGGCTGCGGCACTGCCACGCCATGGCGCATTTGTCTCGTGAATTCGCGTCGTGATCGCACAGGGGTTTGGTCGGACAGAGGTCTCTGAAGTAGCGCGATATCCGGGCATGCGGCCGACCGAAGGCCATTACTTGGGCACTCAAGACACGTGCAAGGTAGGGTATAAAAAATTGTGGAAGGCTGGGCCTAAAGCCAATACTGTTCAGATACACATTACAGGGGTCGGCGCATGATGCTGGTTTAGGCGTTCACCGCGATGGCGAACGTGGTAGCTGGTCATTTTTTGTTTCACGCCACGCGGATTGCGCTTGTGACGGCTGCTCGTGCAGCGG
>JAXMJH010000103.1:0-10234 GCA_034376725.1 Lysobacteraceae bacterium | reverse complement strand
CGCACCTGAGACTCGTTCATGTCGATCACCATGGCTGTGATGATCGACCCGGTGCGCCGGCTCACGCCTCCCTCCAGGCTCATACCTCGTTGGAATCAGGCTGGCGGGTTCAGGCTCATACCTCGTTGGACAAGACTCACTATCGCAATTTGAACTGAATAGGTGTACCTTAGCGGTACTGTGTCTGCCGGGTCACGGTGAATCGTGGCCTGATGTGGTTGGTCTTAGATCTGCTCATCGCCTCCGTTCTCTCCCCGCAAACCAGTCGCGATCCGGTGTTCCGGTTTGTGTAACCCTCAAGTTGTCGAGTTAGTTCAGGAGTAGCAGAAGATGTCAGATCGTCAGACCGGTACGGTCAAGTGGTTCAACGATGCCAAGGGCTTCGGCTTCATCACCCCGGAAAGCGGTGAGGACCTTTTCGTCCATTTCCGTTCCATCCAGGGTAGTGGCTTCAAGACCCTGCAGGAAGGCCAGAAAGTGAGCTTCGCCGTGGTCAAGGGCCCGAAGGGCCTGCAGGCCGACGCGGTGCAGGCGCTGTAATCCAGCCCGACTGCAATTTGCGCCAGCGCTAGCGCTGGCTGCAAAATCGAAACGCCGCCCCGGGCAACCGGGGCGGCGTTTTTGTTTGGGCGGGTTTCGGGCAAGGAACCGACCTGCTGCCCGCCGGCTGACTACCTGACGATCCGCTGTCGGCCGCTATGCGATGCTTTTTCATGGCCTCGCGGCTGTTCTTGCAGTGAACATCGGCAACTGATGCGCAGACGGCCAGCTGCGTTGCGCGCCCCAGTCAACCTTGATAACCAACCCGGCCTTGGCAAAATGCCGCCCGGACGAATCCTGGGCAGCATCCCCTTGGTCGAGACGCGAATCGCTCCGTGTTGTCGCTGCGATGCCTCCGTTACGGAAGGCGGGACAGATCGGACAGCCGCGATCAGATTTCGATGGCCTCCCGCTGGCGCTGACGGATCAACCCGATGATGAACAGGCCGGCCAGTAGCACTGCGGCGACCACGAAGATCAGGATGCCCAACTGCTCGCCGCCCAATACCCCGCCAGCCGGCAATTCAACCGGCCCATCGGTCGGCGCGAAAGTGACCGCCGCCATGCCGGTGTAGTGCATTCCGCTCACAGCGATGCCCATCAGCAGGGCACCTCCGGCCATCTGCTCCCATCCGCGGAAATTGAAGGCCAGCCAAAGTGCCGCCGTGGCAGCGCCGACTGCGATACCCAGCGACAGCGCCACCAGGCCTGGGTTGTACACCGCATCGGCCGGCATCACCATGGCCGCCATGCCCATGTAGTGCATGCCGGCGACGCCAAGACCGGTGATGATTCCTCCAAGGACCAGCCGACCGTTGGTCAGTGTGCTCTGTCCGTAAAGTGCCAGACCGCCCGAACAGGCGGCAATGGCGACCAGGGCCGAGATCATCGTGAGAGTGGTGCCGTACTGGACCTGCATGTTCATCTTGCAGGCCAGCATGCCGATGAAGTGCATCGCCCAGATTCCGCCACCGCCCAAAGCAGCGCCAGAAAGAAGAATGGAGTACCACCGCTCGCGCGCGCTTCGTGCGGCCCCAATACCGACTGCCAGCTGCAGCGCTGCAAAGGAGCCGAGAACGGCAATCAGAAACGAGAGTCCAACCAGAACCAGATCGTGTACGCATTGAGTGTGATGCATGTTTGCTTTCCTTGTCGTTTGTTGAAGAAAGATGCTTTGCGGCGATGAAGGGCAGGGCGTTGCTCAGCCGACAATCACGAACACGCAGGTCGGAGCGCCCCCAGCCCTGCACTCGGACTCGGTGACCGTCAGTCCGCTGCCCAGTCCGGCCTCCCGGAGCATTCCTTCGATATAGCCCACGAAGAAGTGGCAGCGTTCCGTGCCGTCCTGCCGTGTCCCGCAAAACGGGCTGGTTCGTATGCTGATCTGCTCTCCGAGCAACTCGACAGTGGCGAGGTTGCGCAGCGCGGGAACCAGGATTCGCTTCAGGCACTCGGATTTCGGAAGCCGCCCGCCGAGCGCGTAGTCGCGCTTGTAGACCCACGCTCCTACGCGCTGTCCGATCCGTTGCATGGTTGACGCCCGCTCATCCGGATCGAGGCCTCGCTCGATGGTCAGCAGGCGGGCAAATATCTGTGGATACTCGGCCGCCAGCAGCGGCAGTTGTCGTTCGATGTTTACCGGTGGCCCGGATCTGGCATCGCGCCCCTGCGGCTTGGCTCCAGCGCCACGAGCCAGTTCGGTGACTTCCAGGCTCTTGACGCCCGGATACGAGACGAGCCTGTCCTGCAGGGCCAGGACCGCCTCCTTCGGCCCGTCGGCTTCGATCTCGATGACCGTTTCCCCCGATCCCTCGGTCTTCATTCGCTGCGCCGAGGCTTTGAAACCCAGGTCAGCGATGATCTTTCCAATTTCGAGAATCAGCCCCTCTCTTCTTTCCGCACGAATGCGGATGAGCAGTTCGCCCACAACGTCACCTCCGTGATTCCCTGTCAAAACATCTCCGCCGGATCCCCTGCGTGCTCGTGGAGCATTCGCGCCGGCTCAACGGGGAAGCATAGTGACTGCGTGAAATTTCCGCCGGGTCAACTTCAAGAAGTGTGATTGGAGTCGCGAAAAAGATTGCCTCAAGCCGTCGAGGTATCGCATTTCGATGCAGCGCAGGCCAACCCACAGGAGTGCGGGACTGGCTGCACGGCCTCCTGCCAGGCCCGCCGGCGGGCGCCGGTCGCCTCCCAGGCAATCGTGGCGGCATGCAACGAAACGAGAAAATTGGGGGTGCAAGCCGAGTCGCGAAGGCGCAGGGCCGTCAATTGGGGGGCGCGCAGGGGCATGTGCAGGGCCCATGGAGGGAAGCGGCGTTCCGTACACGACGTTCCTGCACGGAATGCCGCTGTCGAATCAGGTGCCGGCGGCGCGATCCAACGAGTCGCCGGGGTTGCAGCGCAGCGGAAAGCCGGGACCACCGTACGCTCAAGCAGCGCGCCGATCACCGGTCCGGCCGCGAATCAGGGGCCTTTGGGCCATGCCGTGCGCGGTTCGCTTGCGCGATCTCGCGCACGATGCACGTGCGCGAGATCGCCTTTTTGCAGAATCAATCGCCGGAGGCGCGATTCAGACCGCGGCGCTCAAGCAGCGGGGTGATGTCGGCATCGCGTCCGCGAAAGTCGCGGAACAGCTCCATCGCGTCCTTGCTGCCGCCTTGGGACAGCAGCGTGTTGCGGAAATGATCGCCGTTCTCGCGCTTCAGGCCACCGTTCTCCTTGAACCACTCGACACTGTCGGCGTCGAGTACTTCGCTCCAGATATAGGAGTAGTAGCCGGCGGAGTAGCCGCCGATGATGTGCGAGAAGTAGGTGCTGCGGTAGCGCGGCGGCACCGGAGCAAAATCGACGCCGGCCTTGGCAAGGGCGGCAGCCTCGAAGTCGAGCAGCCCTCCCGCATCGGGGATCTGCTCTGGCGACAACTGGTGCCAGGCCTGATCCAGCAGCGAGGCGGCCAGGTATTCAGTGGTGCTGAAACCCTGGTTGAACTGCTCGGCCGCCTGCACTTTGTCCAGCAGGTCCTGCGGCATTGGCTCGCCGGTTTCGTGGTGCTTGGCGTAGTTGGCGAGAATCTCCGGCCAGGTGGCCCACATCTCGTTGACCTGAGAGGGGTACTCGACGAAGTCGCGCGGCACGCTGGTGCCCGAAAAACGCGGATAGTGGACGTCGGAGAACATGCCGTGCAGCGCATGGCCGAACTCGTGGAACATCGTAGTGACCTCATCGAAGGTCATCAGCGTCGGCTGGCCCTCAGGCGGCTTGGGGATATTTTGATGATTGGCCACCACCGGTTTGGTGTCGAACATGCCTGACTGCGGAACATAGGCATTCATCCAGGCGCCGCCGCGTTTCGATGGCCGCGCGTAGAAATCGCCCAGGAACAAGGCCAGCGGCTCACCGTCGGCATCGAATACTTCATACACCACCACATCCGGATGGTAGGTCGGCAGATCGGTGCGGCGCTCGAAGCGCAGCCCGTACAGCTGGTTGGCTGCGTGAAAGACGCCATTCTCGAGCACATTCATCATTTCGAAGTAGGGCTTGAGCTGCGATTCATCGAAGGCGTAGCGTTCCTGACGAACCTTTTCCGCGTAGAAATCCCAGTCCCAGGGCGCCAGCTCGAAGTCGCCGCCCTCGGCGTCGATCATCGCCTGCAGGTCGGCCGCCTCCCGCTTGGCGTTGCCGACCGCAGCCGGCGCCAGCCGCGCCAGCATGCCGTTCACCGCCTCGGTCGTACCGGCGGTCTGGTCTTCGAGGACATAGGCGGCATGGGTCGGGTAGCCGAGCATCAGCGCCCGTTCTGCGCGCAGCGCCGCCACGCGGGTGAGGATTTCACGATTATCGAACTCGCCTCCCTGGCTGCCTCGGGTCAGCGAAGCGCGCATGATGCGCTCGCGCAGCGGCCGGTTTTCCAGCGCGCCAAGCGGCGGCTGGCCCGATGTGTTCATCAGCGCCACCACGAACTTGCCTTCCATGCCGCGTTCAGCGGCGGCTTTGGCGGCCGCAGCGATCTGGTTTTCGGACAGCCCGGCGAGCTCATCGCGGCTGTCGACGACGATGGCCGAAGCGTTCACTTCCTTCAGCACGTTCTGGGAGAACTGGGTCTGCAGGGTGGCCAGTTCGCTGTTGATTTCCTTCAGGCGGGTCTTCTGCGCATCGTCCAGTTGCGCCCCGGCCCGCACAAAGTCGGTCCGATAGCGCTCCAGCAGCCGTTTCTGCTCCGGGTCGAGGCCAAGCGAATCGCGGTTCTGGTAGAGCGCTTCGACCCGCTCGAACAGCGCCGGGTTCAGCGCGATGGCGTCCTGATGCGCCGACAGCTTGGGCGCCATCTCTGCCTGAACCGCCTGGATGGCGTCATTGGTGTGCGCGCCGGCCAGATTGAAAAAGACCCGGCTGACCCGGCTGAGCAACTGACCGGAACGCTCCATGGCGACAATGGTGTTTTCGAAGCTCGCCGGCTCCGGGTTGTCGGCTACCGCAGCAATTTCGGCGGAATGCTCCACCATGCCGCGCTCGAATGCCGGCGCATAGTGCGCGTCAGTGATCTGGTCGAACGGCGGCAACTGGTAGGGCAGGTCGCTGGGCTGGAAGAATGGATTTTCGACCGTGGCCTGCTCGGTGGCGGCCTGAGTTTCGGTTTCTGCATTCGGGGCGGTCGGCCCCGAACAGGCGGAAAGCGCCAGCGCGCTGGCGATGGCGAGCGAAAGCGTGAGACGGGAGGTCATTATTGGTGGCTCCTGGGAAATGGGAATTGCAGCCCACTAGCCTAACCCAATGTGCCGCAACACGTCTCGGCAAGGGTCGGCCCGCATGGGGGCTGAGCCGCGCCGCCTGGGTCAGATGAAGCCCGTCTCACGCAGCGCCTGCGCGATGCGTTGCGACCAGACCCGCTGGAGCTGCGGCGTGTAGACCTGATCCTGGCGCAGTTCGATCAGCACATGGCGGAGACCGCGTCCGATGCCATGTCGCTCCAGAGTGTGGCCCATCGCAAACTTGCCGTCGTATGGCTGGTTGTCGCCGATCTCGATGCCGCGCGAGGCGAACCAGTGCAGCAGCGCGGCGTAGCCGGGATCGGCCTGCTTCCAGAGCAGGCCGAGCAGCCAAGGGCGAGGCAATCCCCAGAGTTCCGGGGTGTAGGAGTGGATCGAAATCAGCGCCGGATTCAGACCCGCAGCCTGGACGCGATCCAGATGCGCTTCGATCGCATCGTGATAGGGCCTGTAATAGTGTTCCAGTCGCCGTGCGCGCTCCTCTGCCGAGATTCTAAGATTGCCCGGCACGATCTGGTTGTCGCTCTCGACCAGCATCGCTTCAGGCGAGTCGGGGTGTCGATTCAGGTCGACCACAAGTCGGGAAAACCGGCCGAGCAGGGCAGGGCAGTCGAGCCGCTGGGCCAGATCCAGCGCCACCCCGGCCGCGCCCACGTCCCAGGCGATGTGGTCACGGCGCAGATGCACCGGCAGACCGAGTCCCTCCAGTTCCGGGGGGACTTCACAACTGGCATGGTCGCAGAGCACCAGTACCGACGAATCTCCGCCGTGCAACGCGAGGTAAGAGCCCAACCCGGAAACTTCGGTCATGGTTGCAGTGTGCCGCACGTCGGGTGCATAAGCCAAAGTCTGGAAGACTTCCGGATTGTGTTCGATCCGGCCGAAAATTCGCTGGTATGGTTCATCAGGTTCCGTCGATTCTTGATCCATGACGCCGCATGGGCCGGCGAATCGGCCACTGTTGGTCCCCGAGCAGTCGACTTTTCGCCGCGGCTGCCTGAGTTCGACAGGATGCTGGGCTATGATCCGAACGAACTCGGGCAGAGATCCTTGCATGGCCAGACACCAGCGTCGATACACGAATCTCGAAGCGGACGTTCGCGAAAGCTATCTCGCGCTCCAGCAGCAGCTACCCAGTCTGTTTCAGGAAATTTTCACCGATCCGGCTGCCTCCCGCACAGTCGTTGTGGTGCCGGGCCTGAGCCTGGATGCCGACGTGTTGGCCAAGGTCTCCGGCGCCCGGCACTACGAAGAACGCATGCTCAGCATGCTCATGCTGCTGCGTCTGCCCAACACCAGGGTGGTGTTCGTCACCAGCGAGCCGATCGCCCAGGTGGTCGTCGACTATTACTTGAGTTTCTTGTCCGGCGTGCCGGCGGCGCACGCCAGACGCAGACTGGTATTGCTCTCGGCATATGATGCTTCGCCGGTTTCCCTGACCCGGAAGATTCTCGAGCGCCCGAGGCTGATGGCGCGGATTCGCGCCGAGATCGACAACCCCGAGGCATCGCATCTTTCGGTATTCAATGCCTGCGACGATGAGGTCAGGCTGGCGGTATCGCTGGGCATCAGCCTCTACGCCTGCGACCCGGCATTGGCCTATTGGGGCAGCAAATCGGGCAGCCGGCGGGCTTTCGCCGAGGCGGGGATCGATCATCCCGACGGTTTCGAGGATCTGAACGATTTCGACGAAGCCGCCGATGCGATTGCACAGTTGATCGCACGCTCTCCGCCGTGCCGGCGGCTGGTGGTCAAGATCAACGAGGGGTTCTCCGGCGACGGCAACGCGGTGCTGGATGTCTCTGACCTGGGCGCGCAGCCGTCACCGCAAGCCGTGCGTGCCCGCTTGGCCAGCAGTCTGAAATACGAAGCCGATGGCATGACCCCGGAGTCGTTCGAGGCGCTTTTCGAGCGCCATGGCGGAATCGTTGAGTCCTGGCTGGAAGGACGCGACAAGCGCTCGCCATCGGTCCAGCTGCGGATCAACCCGCTGGGCGAAGTCGAGTTGATATCCAGCCATGATCAGATCATGTCCGGGCCCAGTGGCCAGGTGTTCCAGGGCAGCACGTTTCCAGCCGATGCGCGCTATGCCCGTGCGCTCCATGTTCCGGCGATGCGTGTCGGCGAAGTGCTTCGCGACCGGGGCGTGATGGGGCGGCTTTCGGTCGATTTCGTTTCGGTGCTGGAAGACGATGGCTGGCGCCACTACGCGATCGAGATCAACCTGCGCAAGGGTGGCACCACGATGCCCTACCAGATGCTTCAGTTTCTCACCAATGGTCGTTACGACAGCGAATCGGCGCATTTCCTGACCCCGATGCAACAGGTGCGGCACTACTACGCCACCGACAATCTGGTGAATCCGCTGTTTCGCCGTCTGGTGCCCGACGATCTGATCGACATCCTGGTTTCGCGTCGGCTGCACTTCGAGGAGACCCGACAGCAGGGCGTGGTGTTCAACCTGATCGGGGCGCTTTCGGAGTTCGGCAAACTGGGCCTGGTGTGCATTGGCGACAGCCCGGCGACCGCGCGGCGGCTGTTCGACGACACCGTCTCGGTACTCGATGAAGAAGCGGCCGCCGACGCCGACTCGCTGCCGCGCTACTGACACGAGTCGGTCAGGATCGGGCCAGCCAGGGGGGCAGCGGCAGTTCGCGTTCGAGCAGGAATTGTGGATTGAACAAACGCGACTCGTAGCGGCTGGCCGAATCGCACAGTACCGTCGCCACGGTGTGCCCCGGCCCCAGCTGACGCGCCAGACGGATTGCGCCCGCGACATTGATCCCGCTGGATGCGCCCAGGTACAGCCCCTCGAAGCGGATCAAGTCCCACAATACCGGTAGCAATTCGCTGTCGGGAATGTTGAATGCATCGTCGATGCGGGCGCCGTCGAGATTCCCGGTGATCCGGTTCTGGCCAATGCCTTCGGTGATCGAGCTTCCAGAAGAGGCGATCTCGCCGTGCTTGATCCAGTTGAAGATCGCCGCGCCATCCGGATCGGCGGCAGCGGTGACGATGGCCGGGTTTTTGGATTTCAGATACTCGGACACACCGGCCAGGGTGCCGCCGGTGCCCACGGCGCAGGTGAACCCATCGAGCTTGCCGGCAGTCTGTTCCCAGATTTCAGGACCGGTGCTGGCGACGTGACCCTCGCGGTTGGCCAGATTGTCCCACTGATTGGCGTAGTAGACGCCATGCGGGGCGGTGGTCGACATCGACTCGGCCAGCCGACGCGCTTGATGGACGTAATTTTCGGGATTCTTGTACGGCACGGCGGGGACCGTGCGCAGTTCTGCGCCCATGCCGCGCAGGGCCGACTGCTTTTCGGCCGATTGGGTGTTGGGCATCAGAATCAACGTGCGAAGGCCCAGGGAATTGCCGGCCAGGGTCAGCCCTATGCCGGTGTTCCCTGCGGTGCCTTCGACAACGGTACCGCCTGGCTCGATGAGCTTGCGGGCCAGACCATCCAGCAGAAGGTACTTCGCGGCCCGGTCCTTAACCGAGCCGCCGGGATTCATGAACTCGCATTTTCCGAATACCTCGCAACCGGTCAGTTCGGATGCCTTGCGCAGCCGGATCAGCGGTGTGTTGCCGACCGCGTCGAGAAAGGAGTTCGGGTTGTGCATGAGCAGGCCCTGTGGGATCGATCAACAGTCTGACAGTGCAACCGCTTCCATTCGGTGCGTCAAGTGCGCCCGGTCCGGAAAACCGTGCCGGGCGCACCGGAGACAGCTGTTGGGGGCACTGCCTGCCCCTCAGGACTGCGGTCGGGCCGGCATCGACTACTGCGGCGTCGACAGATCCGGTCGGAAGACATAGATCGTCGAGCTGGACTCGGCGATTGTTGCACCGATGCCATCGAGCAGTTCGCGGGCTGCTTCGGTCGAACCCATGTGATCCCCGAGCACTTTGACGAAGCCCGGCTCGATCTGGGCCATGTCGGCATAGCTGGTGTACGGCCAGACGACGTTGATGTCGTCGCTGCCGCCGGTAAGGCTCAAGATCGACCAACTGCGGCCCCAATCACCGGCCTTGGCGGCGGCGGCGACGGTCTCGAGTGCCGTGTAGAAGCGCGGCTCCTGGCCCGGCAGGAAGCGGATGGTGTTGACGGAGAAATAGCGGTAGTCGCTGTTGTCCTTCCAATGACTGTGCTCCGCGTCATACCGGTCGAAATGATGCCGGGCCTCGGCGACGTAGGCGCCGACCTGCTGGTCGAATTTGGCGCCGGCCGCCGCCTTGATGGCCCATTCGCTTTCCGCATCGAAGTCCTTCCAGTGGTGGCCGTCGCTGCGGATGACATAGTGGTTGAGGTCATCGCCCGCCACCGGCGCGTAGATCCGCCAGTTCATCGGGTCGCCAGCCTCCTTGCGCCAGGCGGCGTGGGATTTCAGGGCTTTCTCGAAGTCGGCGGTGGCCCCGGGTTTCGCCCAGATGACCCATGTTGTGGCGATGTCGCCAGGAGCATCCTGCGCACTGACGATGGTCGCGGAAAATGCCAGAACGCCGGCCAGAGCGAACAGGGCAACAAAAGAGATGCGGTGGACAGGAATCGGTTTCATGGCGGTTTCTTCCTCGTGAGATCAGGATCAAGAAACCGGCCCCCCTCAGCCGGACGACATCCGGGCGTGGACCCGGAGGTTTGGCCGTGCAGCGCAGCGTGTCGGTCGGCGGGCGATCGCCCTGTCCGATTTCTGAACGGTCATTGCCTAGCTACGGCTTCCGCGCCTCGGACCGGCCAGTGTCTTTGCCGGAGTTGGTCAGGCATCCGAGGCGGTCGCAGGGGACAGTCTTTTCCAATTCAGGTATGAGCCTGGAGCGGGCGTGTTTTGGCTCGCACCGAGTCGATGGTGGATAGGATCTGCGAGTGTAGTCGGTGTGGTCTGGCAGTTGGCGTTTTGGATCAGGCGGAACGTCGCTTTGCC
>JAXMJH010000102.1:0-55432 GCA_034376725.1 Lysobacteraceae bacterium | reverse complement strand
TCTGGAAGGCCTACAGAGCGTTGAGGGTGGCAGCCCCGCCAGCGTGATTCCGGCGCCCGAGTCGGTCGATACCGTTGCTTCCTTCCGGGTGAGGGGGTGCGCTTGCGATCAGCCGGTGGCTGATCGCGCGCCACCGAACGCCCGTCGCGTATCGCGACGGGCCGGGCGCCTTGGCGAGCCGCAGGCGAGGTTAGGCGTGGCCCAGGTCTGGAAGGCCTACAGAGCGTTGAGGGTGGCAGCCCCGCCAGCGTGGTTCCGGCGCCCGAGTCGGTCGATACCGTTGCTTCCTTCCGGACCTGGCGGAGTTTTCGACCTATCGTCGCGGAGGCGCCAACGGGGCCACCATAAATCGATGTGCGTGCAACTGGCGCGGGTCGCGGATCTGCCGCGATGCGCTCAATGGATGGCGGAGAGGGCGGGATTCGAACCCGCGATACGGGGTTTAGCCGCATACACACTTTCCAGGCGTGCTCCTTCAACCACTCGGACACCTCTCCGTGCAGGACAGCCCGGTACCGCGCTTGCTGTCCCTTCGCGCCGCCATCCGGGCAGCACGAAGCAGGAAATGATAACCGGTATGCCGGCCTCGGCTCAAGGTCGGTCGCGTGCCGCTTGGCCGATGCCGGTCTGGTTGGCACAATGGAGCTCCTTTACCCTGGCCTGCCCATGTCGTATCTCGTTCTCGCCCGCAAATGGCGGCCGCGCCGCTTTTCGGAGTTGGTGGGCCAGCTGCATGTGGTTCGCGCGCTCAGCAACGCGCTGGAGTCCGGTCGGGTGCATCACGCTTTTCTGTTCACCGGCACCCGGGGCGTGGGCAAGACCACCATCGCGCGGATCTTCGCCAAAAGCCTCAACTGCGAGCAGGGCACATCCGCAGAGCCGTGCGGCGTCTGCAACGCCTGTCGCGATATCGATGCCGGTCGCTACGTCGATCTTCTCGAAATCGATGCCGCGAGCCATACCGGCGTCGATAACGTGCGCGATTTGATCGATAACGCGCAGTACATGCCCGCCCGGGGCCGGACCAAGGTCTATCTCATCGACGAAGTGCACATGCTGTCCAAGCCGGCATTCAACGCACTGCTCAAGACCCTGGAGGAGCCACCGGAGCACGTCAAGTTCCTGCTGGCCACGACCGATCCGGACAAGTTGCCGGTGACCGTGTTGTCGCGCTGCCTGCAGTTCAATCTCAAGCGGCTGGACGTGGAGCAGATCGAAGGCCAGATCGCGCGAATTCTGGAGGCCGAGGGCATCGCCTCCGATCCGGCGTCGCGCCGGCTGCTGGCCAAGGCGGCAGACGGCAGCCTGCGCGATGGCCTGAGCCTGCTCGATCAAGCGATCGCCTACGGCGGCGGGGCGCTCGATGAGACGGCGGTAAGGGAAATGCTCGGCAGCGTCGACCGCCATCGCATCGATGTTCTGCTGGCCGCCCTGGCGCAGGCCAACGGCGAAGGCTTGATGAATGAAGTGGCGGCCCTGGCCGAACTGTCGCCCGACTTCTCGGCCGTTCTCGACGAACTTGCCGCCACGCTGCATCGCGTGCAGCTGCTTCAACTGGTGCCGACACTGTCCGGCATCGACGCGGAACCCAGTCTGTCGGAGCTGGCCGGTGCGCTCGAACCCGAGCTGGTGCAACTCTGGTATCGCATGGCGCTCGACGGGCGGGTCGAGATTCCGCTGGCACCGAGCGCCCGCACCGGTTTCGAGATGGTGCTGCTGAGGATGCTGGCATTTCGCCCGGCCGCTGCGCCCGCCATCGGCGTGGGGTCGTCAGATTCTGCCGGCAGGGTGTCGCCGCCGGCGTCCCGCTCGGCCGCGCCCGTCGCGACGGACTCTGCCCGACCGGTGTCGCGGCAGACGTATCCAGTCGGCGCGTCCGCTTCGGCCGAGGCGAACGGATGCGGAGACGCCAGCTCCGAGTCGCCGCCGCCAACAGCCGCTGCCCGGCAGGCGCCGCATTGGGTCGCCGATGCCACTGCGCCCTCATCCCGCGCGGAGTCGTCCAGAGCTCCGGCGGGTTCAGCCAGTGCCGGCCTGCTTTCCGACAACGAGAGCTGGCTGGCTCTGCTGGCCCGGCTCGAGCTGCGCGGACCCTCGCGCGAGCTGGCTGCGCATTCGGTGTTCGGGGGTTATGAGGACGGTACGCTGTCGCTGGCGCTCGGACCAGGTCTGGCGCATCTGGGAGACGACGCACTGGTTCAGCGGCTGGCCGAAGCGCTGGCGCCGTGGCTGGGCCAAATGCCGCGCATCAGGCTCAGCGAAGGCCCGGAGGCCGGTGCGGAAACCCTGCACCAGCGCGCGCTCAAGACCCGAAGCGACCGCCAGCAACAGGCGGAGCGGACATTTCTGTCCGACACTACCGTGCAGCATCTGATCCAGCGCTATGGCGCACAGGTTCAGCCCGATTCCATCCATCCCGTCGACGACAACTGAGAGGCCATCATGCGAGGCAATATCGGCCAACTGATGCAACAGGCGCAGCGTATGCAGGAGAACATCCAGCGTGCGCAGCAGGAGCTTTCCAATCTCGAAGTCACCGGGCAGTCCGGTGGCGGGCTGGTTCAAATCACCCTGAGCGGCCGCATGGAGTCGCGACGGGTGCGGATAGCGCCCGAGGCGCTGAGCGATCCGGAAATGCTCGAGGACTTGATCGCCGCAGCGTTCAACGATGCGGTCAACAAGGTCAATGAGGAGAGCAGCAAGCGCATGTCGGAAGCGACGGCCGGCATGCCCATTCCGCCCGGGATGAATCTCGGCCTGTGAGCGCCGAGGCGCTGCTCGACCGGCTGATCCAGGCGCTGCGCTGCCTGCCCGGCGTGGGCGCCAAGAGCGCACAGCGCATGGCCTATCACCTGCTGGAGCGTGAGCGTGAGGGCGGGCTTCGGCTGGCCGATGCGCTTGCCGAGGCGATGAAACGGGTCGGTCACTGCCAGCAATGCCGTGATTTCAGCGAAAGCCCGGTGTGTCCGATCTGTCTGTCGGCGAGCCGCGACCGGCAACTGCTGTGCGCCGTGGAGACGCCGGCCGATCGTCTGGCGATCGAGCAGGCCACCGGCTACCGTGGCCTTTACTTCGTCCTCCAGGGTCGGCTTTCGCCGCTCGACGGCGTCGGCCCGGCCGAACTGGGACTCGACCGGCTGGATTCGCGGCTCGCCGAGGGGGAGGTCAGAGAGCTGATCATCGCGACCAACCCCACGGTCGAAGGCGAGGCCACCGCGCATTACCTGGCCCAGATGGCCCGCCAGCGGCAGGTCAAGCCGACCCGGCTGGCGCACGGCGTGCCGTTGGGCGGCGAACTGGAGTACATCGACCGCGGCACCCTGGCGCACGCCTTCGGCTCGCGTCTGGCGGTACCCGAATAATCTCTGCCGTCCATCAAACTGGAGCCCCGCCATGAGCGAAACCCTGTTCAGCAAGATCATCGCCCGGGAGATCCCGGCCGACATCGTGTTCGAGGACGAGCATGTGCTGGCGTTTCGCGACATCAATCCGCAGGCGCCGGTCCATGTGCTGTTCATCCCGAAACTGCCGATTGCCAGCCTCGATGAGCTGAAGCCGGACCATGCCGAGCTGATCGGCCGGCTGGTTCTGGCAGCGGCAGACTACGCCCGGCGCGAGGGATTCGCCGAGCGCGGCTATCGCGTGGTTTTCAACTGCAATGCCGATGCCGGACAGACGGTGTTTCACATTCATCTGCACCTTCTGGCCGGGCGCAGCTTGACCTGGCCGCCTGGCTGAACGGCGGTGCCCGCTCGGCAAGCACTCCGGGAGGCTTGGTCATGGGCTGTCCAGCGGCGCCTTGATAGAGTGGAATGTCATTCGAACAGGAGTTCATCGTATGTCCAGTCAAGGAAAGCCCGTTGCCGGCGCACCGTTGCCGACCATCGGTTTCGATACGCTCGATCACGGTCGCATCGATTTCTCGGCCGTGCCCGGCTGGCGCGTGCTGATCGTTTATCGCGGCAAGCATTGTCCGCTGTGCGTGCGCTATCTGAAATCGCTGGATGAAATGTACGACGATTTCGCCAAAGCCGGAATCGCGGTTTTCGCGCTGTCCGCCGATCCCGAGGATCGCGCCCGCTCCCAGCAGGTCGAGCACGGCTGGCGGTTTCCCATCGGTTACGGCCTGAGCGTCGAGGACATGCGCCGCCTCGGCCTGTACATATCGCAGCCGCGCTCGGCGGAAGAAACCGATCGGCCGTTCGCCGAACCGGGCGTGTTCGTGGTCAATGCCGACGACCAGCTGCACATCGTGGATATCTCCAATGCCCCGTTCGCGCGCCCGGATCTGGCTGGATTGCTGGGCGGAATCGGTTTCGCCAAGGACAAGGGCTATCCGATCCGGGGAACGCTCTGAGCGGTTCGGCTCAAGCCGGGGCCTTGGCGATCCGCCACCGGCCCGAGTCGGGACGCTTCGAGACCGAGGTCGACGGCCATCTCGCCGTGCTGTCTTACCGAAGGCAGCAGGCTCGGATTCTGGTCGATCACGTCGGGGTGCCGGCGGCCGTCGAAGGCCGCGGCATTGCCGGGCAGCTCACCCGGCATGCGCTCGATTGGGCGCGTGAGTCGAACCTGCGGGTCACGCCGATCTGCCCCTACGTGGTGGCGTGGCTGAAGCGCCACCCGGACTACGCGGATATCCTCGCCGGTTGATCCCGCGGAACCAGTGAGGCGGGCATTTCGAGCACTGGCCCGGAGCCGGCAGTTGGTCGACGCATGGCCTTGCCGCCGGCCGGCTGCGCTCAGCCTGCACTCAGCGGAAACGCCCGTAATGAAAGCCGAAGTTGTAGCGGATCGGCGGTGAGCGGTCGGCTTCATCCTCCGGCCACAGGAACACCACGTCGGCGGCCAGACGCGGATGCAGGTAGGCGTACTCGCCGATCATCCGGGTCTCGGCGCCGTCGATGGTGCCGATAAGGGTCAGCGACCGGCCCTCGGCGAACACTTCCGGATCGTAGAAGCCGCTGCGGCAGGCCAGAAAGCGCCCGCTGCTCTTGTCGTCGAGGATGGGCCGGCCGCGCGCGTTCAGTTCACGCCCGACGATCTGGAAACAGGTGCGATCCGGCAGCGGCTCGACGGCGGCAACCGTGCCGCCCCAGCGGACCGTGGTGCCGCGACTGTCGTTTCGCGCAGCATCGCCGGGCGATATGTCGGCGAAAGTGCCCGAAAGCGGGTCGGGGGTCGTGGTGCAGGCGGCCAGCGCCAGAAGGAGCGGGATCGCGAGGGCGGTGCGTCCGTGAATCGTCATGTGGCGTCTCCCTGGGTCATCGGTGAAGGGGGCGGAACGCGTTCAGCGTTCTGATCAACTGGCTTGGATCATCGCCGTTGGTGGTTGGTTCAGCGTAGCGAAGCGAGACAAAACGCTGGCTGAGCAGGGCCAACTGCTTCGCATGATCATCGCGCAGTGATGGTGAAACCCGCGCGGAGAAGGCGCTGGCGGTTTCCCAGGGGTGTTTGGCCAGGCCGGCCCGCGCCAAGCGGCGACAGACCCTGTGCCAGGCAGCGACCAGCGGCTCGGTGCCCGAAGGCGATCTCTGCCTGGCCATGAACCACAGCGCGAAGCCGATGGCCAGCGCGGCGCTGACGGCGAATGCGATGAGCAACTGCACCCGGCTGGCTTCATCGATACCGAACGGCTTGAGCAGCGCCTGCTGCCGGGCGGCGTTGAAACCGAGCAGCATCTGGTTCCAGCCCTCGCGCAGCCAATCCAGCGCGTTGCCCAGTGGCGCGAAGGTGCCGCCCAGCATCTGTCCCATGGCGCCGGCGCCTCGATCCTGCCCGTAGCGCTCGAAGATCCGCGATGGGTCGACCGCCGCCGTCGGGTCCAGCCGCAACCAGCCGCGACCGGGTAACCACACCTCGACCCAGGCGTGGGCGTCGGACTGCTGGATCAGCCAATAGTCCCCGATCGGGTTGCGGTATCCGCCGACGTATCCGGTCACCACCCGGGCCGGGATACCGGCCTGACGCATCAGGATGGTGAACGCCGAGCTGAAATGCTCGCAATAACCCTCGCGGGTATCGAACAGAAACTCATCGCCGGTGTGCCGGCCCAGCGGCGGTGCGGCCAGCGTGTAGCTGAACTCCCGATTGAACCAATCCAGAACCCGCTCGATAAAGGCCTGATCGCTGTCGGCATCTGCGCGCCACTCCTGTGCCAGCTGCCGGCTGCGCGGGTTGAAGCCCGGCGGCAGGCGCAGCGCGCTCTGGCGGACCCGTGCGGGCAGCTCGGCTTCGAATGTGTCCACGACCGCCGCGCGCATCCCGTAGCGGGTGAGGTCACGCACTGGCTGTTCGGCATAAGGACTCAGATCGGCTCCGAGCTGGCCGCCGGGCGGGTCGTCGATGGGCAGGTCGAGCGCAAAAAGGAAGCGACGGTCGCTCGGCTCCAGCGTGATTTCATACTCAAAAACCGCCCGGGCGTCGGTAAGCGCCGCCGCTGGTCTGGCGGCGGCCCAGGGCGGCCGGGTCCAGGTTCGGCCGTCGAAATCCCAAAGCACGGGGCCGCGCCAGTAGAGCTGTGTTCGCTCGGGCTCCGCTCCCTTGAACCGGGCACGGAAGGCCGGGCGGTCGTCTACCAGCAGATCCAGCCAGTCGCCGGGCGCCATGGTTTCGCTGATGCCGGTGCGTGCCAGGGCGTTTTCCGGCACACCCCACAGCGGTGCCGCCAGGCGGGGATAGAACCAGAATCCGGCCAGTGCCAGCGGCGCCGCCAGAGCCACCCAGAGCAGGGCCCGACGGGCCCGGATCGCCAAACCATCCCGACTGTCCATGCCGGCCTCGTTGTCGGCGATCAGGGCCAGGGTATCGGCCATGACCAGCACGGCAAGGACTGCCAGCGCCAGCGTCAGGGGGCCCTGGTCCTGCAGGAAGGCGGCAAACAGCGCGAACAGCGAAAAGCCGATCAGGCTGCGCAGGTCGCGCAATGCGCTGGTTTCCGACAGTTTGAGCGCGAGCATGGCCAGCAGCAGGGCGCTTCCGGTATCGCGGCCAAAGCCGAATCCGTAGCTGGCCAGCACCGCTCCGGTCAGGGCGACGGTCAGAATCATCCGCACCACGACTGGCCAGGGCCGGTCCCGGCTGGTCCAGGCGGCCAGGCCACCAACCACCGCGAGGCTTGCCGCCAGCGCATTCGGCGTGAGCAGCAACAAAGGCAGGGCCGACAGGCCGGCCGACAGGATCGCGGCGCTTCGGGCTTTCGCGAAGCCGGCCGACACCAGCGCTTCAGTCATGGGGCATCACCGCCAGCGCCTTCAGGCAGGCGTGCCGATGGTCGCGGCCCTGGCCCAGGCCGAGCACGCTGCCCGGCAGGCGCAGGCGATACCTCAGACCGCGGCGCTCGGCTTCGACCACCCAGGCCGCCAGACGCCGGACGCGCGCTTCGCGGTCGAGGCCGTGCAGCTCGGCGTAATCCAGCGCGACATCGGCACCGCGTGTGGTTTCGTGCTCACGAACCAGGAGCTGATGGTGCCGGGCGCTGGGTTTCCAGGCGATTTCGCGGATCGGATCGCCGATCCGGTAGTCGCGTAGATGGTGCAGTTCTTCGCCCTGACCCAGCCGCCAGCGCTGGCCGCGCTCGCCCTGTGCGCCGGGCAGCGGCGGCGGGTGCGGTTCGAGCGCGGGATAGACCAGCACCCGCGAATCGGGCCAGAACCAGCACCAGGCGATCGCCAGACCGTGCGGCTGTCGGGTATCGACGCGCAGACGCGGGATCGGCTGCCAGCCGCGGGTCGGCGCGGCCAGCTCGAGAGTCAGGGTCTGTCGGCTTTCGGCCTCCAGACTGGCAGTGCATTCCGACTGCCCGGCGCTGATGCGAAGCCCGGGATGCGGGCGTTTGCCGCTGGCCGCGACCAGACAGCGCAGGGTCAGCGGCTGGCCGGCGTGGGCGGGGTCGGCGGAAACCGACAGCAGGCTCAAGCCGCTCAGGTTGAGGTGGGCGCGATAAAAACTGTTGTGCACCAGGGCGGCCAGCAGGAAAGCCATCAGCAGGGCCGGATTGTTGTTGTAGTTCAGCGCGCCGATCAGCATGGCCAGCAACAGGACCGCCATGAACAGGCCGAACCCGGTGGGCAGGATATAGACCCGGCGCCGATCGATGTGTGCGGGCAGTGGCTCCGGTGTCCGGGGCCGCGCGATGAGCGCGATTCGAGCGCGCAGCGCCGACAGGCCCGGCCGCTTCAAGGCCGCGCTGACCACGGTCAATCCACCGCCACCGACGCCAGAATGGCAGCTGCAATGCTTTCGCGGGTCTGGGTGTCGGCTTCGGGGACCAGTCGATGGGCGGCCACCGACTCGAACAGCGTGCGCACATCGTCGGGCAGGACATGATTGCGCCCGGCAAGCAGGGCGTGGGCACGGGCGGCGTGCAGCAGCGCCAGCCCCGCGCGCGGCGACAGCCCGGCGCGCAATTCGGTACGCCGACGGCTTTCCGCCATCAGCTCCTGGACGTAGGCGATCAGTGCCGGGCTGGCATGAACCCGGCTGGCGGACTCGCGCAACGCCAGCACGTCTTCGGCCGACAGCCGCATCGGGCTTTGCGCGATGAGATCGCGGCGGTCGGCGCCGGCCAGCATCTGGCGCTCGGATTCGGCATCCGGATAGCCCAGCGGCAGGCGCAGCAGGAACCGATCGAGCTGCGAGTCGGGCAGTGGATAGGTGCCGGCCAGGTCCAGCGGATTCTGGGTGGCGATGACGAAGAACGGCTTGGGTAGCGTGTGACAGATGCCGTCGACGGTGACCTGCTGCTCGGCCATGGCCTCGAGCAGCGCGCTCTGGGTGCGCGGCGGGGCGCGGTTGATCTCGTCGGCCAGCAGCAACTGGGCAAAAATCGGCCCCGGATGAAAGCGGAACTGACTGTCGTTCTGCTCGTAGATCGATACGCCCAGAATGTCGGATGGCAGCAGGTCGGAAGTGAACTGAAGGCGCTGGAAATCCAGCCCCAGCGTGGCGGACAGCGCGCGCGCCAGCGTGGTCTTGCCGAGGCCGGGCAGGTCTTCGATCAACAGATGCCCGCCGGCCAGCAGGCAGGTGAACGCCATGTCCACCTGGCGCGCCTTGCCCAGCACCAGCTGATTGACCTGGGCAATGGCATCGGTCAGCGATTGACGGTGATGATCGGCTAGCATGGGGCGGGTTTCGGCCGTGGTCTGCATGTGCCTGTCCGTTTGGCGATAGGGGGAGTCTAGCGATTGACGTGAATTGTGGCACGGGCGAAGTGAAGCACTCGCTGGAGCAGCGACGGCGGTTCCTGATCGCCTGGGGCTTGATCATGGCCACCAAGCTGATTCTGGCGGTCTGGCTTCCGGTTTTCGGCGATGAGGCCTTCTACTGGTGGGAAGGCCAGCATCTGGCGTGGGCCTATTCCGATCTTCCCGGCGCGACGGCTTGGCTGGCCCGGCTGTCGGTGGAGTTGCTGGGCAATAGCCCGTTCGGCCTGCGTGCTCTGTTCATTCTCGCCGGCGGCGCGGTGCCCTGGCTGCTGGTGCGAATCGCCCGGCGCTGGTTCGGCACCGAGGCCGGCTGGCGGGCCGGTTGGCTGGGGCTGCTGCTGCCGCTGGTTTCAGGCATGGGTCTGCTGGCCGTGCCCGATGTGCTGCTGACCCTGGCCACGGTGCTTTGCCTTGATGCCATCGCCGCGCTGGCCTGGTCGCGTTCCCGCTCGGGAGCCGCGCCGTTGCCGGTCGGCGCGCTGATCGAGCTGTCGCTGGGCCTGGCGTTGGGTGCGTCGAGTCACTACCGGTTCGTGGTGGTGATCGCGGCGGGCGGGTTGGCATTGCTGCTGACGCCGTCGGGGCGCGCGCTGTTGCGGCAGTGGCAGGTCTGGCTGTCTGGGCTGGTCGGCACTGCGGCATGGTTGCCGCTGGTCGTCTGGAACTGGCAGAACCGCGGCGCGGGCCTGAGTTTTCAGGTCGTCGAGCGCCATCCCTGGCAGTTCAGCCCCGAGGGCCTGCTGTTCATCGTGGTGCAGGCGGCCATCGTCAGCCCGGTGCTGTGGCTGCTGTTGCTGTGGGCTGCGCGAATCGCGTGGCGGCGCCGGCAGGCGGACACCGATGACGACCGATGGACCATCGCCCTGGTTTGCGCGGCCGTGCCTCTGATCGGTTATTTCGTGCTCGGATTCTTTGCCGATCGCGAGCGGATCAGCCTGCACTGGCCGCTGCCGGCCTATCTTGCGCTGGTGCCGGTGTTGGCGGCGCAGTGGCCGACGCTCCGTCAGCACTGGCGATCATTTGCAGTCGGCCTGGCGGTGGTAACCCAGGCCGGGCTGCTGCTCTGGCTGATGGCGGCGATCCTGCCCGGCTGGCGGATGGCGCTGGTGGAGTCCAAGGCCTATCCGGCGCCGTTTTCCGGCTGGAACGAGGTGACCGCCGCGACCCGTGACGCCTTGCGCGACATGCCCGCCGACACCCTGCTGGTGGCCGATAATTTCATGCTCGGCGCGCAGTTGGCGTTCGCCCTGTACCCGCGATCGGTACAGACCCTGTCGCATGCCTACGACGCCAGGCACGGCCGGGATCGTCAGCTGGCGCTTTGGGGGCTGGGCCTGGAGAGCATCCCGCAGCGACCCGCGCTGCTGGTGACCGGCGATCGCCTGAACGCGCCGAGGGACCGGCTGGCCGCCTACCATCGGCTGTGCGAACGGCTCGGCTCGCTGCCGTCGCCCCAGGTGCTGGATGTCGACCGCGGGCGCAACCGGTTTCTGTTGTACCGACTGAACTCTTCGGACCAGCCCGGCTGCATGCTGCCGGCGCTCGCCTATGTCGACAGCCCGACGCCCGGCGCGCGGGTCGAGGGCGGATTCGCAGTGCGTGGCTGGGCGTTCAAGGATGGTGCGGGGGTAGCGCGAGTGGATGTGTTGATCGACGGCGTGCACGTAGCCCAGGCCCGCTACGGCGAGCCGATGCCGCATGTCGCGGAGTTCTGGAAAATCTCGACCGACCCGGCGCATCCGAACGTCGGATTCGTGGCGCACATCGATGCCAGCCAACTGTCGCCGGGCCGGCGCTGGCTGTCGATCCGGGTCCACGGCCGCGACGGCAGCCGCGAACCGATGCCGGGGCAAAGCATCCAGGTAAGCGAATCCAGCCCGCGCTAGCCGGAATTGCTGGACTTCGAAAACTACCGGAAATCGAAAATTACGGGACTTCGAACCCGGCCTGGCGCAGCAGGGCGCTCAGGCCGATCAGCGGCAGACCGATCAGCGCGGTCGGGTCGCAGGTCTGGATCGACTCGAACAGCGCGATGCCCAGGCCCTCGCATTTGAACCCGCCAGCGCAGTCGAAGGCCGGTTCGCGATCGACATAGCGTTGGATCTGCCCGGCATCGAGTGTGCGGAAGTGGGCGCGAGTGAGGTCGGTGTGCTCCAGGCGCGTACCGTCCGACAGACGCAGCAGGCAGACCGCAGTATGGAACTGCACTGAACGACCGCTGCCGGCGGCGAGTTGCTCGATGGTGCGCTGGCGGTCGCCAGGCTTGCCCAGGCACCGCCCGTCCAGCTCCGGGACCTGATCGGCACCGATGACCCAGGCCTGCGGCTGACGGCCGGCCAGCGCCAGCGCCTTTTCGCAGGCCAGGCGACGGGCCAGATCGCTGGCCGGCTCATCCGGCCGTTGCCGCTCCTCGGTCCGCGGATCAGCGCATTCGAACGGCAGGCCGAGGCGTTCGAGCAACTGGCGCTTGTAGGGCGATGTCGATGCCAGGATCAACCAATCGTGCGTTGATGAGGTCACGGCCGGGTCTGCTGAGGCCGGCGCGGCTCGTTGGGCGCCGTCTCGGCGGCGACCGCATCGGCGGCACGCTCCAAGGCAAGGCCGGCACGTTCGAGGCGGCTCGACTCGCTCTGGAGTCGGCTGAAGTTTGCCGTCAGCGCCCCGAGCGCGCGCCGGAGTTCATCTTCACCGGCTCCGCCCGAATAGCGCTGTATCCACAGCCGATGCTCCAGCAGATCCTTGAGCGCCAACTCGATCAGGTCGTCGCGCTCCAGCGAGGCATGGGCGTTGGCGCCGATATCGGATGGCACCCGTTCGACCACGCCCTGTACCCGCTGCATGCGGCTGCGCAACTGGTACAGCAGGCGTTCCATGTCGTCGGCCAGGTCGAGCAGGGAGCCGACCAGCCGCTGACGGCGCTGGCTCCGATGCTGCCGCCAGAGCAGCGCGGCGACCACGAGCGATGCCGCGAGCAACAGGCCGGAAAGCAGGTAGAGCCACGGGGAGACGGCGGTTTCGATGGGCACGGCTCCGGGACGGGTCGAATCCGAAGTCTGCCGCATGCCCGTCGGTCGGGCAAATCCAGGCTGCGGTGGATCGGCGCTGATTTCGTCCACATCGGCCGTCCGAGATGCCGCCCTGAGTCGCGCTGGATGAGCCGAGAGCCGCGTTCTGTCGTTGTCCGGCGGACCAAAATTGACAGGAGTTCATCGCAATTCCTATAATTACCGGCTCATGTCCGCTGACCTTCCTGCTGAACTCGATGTCTGGCGGGCCGTTTCCGGCAGACGGCAGTTTTCCGGGCGCGTGGCGTTGGCTGATCTGGATCGGCTGGCAAGCGCGCTGAATGTCGATCCGAAGCAGTTGGGCAGCGCCGAGGCGCGCTACAGCATCGGTTTCGACAGGGATCCGATCGCGGGGCCATTCGCCGAGCTTGAAACCGAAGCAGACCTGCCGCTCGTGTGTCAGCGCAGTCTGGAGCCGTTTCTGCTGCCGGTGCGGATCAGACAGCGCTTGGGTCTGATCTCCAAGGAGGAACAGGCAGACGCCCTGCCGGAAGAGTATGAGCCGGTTCTGGTGCCGGAAAGCGGCCTGTTGGCAGGACGCGATCTGGTCGAGGACGAGTTGATCCTTGCGGTGCCGGCCATCCCCATCAAGCCGGGCGGCGCGCCGGTCGAGGCCAGCTTCGAGCCGACGGCCGAGGAACTCGCGGCGGCCAGTCCGTTCGCCGTGCTGGCCGGCCTCAAGCCCAAGCGCTGAGGGGCGGGTCGGAAAGGGCGCGCGGATCGGGAAAGCGTTTCACACAAGTTATCGCAGCACAGTTGTTCAGTTCAGCGGTTCAATTCAGCATCCGGACTCAAGGTCCGGTCATCAGGAGCAGCGTCATGGCAGTCCAGAAATCCCGCAAGTCCCCGTCCAAGCGCGGCATGCGCCGGGCCCATCATTCGTTGAGCGCCAAGCAGCTGTCGACCGATCCGACCAGCGGCGAGACCCACATTCGCCATCATGTGACCAAGGATGGCTTCTATCGCGGCCGTCAGGTCATCCAGAAGGCCGTCGAGGTCGTCGACGTCGACTGATCCGCAGCGCACCGACGCGGACGGTCGGGGATAGTCGGTGTATCCCCGGGCCGGTAAACTCGCTCGCTGCTCTGCAAGAGCGGATTTGTTGATTCGAAAGCGTTTGGCGTCGGCGGAGCATCGTGACGGCAGCGACAGCGGGGCAGGCCGGTTGACCGTCCTGTCTTCGGCATGTGGACGGCGCGGTCCGTGCAGCGACCGAGCTCATGTTCCGCCTGTCCGCCGGGCCGGCTGCAACCAAGCGCGATACCCGACGCGGGCCGTGCCCGCACAGCGATAGATCGGAGCAGCGCCCATGTCAGCAGCGGTCACCCACAGTCAGCCCTTCGCCCGCATCCGGGGTACGGGCAGCTACCTTCCCGACAACGTGGTCACCAACGCCGACCTCCAGGCGCGTGGCATCGACACCAATGACGAGTGGATCGCGTCGCGGACCGGCATCCGTGAGCGCCGGCTGGCGCTGGAAGGCCAGACCACTGGCGATCTGGCCTACGAGGCGTCATTGCGTGCGCTGGAAGCCGCCGGTATCGCTGCCGCCGATCTCGATCTGATCGTGCTCGGCACGACTACTCCGGACATCATTTTCCCGTCCACTGCCTGCCTGCTCCAGCATCGCCTGGGCGCCAACGGTTGCGCTGCGTTCGATGTCAATGCCGCCTGCTCGGGCTTCATCTACGCGCTGGCCACCGCCAACGCGATGATCCGCAGCGGCGTCGTCAAGACGGCGCTGGTGGTTGGCGCCGAGACCCTGTCGCGCATCGTCGACTGGAACGACCGCGCCACCTGTGTGCTGTTCGGCGACGGTGCCGGCGCGGTGGTGCTGCAGGCGGATTCCGAGCCAGGCGTCATCGCCACCCACTTGCACGCCGATGGCGGCTATCGCGAATTGCTGCACACCGAAGTGGGCATTTCTTCCGGCTTCCGCGATGAGCCGAACCACGGCATGCGCGTGCTGATGACCGGCAACGAAGTGTTCAAGGTGGCGGTCAAGACGCTTGACGCCGTGGTCGAGGAGACGCTGGCCGCGAGCGATCTGAAGAAATCGGATATCGACTGGCTGATTCCGCATCAGGCCAATCTGCGCATCATCAGCGCGACCGCCAAGCGACTGGACATGCCGATGGATCGGGTCGTGGTCACCGTCGACAAGCACGGCAACACGTCCGCCGCGTCGGTGCCGCTGGCGCTCGATGAAGCGGTGCGGTCCGGGCGGGTCCAGCGCGGCCAGCTGCTGCTGCTCGAAGCGTTCGGCGGCGGATTCACCTGGGGCTCGGCGCTGATTCGCTACTGAGCCTGAGCACGTGCACCATTCGCCCCGGTACAGACGGAATGTGCCGGCCTTGCGTATGATTGCCGGTTCTTGATTCGGGGTTATCGCGTGACTGAAGCGACACTCGCCTTCGTATTTCCCGGCCAGGGCTCCCAGTCGATGGGTATGCTGGCCGATCTGGCTTCGGCGCATGCCGAGGTTGCCGCCGCCTTTGCGGAAGCCTCCGAAGGCGCCGGCATCGATCTCTGGCGCCTGTCCCAGGAAGGACCGGAAGATCAGCTCAACTCCACCGAATTCACTCAGCCGGCCCTGCTTGCCGCTGGCGTGGCAGTGTGGCGGGCCTGGCTGGCGCGCGGCGGTGCGCGGCCTGCGCTGCTGGCCGGGCACAGCCTTGGCGAATACACCGCGCTGGTGGCCGCCGGGTGCCTGTCGCTGCACGATGCCGCCGGCCTGGTGCGCGAACGTGGCCGATTGATGCAGCAGGCCGTTCCGGCCGGAGTGGGCGCAATGGCGGCGGTACTGGGCGCCGAGGACGCGCTGGTCAAGGAGATCTGCAACGAAGTCTCCGGCGATGAAGTGGTGCGACCGGCCAACTACAACGCGCCGGGTCAATTGGTCATCGGTGGGCACATCGGCGCCGTGGACCGTGCTCTGGCCCGGTTGGCCGAGCGCGGCGTGCGAAAGGCCATCAAGTTGCCGGTCAGTGTGCCCTCGCATACGCCGTTGATGCGCGAGAGCGCCAATCGATTGGGTGAGGCGATGGCCCGGGTGGCCTGGAGC
Source organism: Lysobacteraceae bacterium (assembly GCA_034376725.1). Taxonomy (GTDB): domain Bacteria; phylum Pseudomonadota; class Gammaproteobacteria; order Xanthomonadales; family Xanthomonadaceae; genus UBA11164. Next base: position 40,094 of record JAXMJH010000102.1, on the reverse strand, counting down.
GCGCCCGCCATTCCAGTTGTCCAGAACGTCGACGCCGAAGTGCACGACAGCGTCCAGAGCATTCGCGATGCCTTGGTTCGCCAGATCTATCTGCCGGTTCGCTGGACGACGAGCGTCGAGAATCTGGTGTCGCTCGGTGCAAACGCCATCGCCGAGTGCGGCCCCGGCAAGGTGCTCAGCGGCCTGATCAAGCGGATCGACAAGTCCATCGAGGTTCGCTCGCTCGGCAACCCGTCTGATTTCGATGCCGCCTTGGCTGCCTGGCCGACGCGTCCGGACTGATTTCGAGTCGTACCCGACCCAAGGCGGTCGTTTCCGCCATATCCAATGGCCATACCGGAGTCTCGAACATGACCCAAGCTTTGACTGGCGAAACAGCCCTGGTGACCGGTGCCAGCCGGGGCATCGGCGCAGCGATCGCGGATCTGCTGGCCGCTCAGGGCGCCACCGTGATCGGCACTGCCACCAGCGAAGCCGGCGCCGCCGCAATCGATGCGCGGCTGTCAGCGAGTGGCGGGGCCGGTCGCGTGCTCGATGTCGGCGACCCGGCCTGCATCGATGAATTGGTGACCGAGCTTTCCGGCCGGTTCGGCCCGATCTCGATTCTGGTGAACAACGCCGGCATCACCCGCGATCAATTGCTGATGCGCATGAAGGACGAGGACTGGGAGGCGATCATCGCGACCAATCTGAGCAGCGTCTATCGCATGTCCAAGGCCGTGCTGCGCGGCATGATGAAGGCGCGCAAGGGCCGGATCGTGAGCATCGCCTCGGTGGTTGCGCTCACCGGCAATCCGGGGCAGACCAACTATGCGGCGGCGAAGGCCGGGATGATCGGGTTTTCCAAGAGCCTCGCCCGCGAAGTGGGTTCGCGCGGAATCACGGTCAATGTGGTCGCGCCCGGCTTCATCGACACCGACATGACCCGGGCGCTGCCCGAGCAGGCCAGAGACGGCCTGATCGGGCAAATCGCGCTCGGCCGGCTGGGGCAGGCCGAAGATATCGCGCATGCGGTGGCCTTTCTGGCCGGTCCGGGCGGTGCCTACATCACGGGAGAAACGCTGCACGTCAACGGCGGCATGTACATGCCTTGAACGAAAAACCCTGTTCCTGACCGTCAAGGATGGGTATCGTTGACGATTCCTGGTTTTCGGCGAGAGGGCGCACGCCGGGTCGGGCCGGGCGACTGTTGCGGTCGTCCGGCTTCCACTACAATGCGCTCGTCTTAGTTTTCCCTTTCGGGAGGTTTGCAAATCTCATGAGCAGTATCGAAGAACGCGTCAAGAAGATCGTGATCGAGCAGTTGGGTGTCAAGGAAGATGAGGTCACCGCGACGGCTTCGTTCGTCGATGACCTGGGTGCCGATTCCCTGGATACGGTCGAGCTGGTAATGGCTCTCGAAGAAGAATTCGAGTGCGAAATCCCGGACGAAGAAGCCGAGAAGATCACCAGCGTTCAGCAGGCGATCGACTACATCAAGGCGCATGTCAGCAGCTGATTCCGCTGTTGATCCGGCTCGGCTGGCCGACAGCCGCAGCCGATTCGCTACTGATTCCCTGTCGCATCCGGCGACGGCCCCGGCCGCCCGGATGCGCACAGGCTTGCTTCCCGCTGGCACGTGGCGCGCCCTGATTGCGAGTCGCCGCGCGCCACTGACCGCCCGGAGTAGTTCATGAACCATCGTCGCGTCGTCATCACCGGCATGGGCATCGTTTCCCCGGTCGGCAACGATATTCCCACCGCGTGGGACAACGTGATCAACGGCCGTTCCGGCATTGGCCCGATCACCCATTTCGATGCCAGCAGCTTCTCCACGCAGATTGCCGGTGAAGTGCGCGACTTCGATCCGGCCCGGCGGATCGCCGCCAAGGACATCAAGAAGATGGATCCGTTCGTCCACTACGGCGTAGTGGCGGCGCTGGATGCCATGGATGATGCCGGGCTGGTGATCGATGAGAGCAATGCCGAACGCGCCGGTGTGCTGATCGGCTCGGGCATCGGCGGCCTGGCCGGTATCGAGCGCACCACCATCGCCTATCACGACGGCGGCGCGCGAAAGATATCGCCGTTTTTCGTGCCCTCGACCATCATCAACATGGTCTCTGGCCAGTTGTGCATCATGAAAGGCCTGAAGGGACCGAATTTTTCGGCCGTTTCGGCCTGTGCCACGTCCAATCACAGCATTGGCACCGCCATGCGCATGATCCAGTACGGCGATGCAGACATCATGATCGCCGGCGGCGCCGAGTACGCCACCATCCCAACCTCGATCGGCGGTTTCTGCTCGATGAAGGCGCTGTCGACCCGCAATGCCGAGCCGACCCTGGCCAGCCGGCCATGGGATGCCGATCGCGACGGATTCGTGCTCAGCGACGGCGCCGGCATCCTGGTGCTCGAAGAGTATGAGAGCGCCAAGGCGCGCGGTGCGCGGATTTATTGCGAGTTGGTCGGATTCGGCTCCAGTTCCGACGCTTACCATATGACCGCGCCCAGCGAGAACGGCGAGGGCCCGGCGCGCTGCATGGTTACCGCCATGCGCGATGCCGGTATCGATCCGACCGAGGTGGAATACCTCAATGCCCATGGCACGTCGACGCCGCTGGGCGATCTGGCCGAGACTCAATCGCTCAAGCGCGCGCTCGGCGACCACGCCTACAAGACCATGGTCAGCTCGACCAAGTCGGTCACCGGTCATCTGCTGGGCGCTGCCGGCGGCGTGGAGGCCATTTTCACCATCCTCGCCATCCATCACGGCGTGATCCCGCCGACCATCAATCTCGACAATCCGGGCGAGGGCTGCGATCTCGACTATGTGCCGCACACCGCGCGCGACAAGGCGATCTCGGTAGCCATCTCCAACGGTTTCGGGTTCGGCGGCACCAATTCGTCGCTGGTATTCAGGGCCGTTTGAGTCGCACGGCCGTGTCAACGGCCGTGCCAGCGGTCGTCAGCTGCCCGCTGGCGGCCGAAACCGATCTGCTGGCGCTGCATCGCTACGCGCCGGAACGCTACCCGATGCTTCTGGAAAGCGCGGCGGCCGGTGCGGGCGCGCGCTGGGACATTTTGCTGCTGACCGAGGGCGAGGGCTTTGTCCTCGACCGGTGGGGCCGGCTCACCGGCCTCGATGGCGCTGCGCTTGCCGGTGGATTTCTTGAGCGGCTCGACGCCGAGTCGGCCGGCTCGAATGATCGGGCCACTGCCGCGCACTGGCCGTTTCGCGGCGGCTGGGCGGTGTACCTGGGCTACGAACTGGCCGGGGAAATCGAGCCATCGCTCAGCCTGCCCGAGGCTTCCGGCCCGCTGCCCCAAGCATTGGCGCTGCGCAGCCCGGCTGCGGTGCTCCGCGACCGGCTCAGTGGAGAAGTGGTGGCCCTGGCCGAGACCGACCGGGATGATTTGCTGGCGACGATGCGGGCCGATGTTGCGGCGCTCGGGGCAGACGGTCTCGACGAGACAGTCAATCCGCCTGTGCTCGACTGGCGAGAAGACCCGCCCGAGCGATTTCTCGCTGGCGTAGCGCGGGTGGCCGACTATCTTCGCGCCGGGGATGTGTTTCAGGTCAACCTGTCGCGCGGCTGGTCGGCGCGATTCGACGGCCTGCCCGATGCCTGCGCGCTTTACCGGCAGTTGCGTCGCGCCAACCCGGCGCCGTTCGCCGGTCTGCTGCACTGGCGCGATGCTTACCTGCTCAGTTCCTCGCCGGAACGATTGATCGCGATTCGCGGGGGTGAAGTCGAGACCCGGCCGATCGCCGGTACCTTCGCGCGGCTGCCAGGAGAAGACAGCGCCGTGCGGATCGCCGAGCTGGTGGCGAATCCCAAGGAGCGCGCAGAGCACATCATGCTGATCGATCTGGAGCGCAACGATCTGGGCCGGGTCTGCACACCCGGCAGCGTGCGGGTCGATGAGCTGATGACGGTCGAGAGTTACGCGCACGTGCACCACATCGTTTCCAGTGTGCGCGGTCGGCTGCGCGAGGGCGTGGGGCCGGGCGCGGCGATTGCCGCCGTGTTTCCAGGCGGCACGATCACCGGCTGTCCCAAGGTGCGCTGCATGCAGATCATCGCCGAACTGGAGGGCGAGGGTCGCGGACCTTACACCGGCGCCATCGGCTATCTGAATCGCGATGGCGATCTCGACCTCAACATCCTGATCCGAACCGCCGGGCTGGACCGCACCGGCCTTTACTGGCGAACCGGTGCCGGTCTGGTGGCCGACTCGGTGCCGGAGCGGGAACTGGCAGAAACCCGCGCCAAGGCGCGCGGCCTGCTGCGCGCCTGGGGCCTGCCGGAGTGAGCGTCAAGCTGTTCATCGGCGGCCAGCCGGTTGCTGCCCTGGATCCGGCCGATCGCGGCCTGGCCTATGGCGACGGTCTGTTCGAGACGCTGCGCTTTCACGCCGGCCAGCCGGTCTGGTGGGACGCGCATCTGGATCGGCTCGAGCGCGGTGCGACCCGGCTTGGCATCGATCCACCGGATCGCGTCTGGCTGCGCGCCCAGGCCGGGCCGATGATGGCCGGTAACGGCGTGCTGAAGCTGATCCTGAGCCGGGGATCGGGCGGGCGCGGGTACCGCATCCCTGAACACAGCCAGCCTGCGCTGGTGCTGTCGCGCCATCCGCTGCCTCCGTCTTGCCCTGCGGCCGGTCTGAATCTGCGCTGGTGCCGGCTTCGTTTGGCCGCCCAGCCGGAGTTGGCCGGACTCAAGCACCTCAACCGGCTGGAGCAGGTGCTGGCCCGCGCCGAATGGAGCGATCCGGCGATCGACGAGGGCCTGCTCTGCGATGCCAGCGGCAATCTGGTGAGCGCGGTCTCCGGCAATGTGTTCCTGCGCATCGCCGATCACTGGGTCACGCCCCGGCTCGATGCCTGCGGTATCGCTGGCATCTGCCGTGCCTGGCTGATCGCCGAGACCGGCGCGAGCCTGGCCGATATCGCCCGTGCCGAGGTGGAGCGGGCCGATGCCCTGTTTGTCTGCAACAGCGTGCGCGGTATCCTCCCGGTAGCCACCCTGGACGGTCGAGCCTGGCCTGCGGATAGCGAAACCCGGCGATTGATCGACCGGTTGGCCAAACATCAGCCGGCTTTTGCACTACCCATGGAAGCGACGTGAGCCCAGTCACCCGAAGATTTTCCCGGTTTCTAGCCTGGAGCCTGGCTGTCATTCTGCTGGCGGCGGGTGCTCTGGCGTACTGGCAGTGGCTCGACTACCAGCGGTTCGCCGACGCGCCCATTTCGTTGGTTCAGGCGGAGCGGATACTGGAGGTCGAGCGTGGCGATGCGTTTGTCGATGTGCTGTCGCGCATGCGCGCTATCGGTATCGACGAAGGGCACGCCTTCCAGTGGCGCTTGCTGGCCTTGGAGATGGACGTGCTGCGTCGCCTTCAGGTTGGCGAGTACGCGGTCGGTCATGGCATCACGCCGCGCCAGCTGCTGCACAAGCTGGAGTCGGGGCGGGTCGTGCAGCACCGTTTCACCCTGGTCGAAGGCTGGCGGTTCAGCGAGCTGCGCGCCGCGCTGGCCGGGAATCCGGCGATCAAGCAAACGCTCGACGGCGTGTCCGACGACGAGGTGATGGCCCTGCTGGAGCGAGCGGGCAAACACCCGGAAGGCCGGTTTCTGCCGGAAACCTACCTGTTTACCCGCGGTACTCCGGATATCGACCTGTTGCGCCGCTCCCTGCTGGCCATGGAGCGCACCCTGGCCGATGTCTGGGATGCCCGACAACCCGAACTTCCCATCGAGTCGGCCGAGCAAGCCCTGATTCTCGCCTCGCTGATCGAAAAGGAGACCGGTTCGGCCGGCGAGCGCCGTGAGATTGCCGGCGTCTTTGTGCGGCGGATGCGCCTGGGGATGCGCCTGCAGACCGATCCCAGCGTGATCTACGGAATGGGCGAGCGCTATCGCGGCCGGATCGGTCGAGCCGGCCTGGACACCGATACGCCCTACAACACCTACACCCGCGACGGCCTGCCGCCCACGCCCATTGCCATGCCGGGCCGGGCCGCGCTGCGCGCCGCTGTCGATCCGGCGCCGGGCGACAGCCTGTACTTCGTCAGCAAGGGCGATGGCAGCCACCATTTTTCGCGCACGCTGGCCGAGCACAATCGGGCGGTGAATCGCTACATCCGGCGGAACGGCGCGGCCAGCCAGGGTGAGGCACCGTGAGCGATCCGGTTCAGTCCGGCCGGCTGATCACGGTCGAAGGCGGCGAGGGCGCCGGCAAGTCCACCGTGCTGGCGGTGATCGAACGCGGTTTGCGCGAGGCCGGCATCGCCTTCCGGACCACGCGCGAGCCGGGCGGCACCGCAGTCGGCGAGGCATGTCGGGCCATTCTGCTCGATTCGCCGCTGTCGCTGTGCGCCGAGTCCGAGCTGCTGCTGATGTTCGCGTCGCGTGCCCAGTTGGTACGCGAGCACATCCAGCCGTCATTGGCGCGCGGCGAATGGGTGCTCAGCGACCGGTTCACCGACGCCAGCTACGCCTACCAGGGCGGCGGTCGCGGGCTGCCGGCAGCGCGCATCGCCGAACTCGAGCACTGGGCGGTGGGTATCCGCCCCGATCTGACCTTTCTGCTGGATGTCGGCGTTGATCGGGGTATGGCCCGGATGCGCAGTCGAGGCCAACCGCCGGATCGGATCGAGCAGGAACAACTGACGTTTTTCCATCGCGTGCGCGATGCCTATCTGGCCCGGGCACGGCGCGAGCCGGGTCGCTTCCGGGTCATCGATGCCAATCAGCCGGCCGCGACGGTGGCCGAATCGGTTTCGACGGCCCTTTCGGACTGGCTTCAGGCCGCGCGCCGATGAGCGGGATGTCGGTTTGGCAGCACCGGATACTGCAACCCGCGCTGACCAGCCTGTCGGTCGGGCGGATGGGCCACGCTCTGCTGCTGGCTGGCCCGGCGCAGATCGGCAAACGCGCGGTCGCCGATGCCCTCATCCAACGGCTGCTGTGCACGGGGGCCGAAGGGGCAGCGATGGCCTGCGGTCGATGCCGGGGCTGCGGGTTTGTCGGTGCCGGCAGCCACCCCGATTTCCTGAATATCGGGCTGGAAGTCAACCAAAAAACCGGCAAGCTGCGTCAGGAAGTGGTGGTCGAGCAGATCCGCCGTTTGAGCGAATGGTTTTCGCTCACGCCCCAGCTCGGCGGCTGTCAGGTGGCGATCATCGATCCGGCCGACGCACTCAACGCGAGCGCGGCAAACGCCTTGCTCAAGACCCTGGAAGAGCCCCTGCCCGGTCGGTACCTTTTGCTGATCAGCGCCGAGCCGAGTCGCCTGAGCGCAACCATTCGCAGCCGGTGCCAGCGCTTGCAGTTCAGACTGCCGGAGCGAGCTGAGGCCTTGGCGTGGCTGGGGGAACAAGGTTTCGACCCGGATTCCAGCGAGCGAGCCCTGGTGGCTGCCGGTGGCCATCCGGGACTGGCAGCCGGGTGGCTGGCAGGCGATGGTCTGGCGCTCAGGACGGCGGTGGCGCACGATATGCAGCGCCTGGCCGAGGGCCGCGCGGGTGCCGCAGCGATCGCCGATGCCTGGTTGTCGGACGACAACATCGAGCTTCGCTTGCGATTTGCCGGCGAGTTCGCACTGCATACGGCACGGCGCAGCTTGACCAGCGAGCGGGTAATGAACAAGCTGTGGCAGTGGTTTGTCGAAGCCAATCGCCTGCGTGGTCTGCTGGCGACACCCATCAGGGCCGATCTGGCGCTGGCCGGATTGCTTCATCAGTGGCGTAATGTAGGGCAGGCGGAAGATGATCCGTCGTGGAGCAGAGCATGAGCACTAACACCGTTGCGCGCCAGGGCATTTTGTCGTTGGCAATCAAGGACCGGAACGCGCTCTACAGCGCCTACATGCCGTTCGTGAAGAATGGCGGGGTTTTTGTCCCCACGCCGAAGCGATACATGCTGGGCGATGAGGTGTTTGTGCTGATGACACTGATGGACGAAAAGGACCGTCTGCCGGTGGCGGGCAAAGTCGTCTGGGTCACTCCCAGCGGCGCCCAGGGCAATCGGGTCGCCGGAATCGGGGTGCAGTTCGCCGACACTCCCGAAGGCAATGGCATCCGCGACAAGATCGAAACCCTTCTCGCCGGCCTGCCGACCGACAAGCCGACCCACACGATGTAAGGGCCGACGCCTGCACCGTCCGCCGCGACGAACGCAGGCGGGCCACTCCGGATCGCGCGGCAGGCGCTATTGCGCCCAGTCTTCGAGGCCGTAACGCGCCAGCGTCTCGGCCAGCAGGCCCGACTCACGGGCCGCCTTGAGTCCGGCATCGAAGCGGGCGACCAAGGCCTGGCCGCGGGCATTCGGCGTGCAGGCGACATGGATTTCATCGGGCTCGGTGAGGTCGTCGCGCACCGGCACCACGCGCCCGCGCATGTTCAGCTCGGTCAGTGCCGCGTTTGCCACGTTGGCGTCCTCGATCACCACATCCACGCTGCGAGTGATCAGCTTCATGACCAGATGCGGGAATGCCTGCCGACTGCTGCGCTGCCGCGTCACCTGAACTTCGGGGTCTGCGAGAATCGCATCGATCTGCTCGCCGTAGGAATAGTCGGCGACCGCGCCGATCCGCAGCGTTCGCAGGTCCTCCAGGGATTCCAGTCGAGGGATATTTTCGACGTGAGAGAGAAACACGTTCTCGCTCAGCCCCCAGGGACTCGACGTCATGGCGTGGTCGGGCGTGTCCTCGACGAAGGCACCCACCACGCAATCGACAGAACCCTGTAGCGAGCGGGTGACGGCGGTATCCCAGTCCATCAGCCGATAGTCGACTTCGTCTCCCGACTCGGCGGCGATCGCCCGGAGCAGGTCGATCATGTAGCCCTCTTTCCCGGAGCCGGGGGCCCCATTGTAGGGTATCCAGTAATCGCTTTCGATGGTGATGGTGTCGGCGCTGACCGCTGCCGGCAAAAGCGCGAGCAGGAGCAGCAATGGCCTTGCGGCTCGATTACGGTTGAGCATCTTCTCTCCCTGGTTGGATGCAGCAACCCACTTCTATGCCACGGCCTGCCCTGTAGGGCAACAACCGATGCGCGTTTGCAGGCAAATCATCGCCGCATCTGCGACTGCGATCACGAATGGTCTACAGCGTCTCCCATCCGGGGCGCGGCGCAAAGCGAGGGCCGTGGCGTTCCGCCAGTTGTTCGAGTCGGGCCTTGAGCGTGGCGGCGCCGGCCTGGCGGATGTGCTGGATCGGACCGCCGCGGAACGGCGCAAATCCGGTGCCGAAAATGACGCCGGCGTCGAGCAGGTCGGCATTGTCGACCACGCCTTCGTGAAGGCAGGCGACGGCCTCATTGAGAAACGGCAGGATCAAGCGATCCTGCAGGTCATCCGGCGTACGGTAATCCTTGGGCAGTTCCGGCTTTTTGGCCCGGCCGTTCTCCCAGGTGTAAAAGCCCTGGCCGTCCTTGCGCCCGCGCTTGCCGGACTCGATCTTCTTCTCCAGTCCGGCCGGGATGTCCAGTCCCAGGAATGGAGTCAGGACTTTCGCGACCGACGCGGCCACGTCCAGGCCGACGGTATCGGCCAGCTCGATCGGGCCCATAGGCATGCCGAAAGCCAGCGCCGCCTTGTCGATGGCCGGGCCGGGGATGCCCTCGTTGTAGCAGGTCATCGCCTCCAGCATGTAGGGAAACAGCACCCGGTTGACCAAAAAGCCGGGGCTTCCGGCGACGGTCACCGGCAACTTGCCGATGGCGCGGCAGAATCCAGCGAGGCGGCGCGCGGTTTCCGGCGACATGGCGTCGTGACGGACGATCTCCACCAGCGGCATCATCGCCACCGGGTTAAAAAAATGCAGGCCCGCGAAGCGCTCGGCGGCCTTGATGTCCGTGACCAGTTGGCTGATCGGGATCGAGCTGGTGTTCGAGGTCAGCAGCGCGTCGGGCTTGAGCGTCTTTTCGACGGTGTTGAAAAGCTGCTGCTTGGCTTCGAGATCCTCGAAGATGGCTTCGATGACCAGGTCGGCCTTGGCAACGCCGGCCCCTTCGACGTCGGCCGACAGTCGCGCGACGGTGGCCGAGCGCTCTGAGTCGTTGCGGATCTTTTTTTCGAACAACTTGCCGGCTCGTTCCAGCGCCGGGGTGACGAATTTCAGCTCGCGATCCTGAAGGCTGACGTTCATTCCCTTCAGGGCGCACCAGGCGGCTATGTCGCCGCCCATCACGCCAGCGCCCACCACATGCACGTGAGCAATCCCATGATCCTTGCCGCCGAGGTTCTTGAGCTCTTCCTGAAGGAAGTAGACGCGGACCAGATTGCGTGCACTGGAGGTTTTTGCCAGCTTGGCAACGGACTTGGCTTCGGCCAGCAGCCGTGACTCCACGCTGCCGCCGGCACGGCGCCAGGTGTCGATCAGCGCATAGGGCGCCGGATAGTGCTCGCGTCGGGCCTTGCGCGCCACCTGCTTGACCATCATCGGCGCCAGCGCCTGACGAGCCGGCCACAGATTGCTGACCCACGCCAGAAGCCGCTGCTTGATCGGCCTCTGGATGCCGCGCTGGACCAAGGCCACCGCTGTGTCGATCAGCACTGCCGGCTCGGCAATCTTGTCCACCAGCCCGATCGCCCGGGCGGCCTTGGCCGACAGGGCACGATCGGTGAGCATCATGTCCATCGCCGCCGGCGCGCCAACCAGCCGCGGCAAACGCACGCTGCCGCCCCAGCCCGGATAGATTCCCAGCTTGACTTCCGGCAGGCCGATGCGTGTGCTCTCGTCGCTGCTGGCCACGCGGTAGCGGCAGGCGAGCGACAACTCGGTGCCGCCGCCCATGCAGTGACCGTGGATCGCCGCCACCGTCGGGATGGGCAGGCTGGCCAGTCGCTGGAACAGCGACTGACCGGCACGGATGCGGTCGAAGGTGCTGCCTTCGGCGTCGAACTGCTGGAACTCGCGAATATCGGCGCCCGGAATGAAGCCAGCGGCCTTTCCGGAGGCGATCACCAGCCCTGCTGGTTTCTCGATTGCGACGCGCTCGACGATCAGCTCGAGCTCGTCGAGCACCGATCGCGACAGCGCGTTGACCCTGTCGTCGGCTCGATCCAGGGTGAGCACCACGATGCCGTCGGATCGTGGATCGGTACGCCAGTGGCGGCAGTCGAGGCCGTCGAACATGGTAATCACCCGGGAATTCCCATTCATAAAGCCGTATCATCGGCCTTGGACGGAAGCCCGGTCAAATCCGGCGTCGATCCAGGAACTTTTCTTAGATTTCCATGTCTGATAGAGCGGCCCATGTGTCGCGTCGACAGGAGTGCCGGCTCGCGTGGGTGAACACGAACTTGATCACGAACTGGTAAGGCGCGTCCAGCGCGGCGACAAGGCAGCCTTCGATCTGCTGGTTCGAAAGTACCAGCACAAGCTGACCGGACTGGTCTCCCGCTACGTTTCCGACTGGAGTGAATGCCAGGATGTCGTTCAGGAAACTTTTATCCGCGCCTACCGGGCCGTGGGCAAGTTTCGTGGCGACAGCCAGTTCTATACATGGATTTACAAGATTGCCGTGAATACCGCGAAGAACCATCTGATCTCCAGCAACCGTCGGCCGCCGATGGATGATGTGGATGCGGTCGACGCGGTGCACTATGCCTCTGGTGAGCGCCTGCGCGATACCGACACGCCTGAGCATCAGCTTCTGCGCCAGGAAATCGAGCAAACCGTCACCTCGACGGTCGAGGCGCTGCCGGCCGAACTTCGCATCGCTATCACCCTGCGTGAGGTAGACGGACTGAGTTACGAAGAGATTGCCGAAGCCATGGAATGTCCGATCGGCACCGTGCGGTCCCGGATTTTTCGCGCCCGGGAGGCCATCGATGCGCATTTGCGCCCATTGCTTGACAACGAACGAGCCCGACCATGACCACCCAAACCGATCATCAGCCGATCCTAGAGGACCTTTCCAGCCTGGTGGATAACGAGCTGGATGCCGGTCGCAGCCGGTTTCTCGTCCAGCGCCTCGAAAACGATCGGGAGCTTGCCGATCGCTGGGAACGTTATCACCTGGCCGGCGACTGCCTGCGCAGGCGCGAGCTGCTGCTGGCCGCCAACGACCTGGGCGACCGCGTTGCCCGCGCGCTCGCCCAGGAGCCGGCACCGGGCCGGCCGAGTACTGGCCTGGTCAATCGCTGGACCGGCGGGATTGCGCTGGCGGCCTCGGTGGCATTGGCGGTTTCCCTGGTCTTCACGGCACCGACGCCGGAAGCACCCGTCGGGCCGGTCGCGACAGTCGGGTCGGAGCGTCCGGTGGACGCGGCCGCATCGTTAATTTCCGATGCGGAGTTCGAGGCATACATGATCCGGCACAATAACGCCCTCCGCCAGAACGGGCTCGAGGGCTTCGCGCCTTTCGTCGATCTGGTGACCAGTGCGGGCGCTGAATCGGCTGTCCTGCGTTCGCGCAACGGCCTGACGGAATTGCGTTGATGCGTCGACTGCTTCTGTTGCTGTCGTTGCTTCTGCCGATGTCGGCGCTGGCACAGTCGGGCAGCGAGTGGCTGTCGCGCATGAGCGAGGCATTGCGTACCACCGACTACGAAGGGACGTTGATCTACATGGACGGCGGGCGGATGGAGATGATGCGCATCTTCCATTCGGCAGCAGAAGATCGCGAGCGCGTGGTGACTCTTTCCGGGCCGCACCGGGAAGTCATTCGCGAGGGGCGCAGCGTCACCTGCATCGGTCTCGGCCGGCCGGCCACGATCTACGATGGCCTGGGGCTGTCGGCGCTTGCGCCGGTTGCCACGGCGCTGGAAGGCGGAAACTCGGCGAGTTACCGCGTCGAGGTCATGGGCGCCGACCGCGCGGCCGGGCGAGCCGCGCAGCGAATAGAGGTTCGATCCACGGACGGCTACCGCTACGGCTACCGGCTTTGGCTCGACGAAAGCACCGCTTTTCCGCTGCGCATGGCACTGCTCGACAGCGCCGGGCGGGTGCTCGAGGATCTGGCGTTCACCGACATCACCCTGGGCAGAAAGCCAGCGGAGAGTTCGCTTGAACCAAAAAGCCAGCAAGCGCTCAGGCGCATAACGCTTCCGGCACCCGTCGAGCAAGGCCAGACCGATGCCGAGCGACCGACGATTCCAGGACTGCCGGAAGGCTTCGCGGTGATGAGCCACGAGCAAAGCGACGACGCAGAGGAGCACTGGGTATTCAGCGACGGACTGGCTAGCGTCTCGGTGTATGTGAAGCCCGCTTCGAGTCTGGATGTCGCCGAGCGGGAGACCCGCGCCGGTTCGGTTCACGGCAAGCTGATCCAGCACTCCGGGCGACGGGTCTATGCCATGGGCAAGGTGCCGGCAGAAACGGTCGATCTACTCGCGCGGCGGCTCGTCGATCAGCCGCTGGCTGACAGCGGTGGCTGAACGGCGGGCAAGAGTCCTGGCGGTCGAGCCCGAAAACATCATTCTGGAATTGGATTCGGCAGTCTGTGAAGGCTGCTCGATCGGTTGCCGTGGCCGATGCAACCTGTTTTCCCCGGACAGTCGGGGCCGATTCGTGCTTCCCAGTGCGCAATGCCCGGCCGTCCTCGCCGGCGACGAAGTGCTCCTTGCGCTCGATGAAGATCAGCTTCGCAGGGCGGGCTACCGCGGTTACGGCATCGCCCTGGTCGGTCTGGTCCTTGGCGCGGCGGTCGGAGCCGGCGCGGCAGCGATGCTCGCCGCCGCGGGCTTGAAAGTCGATCCCGACCTCCCCACGTTTCTCGGAATGGTGGGAGGCGTGGCCATTGCCGTCGCTCGCAGCCGGCAGTACGACATTCAGCCGACTGTGCGTAAGGTGGAAGGCCAAACGTCTCCCTGATCGTGCCGGCGGCCCGATCCATCGGCGCCTGCTTTCAATTTACTGTTGCCAATAAGCGAACCCACTGCCATGAAATCACTCTCCGTCCTGCTGGCCTCGCTGATGCTGCTGTTGAGCGGCCCGGTTTTTGGCCAGCTCGCCAATCTGCCGGATTTCACCGAACTGGTCGACGTCGCGAGCCCCGCTGTGGTCAATATCGAAGCCACGCGCACCGCTCAGTCGGCACCGTCGATGCGTACGCCCGATGGCGAAGAGGTGCCCGAATTTTTCCGTCGCTTCTTTGGACAGCCCGGCATGCCGCGCGCACCGCAGGACCAGGTCTCCGGAGGCTCGGGATTCATCATTTCCGGGGACGGCGACATCCTCACCAATCATCACGTGATCGACGGCGCCGACATCGTCGTGGTCCGGCTGCCGGATCGCCGGGAGTTCGAAGCCAAGGTGATCGGCAGCGACCCATTGTCCGATGTGGCGTTGCTGCGCATTGAGGCGAAAAACCTGCCGACCCTGAAGATCGGCAATTCCGGCGCGCTCAAGGCAGGGCAGTGGGTGATGGCGATCGGCTCGCCGTTCGGCTTTCTGGAGAACACTGTCACCGCCGGCATCGTCAGCGGGGTCGGGCGGCGCAGCCTCGACCCGAGTCAGAACTACGTGCCCTTCATTCAGACCGATGTGGCGATCAATCGCGGCAATTCGGGCGGACCGCTGCTCAACACCGATGGCGAAGTGGTTGGCATCAATTCGCAGATATTTTCCAATTCCGGCGGATTCATGGGCGTGAGCTTCGCGATTCCGATCGACGTGGCGATGAACGCCGCGCGCCAGATCAAGGAAAGCGGCCGGGTACGGCGTGGTCAGCTGGGCGTGATCGTTCAGCAGGTGACTCGCGAGGCGGCGCGCAGTTTCGGGATGCGCCGTTCGGTAGGCGCCCTGGTCAGCGACGTGCTGCCTGACAGCGCAGCCGAAAGGGCAGGTATCGAGATCGGCGACGTGATTCTCGAATTCAACGGGACGGAAATCGTGCAGTCCTCGGACCTGCCGCCCGTGGTCGGTGCCACCGCGCCCGGGACAGATGCTCGTGTCCTGGTGCTGCGCGCCGGCGAGCGCAAGACATTGACCGTCAAGCTCGACGAGTTGCCTTCCGACCAGGCCGCCGCGGCTGCGGCTGCGGACGGGCCGGCCTCTGGCGGCGCGCTGGGTGTCGTGGTCGAGACACCGTCGGCCCAGATGCGTGACGAACTCGGCCTTTCCGATGGCGAAGGTGTGTTGGTCAGCGAAGTGACCGGCGCTGCCGCGCGGCGCGCCGGTTTGCGTCCGGGTGACGTGATCCTGCGGGTCGGCCGCACCGTGGTTACCGATCACCGCCAGTTTGCCAGACTGGTCGAAAACACCAAGGCCGGCGACACGGTCATGCTGTTGGTTCGCCGGGGCGACCAGAACCAGTTTCTGGCGCTCTCGCCGCGCGAGGGCGAATGACAGCGGGGGAGGGCATCAGCCTTCCCCAGCCAGCGTGCCTCATCGCTGTGCAGGCCCGGCCCGGGCGGTAATGCCCGGGCCGGCTGTGCGATAATCGCCGGTCATTCACGCGGGCCGGATGCCCGTCATCCTGGCCCTATGCAACACATACGAAATTTTTCCATCATCGCCCACGTCGATCATGGCAAGTCGACGCTTGCCGATCGCATCATCCAGATTTGCGGCGGGCTCACCCAGCGCGAGATGGCCGAGCAGGTGCTCGACTCGAATCCCATCGAGCGCGAGCGCGGCATCACCATCAAGGCGCAGTCGGTCTCTTTGCCGTACACCGCGCTGGACGGCAAGACTTACCAGCTCAACTTCATCGATACGCCGGGCCACGTCGACTTCAGCTATGAAGTCAGCCGGTCGCTGGCCGCCTGCGAGGGTGCGCTGCTGGTGGTCGATGCGGCGCAAGGCGTGGAGGCGCAGTCGGTCGCCAACTGCTATACCGCAGTAGAGCAGGGCCTGGAAGTGGTGCCGGTGCTCAACAAGATCGACCTGCCTACCGCCGATATCCCCAAGGTCAAGGCCGAGATCGAGGCGGTAATCGGCATCGACGCCGAAGACGCCATTCCGATCAGCGCCAAGACCGGCGAAAACGTCATCGCCGTGCTGGAGGCGATCATCGCCCGGATTCCCCCGCCGACCCCTCGCGGCAGCGATTTGCTGCAGGCGCTGATCATCGATTCCTGGTTCGACAATTATCTGGGCGTGGTGTCCCTGGTGCGGGTGATGCAGGGCGAAGTGCGGCCCGGCGACAAGATTCTGGTGATGTCGACCGGTCGTTCACACGAGGTGGGCGAGGTCGGTGTGTTCACCCCCAAGCGTCAGCGTCGCGATGCGCTGCGCCCCGGCGAGGTCGGCTGGATTACCGCCTCGATCAAGGATGTGCACGGCGCGCCGGTCGGCGACACTTTGACTCACACCGCCAAGCCGGCGGCTCAACAATTGCCGGGCTTTCAGGAGATGCAGCCGCGGGTTTTCGCCGGTCTGTTTCCGCTGGCCGCCGAAGACTACCCGGCACTGCGTGAGGCGCTGGAGAAACTGCGGCTGAACGACGCCGCGCTGCGCTTCGAGCCCGAGTCGTCGGAGGCCATGGGTTTCGGGTTCCGCTGTGGTTTCCTGGGCATGTTGCACATGGAGATCGTCCAGGAGCGGCTGGAGCGCGAGTACGACCTCGACCTGATCAGCACGGCTCCCACGGTCATCTACGAACTGCTGTTGACCGATGACAAGGTTGTGCCGCTGGACAACCCGGCCAATCTGCCGCCGGCCAACAAGGTGGCGGAAATCCGCGAGCCGATCATCCGGGCCAACATCCTCACGCCATCCGAGTATGTCGGCAACGTGATCACCCTGTGCGAGGAAAAACGCGGCCAGCAGATCGGCATCCAGTATCTCGCCAGTCAGGTGCAGATCAGCTACGAGCTGCCGATGGCCGAGGTGGTGATGGACTTCTTCGACCGGCTCAAGTCGGTCAGTCGCGGCTACGCGTCGCTCGACTATCATTTCCTGCGCTACCAGGCGGGTTCGTTCGTGCGCCTCGATGTGCTGATCAACGGCGAGCGGGTCGATGCGCTGTCGGCGATCTGTCACCGCGGCCTGGCCGACCGGCGCGGCCGCGATCTGGTCGAACGCATGCGTGAGCTGATCCCGCGCCAAATGTTCGACGTTGCCATCCAGGCGGCCATCGGCTCGCAGATCATCGCCCGGTCCACCGTCAAGGCCCTGCGCAAGAACGTGCTCGCCAAGTGCTATGGTGGCGACGTGTCGCGCAAGCGGAAACTTCTTGAAAAACAGAAGGAAGGCAAGAAGCGCATGAAGCAGGTCGGCAAGGTGGACATCCCGCAGGAAGCGTTTCTGGCGGTCCTGCAAATGGACAACAAGTGAATCGCGATTCGTCAGTCGTGTGCAGCGTACTTCAGCCGATCTGGATGGCCGACAGCCAGGGCGCGCTCGAATCCGCAACCCGCAAGCCCGCACTGTGGCTGTCAAGGAGTTCCCGTGAGATTTGATTTTTCGGCAATACTGGTTCTTGCCACGGCGCTGACCGGAATCATATGGCTGGTCGACGCCCTGTTTTTCGCCAAAAGGCGGGCGGCTGCCAGTGGCGCAAAACCGGCGCCAGAGCCGGTGGTCGTGGACTATGCGCGCTCGCTGTTTCCGGTGATCCTGCTGGTTTTGCTGGTCAGGAGCTTTCTCGCCGAGCCGTTCCGGATTCCTTCCAGCTCGATGATGCCTACCCTGCTGATCGGCGATTTCATCCTGGTCAACAAATATGCCTATGGCATCAGGCTGCCGGTCATTCAGAAAAAGGTGATCCCGATCGGTTTGCCCAAGCGCGGTGATGTCGCGGTATTCCGCCCCCCCCACCACCCGGATCAGGACTGGATCAAGCGCATCGTCGGCCTGCCGGGCGACGAAATTGCGTATATCGATAAAGTGGTTTACATCAATGGCGAGCCTCAGCCGCAGACCCCCAATGGGCCCTACGCCGGCTCCGGGAGCGGTAGAGACATGACCGGAGCGCTTGCCCTGGAAGAATCGCTGGAAGGGCGTGAGCACCGGATTCTTCAGCGCCAGGGCATGCCGCCGGGCATGCGAGGCGAGGGCAGGTGGGTGGTTCCCGAGGGGCATTATTTCGTGATGGGCGACAACCGGGACAATAGCGAGGACAGCCGGTTCTGGGGCGTCCTTCCGGAAGAAAATCTGGTTGGCCGTGCCTTCATGATCTGGATGCACTGGGACGGCCGCGGCGGCGGCGTGGATTTTTCGCGGATCGGCGACGGGATAAAGTAAGCTGGACGGCGAGCGGTGCCATTGGATCAGAGGTTGGCTGGACTGACTATGGGGAACGAGATGAACATCAATCGCGTAGGCGCACCTGGACGTGGCATCACCCTGATCGGATTTCTGATCGTGCTGGCCGTGGCCGGATTCTTTGCCTTCATGGCGATGAAGCTGATTCCGATCTATCAGGAATACATGAGCGTGGTCAAAGCCATGGATGCGCTCAAGAACGAGGCCGGAATCGGCACCCGCTCGCCGCCGCAGATCCGCGACCTGCTCAGCCGGAGGTTCGACATCAGCTATGTCGACTCGGTCAAGCCCGAGAACATCAAGCTCACCCGCGACGGCGAGGGCTACGCCATGCAGATCAAGTACGAAGTGCGCAAGCCCTTCATGTACAACATCGATATCGTGGTGAAGTTCGACCGTACCGTTGAGCTCAAGCGCAGTGGCGGCGGCGTTGACTGACGGATTCGGACACCGCTTCAGCCGTCCCGAGCTATTGCGTGAGGCACTGACCCATCGCAGCGTGGGCGCTCCTCACAATGAGCGGATGGAGTTTCTGGGCGATGCCCTGATCAACCTCATCGTCGCGGAGGCATTGTTTCGCCGATGGCCCAAAGCCGATGAGGGCGACCTCAGCCGGGCGCGTGCCGAACTGGTCCGGGAATCCGCGCTGGCCGAGCTGGCCCGGCAGCTGTCGCTGGGCGATCACCTGAAGCTGGGTGCTGGGGAAATGAAAAGCGGCGGTTGGCGGCGAGACTCCATCCTTGCCGACACGCTGGAGGCGCTGGTGGCGGCGATCTATCTGGATGCCGGCTTCGAGGCCTGCCGAGATGTCGTGTTGCCCTGGTTCGAACCGGGGCTCATCGAGCGGCCGTCGGGCGACCGGCTCAAAGACCCCAAGACGCGACTTCAGGAGTGGCTTCAGGGCCGCCAGTTGCCGCGGCCGGAGTACACCTTGATCGAGACCCGCGGCGAAGATCACGACAAGATATTCGTGTGCGGTTGCCGCCTCGACAGCCCCGAACTGAGCACGCTCGGGGAGGGCGTGTCGCGACGGGCGGCCGAGCAAGCGGCCGCCGAAGAAATGCTCTCGCGACTTCCTTCCAAGCCGTCCGTCGACCGTGTCGCCTGAGTTATCTCGGCTAGGCCTGGCCCGCCGAGTTGCGCTGGATGGCGTTCGGCGGGTGCGGCTGACTGCGGTGTGCACCCCGATTCCAACCCAAGCAAGCAGACCATGACCCGTATTTCAGAACGTTTCGAATCGCTCCGCTCTCAGGGCCGCAAGGCGTTGATTCCCTTTGTCACGGCCGGCGACCCAAGCCTGGAGGCAACGGTACCTGTGCTGCATGCCCTGGTTTCGGCCGGCGCAGATCTGATCGAACTGGGCGTGCCGTTTTCTGACCCGATGGCCGATGGTCCGGTCATCCAGCGCAGTTCGCAGCATGCGCTGGAGCGCGGTGCCGGCCTGGCCTATGTGCTCGACGCGGTCCGGCGTTTTCGCGAGCAGGACGAGACGACGCCGATGGTATTGATGGGCTATCTGAACCCGGTCGAGATTCACGGTCTGGAGCGTTTCGCTGCCGAGGCCGCAGATGCTGGCGTGGATGGTGTGCTGCTGGTCGATCTGCCCCCGGAGGAGGCGGCCGAAACACGCGCCACGCTCAACGCCCATCAGCTTGCCCTGATTTCGCTTGCCGCGCCGACGACGCGCCCCGATCGACTTCAGCGCATGGCGACCGAAGCTCAGGGGTATCTCTACTACGTGAGTTATGCCGGCGTCACCGGCGGCGACAAGCTGGCGGTAGAAGGTCTGAGGGAGCGTGTCAGTGCGCTGTGCGCAGCATCCGGGGTACCGGTTGCGGTGGGCTTTGGGATCAAGGACGCCGAGAGCGCAAAGGCCCTGGCGCAGTTCGCCGATGGCGTGGTGGTGGGGAGCGCACTGGTGCAGTGCCTGGCCGAAACCGAAACCACGGCCGAGGCGGCCCAGGCGGCGGCTGATTTTTTGTCGCCCTTGCGCGGGGCGCTGGACGCCGGTTGATCTATCGCCAGTTTGGTTTGGGCGCCAACTTCGGCAGCACCAGTCTGCAACTGGGTTTTTCCCGGTGCAGCGGTGAATCCATAGGCGCCGCTAGAGCCTGTCGGGCTGGGCTGGGTGAGAGGCTGGGACAAAAATCGCGGCGGGCCTGAGTGAAACCGGTCCCGGCTGCGTCGACGCGGCGCGTCTCAGGGGAAGTCTGTGAAGTCGGCTTCGATCCGGTAGGCGCGGCACAGCGCATCGAGCCCTTCCGGATTGCCGCGCACCTCGGGCCGCTTGCCCCGGGCGCGCTCGATGCGAGATACCAGCTCGGCCACCAAGGCAACGCCGGCGGTGTCGATGCGTTCGACCGCGCTCAGGTCGATGGTGTCCGGCTGACCGGAGATGCTGCCGAGTCGTTCCGCGACTGTGTCCAGTGTCAGTTGGCCGGACAGGGTCAGAGTGCCGTCGGTGTCACTCGACATCGAGCTCGATCCGGTCTTCGCGAAGATCTTCGATCACGCTGTCCAGCCCGCGCTGCCTGATTGGTTGATCGAACTGCGATCGGTAGGTCTGAACGTAGGACACACCCTCGACGATGACATCGAAGGCCCGCCATTTGCCGTCGGCGTCCGGCCGCATCATGTAATCGACCGGAATCGGCGCGCCGCCACTACGCATCACTTGCGTATTGACGCGCATGATCCGGCCATCGCGCAGCGGCGATTCGCCGGTCACCTTGATTGCGGTGCTGGCGTCGATCTCAAGCAGCGCCCGGCCGTAACGACGCATCAGGTTGTCGGAAAGCGCCTGGGAAAAGCCCTTGATCTGCTCTTTGGTCGCGCTGCGGCCATGCAGGCCGAGAACCAGCCGGGCCGAGTACTCCTGGTCGATGTGCTCGCCAAGCTTGCTGCGCACGAAGGCATCCAGCGCCTGGTTGGACGACTCGAACTCTGATCGGCGGGCCTTGATTTCTTCCAGAATGGCGTCGGTCGCTTCCCTGACTACCTCAGACGGCTCGCCGGCCTTGGCGAAACCCAGTCCGCTCATCAGCATCAGCGGTAGCAGCAACAACAGTGCCGCCAGCATCCGGCGACGATTTGCGCTGAACTGTTCGATGATCATTCTGCGTCTCCTGTCGATGCGTCGGCGCCGCCAAAAATGTACTTTCCAATCAACTCTTCCAGTACTACGGCCGATTGGGTCATGAAAATCTCGTCGCCGTCGTCCAGCAGTTCGAGATCGCCGCCGGGCGAAATGCCGACATAACGCTCGCCCAACAGGCCGCTGGTATAGATCGTGGCCGAGCTGTCGGCGGGGATCTCGCGGAACCGGTTGTGGATATCGAGCAGGATCACGGCCTCGAAGGTCACCGGGTCCAGATCGATGCGATTGACGCTGCCGACCGAGACGCCGCCGATTTTGACCGGCGCCAGCGGGCGCAGTTCACCGATATTGCTGAACCGGGCAGTGATTTGATACGTGTCGCCGCCGATGCCCATGCGGCCATTGGTGGACGCAAACGCCAGCGCCAGCAACGCGCACAGGCTGAGCAGCAGGAACAGGCCGACAGCGGCTTCTACATTGAATGCGGATCGTTTCATGGCGTGAATAACATTGCGCTGAGGATGAAGTTGCTTATCAGAACCAGCAATGAACCATTGACCACCGCGCGGGTGGTCGCCACCGAAGTGCCTTCGATGGTGGGTTCGCTGTGGAATCCGACGTGGGTCGCCGTCAGCGCGGCCAACAGGCCGAACACGGCGCATTTGAGCAGTGCGACGAAGAAGTCGTCGATCAGGTCGACGCTGTCGCGAAGGCCCGACCAGAAATAGCCGGCGTCCAGCCCGATCACCCACACGGCCTGGAAGTAGCCGGCGACGATGGCGAACAGGCAGAAGATGCCGCACAGCAGCGGCAGACCGATGATCGCCGCCCAGAACCGCGGCACGACGACCCGGGCGACTGGATCGATCGCCATCAGCGACAGCGCGGGAATCTGGTCGGTGGCGCGCATCAGGCCGAGTTCGGCGGCCATGGACGAGCCTGCCCGGCCGATGAACAGCAATGCGGTGAGCACGGGTCCGAGTTCGCGGTACAGCGACAGGCCCAACAGGACGCCCACCGAGTTGCTGGCGCCGAAGGTGCTGAGCGTGCGATACCCCTGCAGAGTCAGGACCAGCCCGACGAATGCGCCGCCGACCGCGATGATCGGCAGCGAACGTACAGCGATGGCATACAGTTGCCGGACCAGGTCGGTCAGCAGATCGCGGCGTGGTCGGCTGGCGCGAAGGATGGCCAGCAGGAACACACCGGCTTCGCCGATCGGCGCCAGGGTGCGGGATATGGCCATCATGCCGCCTCCTGCCGAGCCGGCTGGCGACCGGCATCGAAGGCGATCGGGCCGTCCGGCTCGCCGTTGACGAACTGTCGCACCAGCGGATCGTCTGACTTTTCGAGCTGGTCCGGCGTGTCGTCGAAGATGATCTTGCGGTTGGCGATGATCACCGCACGGTCGCAGATCGGCAGGCATTCGCGCATGTGGTGGGTGATGACCACGCTGGTCACGCCAAGGGTCTGGTTGATCTCTTTGATCAGCGTGACGATGACGGCGGCGGCGATCGGATCCAGTCCGGTGAGCGGCTCGTCGTAGAGCATCAGGGGCGGATCGAGCGCCAGCGAGCGCGCCAGCGCGACCCGGCGCATCATGCCGCCGGAAAGCTCACGCGGGAACAGGTCGATCGCCGATCGCAATCCGACCGCGTTGAGTTTGAGTTCGACGATCCTGCGGATCAGGTCATCGGGCAGTTTTGTGTGCGCGCGCAGGGGCAGGCCGATGTTTTCGCCCGCCGTGAGGTCCGAAAGCAGGCCGTTGCCTTGCAGCAGCACGCCGATGCGGCGGCGCAGCTTGAGCAGCTCGGCTGAATTTCTGGGCCGGACCGGCTGACCGAACACCTCGATCGTGCCGGACTGCGGCGTGAGCTCGCCGGTGATCGCGTGCAGCAACGTCGACTTGCCCGAACCGCTGGGGCCGAGCACCGCCGTGACCGATCCGCGCGGAATGGCCAGATCGATGCCATCGAGCACCAAGTGCTCGCCGCGTTCAATCCGAACGCCGCGCAGCTCGATTACCGGTGCTTCGCCCGGCGCGTCGTGCTCAGTCATCACGGCCCGAACCGTCGTCCGTTGCCGAGTCGCCAGCCGGATCCGGGGGCTGCCGATCATCGAAGTCGTCGAAGTCGAATTCTTCAAGCAGATAGTCGGGCGTTTGATCCTGACCATCGCGAATCTGGAAGTCGCGGCGCTGCAGGTAGCCATCGCGAAAGATCAGGTAATCGTCTTCGACATCGCGTGCAAACTGGTCGGCGCCGAGGAAACTGGCGCGCAGATCGATCAATTGCAGGGCGCGCAGACCGATGCGCACATCCTTGTCGTCGACCAGCTGGTAGGGGTTGGCAAAATTGTCGCCAATGATGCCGAAGCCGTCGCGCGGCGTGCTGGGGCCGAGGAATGGCAGCACCAGATAGCGCGAGTCCTTCCAGCCCCATACGGCGAGTGTCTGGCCCAGGTCCTCCTGGCGCAAGGGGATGCCCGCGTCGGTGGCCGGGTCGAAAATGCCACCCAGGCCGAGCACGACATTCAGCGAGAACCGGCCTACCGAGCTGGCGGCCTGTCCGGGTTTGCCCTGCAGGATCTGATGCGCGGCCGTCAGCGGCTGAAACAGGTTGACAAAAAAGTTGCTGATGCCGATACGCAACGGACGCGGAACCACTTGGGTGTAGCCGCGCGCCACCGGTCGGGCAATGTAGCGGTCGAGCTTCTGGTTGAACTGGTGGACGGGCCGATTGAAGCCTTCCCAGGGATCGACCGATTCGACGCGGTCGATCCGTTCGGTCGGTGCGGAGTTTTCATCCGGCGCGGGTGCGGGCTGTGCGTGAACCGGATCGGCAAGCGACACGGCCAGCATCAGCATGACGACAAAGGCAGTGGCGAACTCGGGAATGCGCTTCATGCGTTCTGCAAATCGTTCCTGATCGGTATAAAGGCCCACGGGTTTCCTTCGGTTTTCTGCCGGGATTGCGGCGCTCGAGCCATGCCCGTCGGGCTGCTGGGTCGTCGCCATCTTTGCCGGTCGCTGCCCTTCCGGGCGGCAGTGGTGGAGTATCCCGAAAGTTGACACCATGAGAGCTGAATTAGTGCCCTCGCGCCTAGGACTGAGCGTTCCTTAAATCGGGCCGAAGTACCGCGATGGCGCGGTAACTGCGTTTGGTGCCGGCGGAGAGACTCGAACTCTCACGATGTCGCCATCGGCGGATTTTGAGTCCGCTGCGTCTACCGATTCCGCCACGCCGGCACAGGGCGCAAAGTATAGCCGAGTCGATCCGCTTGCGGCGTATCGGCGGTGTCCTGACACCGCCGCGCGCAACCAATTGTCAGGCAAATCCGGGCGCCGGCTTGGTCTGTAGCGGAAAAGGCTGGCCGGACGTGTTCAGCCGACTGCGCCTGGCGGCAATCTTTGCAGATCGCGGTCGAGCGCAGTCAGTGAACCTTGTCCAGACACAGCGTGCGTACGCCGCGCGTGTAGACGTTGCCGGAAACCGGCTCGAAAACCGAGCACGCGTTCATCGGGCCCTTGTAGATGTGCAGGGACACGGCGATCTCGTCTTCGCTGGGATTGCGGATGGTGTGGTACTCGTGCGGCGGAATGAGGCTGCCGGCCGACCCCGCGCCGGCATTGAGGGTGCCGACCGACTGAAACTTCCAGCGATCGTCTTCCTGGCCCAGGAGTTCGTACTGGGTGATTTCCAGCTGGCCCTGCCAAACGCCCTCGACGCACCACATGCCCGAGTGATCGTGAATCGGCGTGCCCTGGCCTGGCCCCCAGGTCATCGCGACCACGCAGTAGCCGTGACGGTCGCTGTGGTAGAGCTCGCGGCGCGCATAGTGATCGGTCGCCGACGCGAAAACGCACTCGGGCAGCACCACCTCGCGATCCCGGATCAGGCGGCAAAGCGTCGAGCGCAATGCGTCGGCCACGGATTGGTCGTCGGGATGGGAGACCGCTTGGTCGATCGCGTCGACCAGCTTGTCGGAACCCGGAAAATCCAGGGTAAGCATGACTGGCTCCGTGATTTGGAATGACGCTCCAGTGTAGCCCGGAACCGAATTGTCGGGGGTCGAGGGAAGGCTTCCGGCAGACCTCAAGGGAAAATCGCGAGCGCGGAATCGGGCCGCAATCCTGGCCTAAAGCTCAGCCAGGAATCCGCCGATAGCTGGCGCGAAGCGCTCGATATCGACCAGGAACGCATCGTGGCCCTGGGGCGAAGGCAAGGGCAGGAACCGGCTGTCGGCACCGCCGCGCAGCAGGCCGTCGGCGATTTCCTCCTGCTGCTGAAGCGGGAAAAGAATGTCGGTTTCTACCCCGATCGCCAGAGCACGACGCAGTCGGATGCGCGCCAGCGCCGCTTCCACGTTGCCGCGACCGGCGCCCGGAGGCGCATAGTCGGCCGCGTCGAACCAGTCCATGCTGCGGCTGAGGTAGAGATAGCAGTTCGGGTCGAACTGCCGGACGAAGCGTCTGGCATGGCCTTCGAGATAGCTTTCGACTTCGAACTCCAGGCCGAACGGCTCGTCGTCCGGGCGGCGATCGGAATCCAGCCGGACGCGGCCGAAACGGCCATGCCATTCCAGCGCGGAGCGGTAGGTGATCACGCCCAGCTTGCGGGCCATGCGCATGCCGCTTTCCGGGTAGCAGTCCTCGTCGTAGCGGCCCTCGCGCCAATTGGGGTCGAGCCGGATCGCCTCGCGCTGCAGCGAGCGGATGGCGATCGAGAACGGCAAGGCCCGGGCGCTGCCGGAAACGTTGATGTGGCTGGCGGCGCTGGATGGGTAGCGCAGAAGATAGGCCAGTGCGGTCATTCCGCCCATCGAGCAGCCGATCAGGCAGGCCAACCGCTCGATGCCCAGCGCAGCCATCAGCGTATGGGCGGCATCGGCGCCGTCCTCGATCGACAGATCGGGAAAGTCGAGGCGATAGGCTTCGCCGGTGGCCGGGTCGACCGAGGCCGGGCCGGTCGACCCCTTGCAACTGCCCAGAGAGTTGACGCAGACGACAAACCATCGCTCGCTGTCGATCGCCTTGCCCGGACCCAGCATGGCCTCCCACCAGCCGGGCTGCGCGTCGCCCGGGTGGCTGGCCGCGTGGGCGTTCGGCGACAGCCCGGTGACGATCAGAATGGCGTTGTCGCGTGCCG
Organism: Lysobacteraceae bacterium; assembly: GCA_034376725.1. GTDB lineage: Bacteria > Pseudomonadota > Gammaproteobacteria > Xanthomonadales > Xanthomonadaceae > UBA11164. The sequence goes on along the minus strand of JAXMJH010000102.1, from coordinate 13,707 downwards.
CGTTGAGTTGGCCCCAGGTTTCATAGGCCAGGCGGGCGCCGGTCAGCGCGCCGCCGCGCTTGAACGGGAACGGCGACGGCAGGTCGAAAAACTGGCTACCTGGTGGAATGAATTCGGTCATATCGGAATCGAGCGGGCGGTGAGGGCGCGGCTGGACTATGCCCGACACCCCTTGCAGGGCGCGAGCAATCTGGCCCGAGCCCCCATCTGACCGGGTTACCGGCGCAAATTCGAGCGTTCTGCGTTCACGGCTTATGTCGCCAGGCGCAGCTGGCTATTCGACCACGCGATCGATGCGCAGGGCAATGCGTGCGCCGGGTTCCGGGCTGACATCGAGCGCACCCTCCAGGTCGCCGGGCTGGGCATTGGCCACGCCCTGCATGGAAAGCCGGGCGATCAAGCGCACCTGCGGCTGATCGAACAGCCGTGCGCTGGGCATCGGGCTGTCGGCATTGCCGAGCGTCAAAGTGCGCGGAAACGCCCCTCCCTGGAGACGTTTGGCGGCGAACGGAGCGCCCGGCGCGTCGACCGGACGGGCCAGGACGAACAGTACTGCATCGGGCGGCACCCGGTCGGCCAGTTCTGGCGCGATGGTGATCTCGATCTCCAGCGCTGGCGCAGCGTCCACTGGCTCCGGCATCGACAGCGGGGCCATGCCGGCTTCGGCGCGCACCTCGGCGATCCGCTCGCGCAGCGCCGGCAGCGATTCCTCTGGCGCAAGTTCCAGCAGCCGCTCCCAGTGCACCAGCCCCTCAGCCGGACGACCGGACTGGATGTGATGTGCGCCCAGCAGCAGCAGGCCGCGCTGCTGGTCGGGATCGATGGCCAGGGCGCGCTGGATGAGTTGCAGCGGCTCGCCCTCGATCAACGGCCGCTCGGTGGCCATGATCATCGCCTCGGCGGTTTCGACCATCACATCGGGCGAGTCCGGAGCCAGCGCGTAGGCGCGCATGAAGGCGTCGCGCGCGCCCGGGTGGTCCTGCTGAAATCGCAACGTGCGCCCCAGCATCATCCAGCCTTCGAGGTCATCCGGATTCTGCTGGAGTCGGCTGCGCAGGCCGGTCAGCGCCTGTTCGAGCGAGAGGTTTGCATCAGAGTGCTGCGCGCTTTCCACGGGTTGTGGAATCGGGCCGAAGACTGCCGGGGTGCCGACCGAGTGATAAATCAGCCCCGCAGAAACCGGCACCGCAATGAGCAGGGCGAGCGCCCAGCCGCGCGCCTCACGCCAGAGCGGCCAAAGCAGCGCGATCAGCGTGAATGCGATCAGCGCGATACAGCCCAGAACGAATACCGTCATTTCACCACTCCTGATCGTTCTGATTGCTCGACGCATCGGCTGCGCGCTGCGGCAGCTGTCGTGCGCGCCGACGGACGATAGCCACTACCACACCCGCGCCGATCACCAGGATCAGGATCGGTCCGAACCACAGCAGCCAGGTTGCCGGTGTGACCGGCGTGCGATAGAGCACGAATTCGCTGTAGCGATCGACCAGATAGGCCTTGATCTCGGCATCGCTCATGTCGCGACGCATGAGCTCCAGCACCTGCTGACGAAGATCCTGCGCGATCTGCGCATTGGAGTCGGCCAGCGACTGGTTCTGGCACATCACGCAGCGCAGTTCGTGGGCCAACGCCCGAAAGCGCGCCTCTTCCTCGGCGTCGCGAAACTCGAACGGATCCAGCGCCCAGCCGGTGCTGGCCAACAGGAGCAGGAGACTGGCTAACAATGTCCGGATCACAGCGTCACTCCGAGTCGGGCCAGCTGGGGTGCGAGTTCATTGTCGATCACATGGGGCATGATCGGGCCGACGTACTTCCAGCGCACGATGCCATCGGCATCGACCAGGAAGGTTTCCGGCGCGCCGTAGACGCCCCAGTCGATGGCCACCTTGCCGGGGAAATCGACCACGATCAAATGGTAAGGGTCGCCGAACTGCGCCAGCCAGCGGATCGCGTCATCGCGCTCGTCCTTCCAGTTGAAGCCGACCACCTTGATCTTTCCGCTGGCCGCCAACTGCTCGATGTAGGGGTGCTCATCGCGGCACGCCGGGCACCAGCTGCCCCAGACATTGAGCAGAAACGGCGCGCCACGAAGCTCGGCCAGTGCGATCATCTGGTCCGGTTGGTACAGCGTGGGCAGCGTGAAATCCGGTGCCGGCTTGCCGATCAGCGGCGACGCGATCGCTTCGCGATTCTCCCGGCCGCTCATCGAAACGCCCACCGCCAGCAGCACGGCCAGCATCATGAACAGCAGGAACGGCCAGAGTCGGGAAATCATGCGGCTTTCTCCGCCAGCGGCCGGGCCCGGAAGCGCCGGTCGCCGGCCACCACGAATCCGCCGATCGCCATCAGCAGCGCGCCCAGCCAGATCCAGCGGATCATCGGCTTGATGTAGATGCGCAGCGCCCAACTGTTTCCGGCCGCATCCAGCGGCTCGCCCAGGGCGACATAGACATCGCGGATCAGACCCCAATCGATGGCCGCCTCGGCCATCACCTGTCCGCCGCTGGCATAGGCTCGCTTTTCCGGATGCAGCTCGATCACCCGGTCGCCACGGGTGACTGTCACCGTGGCGCGATCGGCCAGGTAATTCGGACCGGGCACACGCTCCATACCCTCGAAACGGAAGTCGTAGCCACGTGCCGAGAAGGTCTGGCCGGGTGTCATTGCCACGTCGGTCTCAAGGTGCGTACTTTCCACCACCAGCACGCCGGCCACGAACACCCCCACGCCGATGTGCGCCAGGGTCATGCCGATATTCTCTGCAGTCATGCGGCCTGAACTTCGCGCCCGCAGCCAGACATAGCGCAGGGTGCCGGCGATCACCCAGAAGGCGGCGGTAAGACCGGCAGCGGTCTTGAGCGTGCCCTGCGGCAGCAGGAAGAATCCGATCGCGCCAGCCACCAGCGCCAATCCGGCCCACGGCAGCAGCATGGCCAGCGGTCGACTCATCTGCTCGCGCTGCCAGCGGCTCAGCGGCCCGAATGGCAACAGAAGCACCAGCGGGGCCATCAGCAGGGTAAACAGCAGGCCGAAGTACGGCGGGCCGACCGAAAACCGGCCCAGATCCAGGGCGTCGGCAAACAGCGGAAACAGGGTGCCGATCAGCACCATGGCGCAGGCTGCGGTGAGCAGCAGGTTGTTGGCCAGCAGCAGGGTCTCGCGGGAGGCCGGCGCAAACGCCGCCCCGGTGTCGTCGCGCGGCGCCCTGACCGCATACAGCAGCAACGAGCCGCCGATGACGATGATCAGAAAGACCAGAATGAACAGACCGCGCTCGGGATCCGAGGCGAAGGCATGCACGCTGGTGAGCACGCCCGAGCGCACCAGAAAAGTGCCGAGTAGCGACAGCGAGAACGCGGCAATCGCCAGCAACAGCGTCCAGCCGCGGAAGTTGCCGCGCTTTTCGGTCGCCGCCTGCGAGTGCAGCAGCGCCGCGCCGGCAAGCCACGGCATGAAGCTGGCATTCTCGACCGGATCCCAGAACCACCAGCCGCCCCAGCCCAGCTCGTAGTAGGCCCACCACGAGCCGAGCGCGATGCCCAGGGTGAGGAAGGCCCAGGCGACATTGGTCCACGGCCGCGACCAGCGAATCCAGCGGACATCCAGCTTGCCGTCGAGCAGAGCCGCGACGGCGAAAGCGAACGCCACCGCGAATCCGACATAACCCATGTAGAGCATGGGCGGATGGAAAATCAGGCCCGGATCCTGCAGCAGCGGATTGAGATCGCGGCCTTCCGGCACCGCCGGCAACAGGCGATCGAACGGGTTGGAGGTGAACAGGGTGAACGACAGGAAGCCGACCGCGATCAGGCCCATGACACCGAGCACGCGGGCCACCACGGGCAGCGGAAGGCTGCGGCTGAAACGTGCTACGGCAGCCGTCCAGCCGGCCAGGATCAGCACCCACAGCAGCAAGGAACCCTCGTGCCCGCCCCAGACCGCCGAAAACCGGTAATGCATCGGCAGCAGCGAATTGGAATTGTTGGCGACGTAGGCCACCGAAAAATCCTGCACCACGAACGACCAGGTCAGCGCGGCGAAGGAAACTGCCAACAGAAGGAACTGCACCCATGAGGCCGGACGGGCGATTCGCATCAGTGCTTCGTGCCCGCGCTGGGCGCCGATCAAGGGCAGCGAACCGAGCGCGATTGCCGACAGCAGAGCCAGAATCAGCGCGACCTGGCCAATCTCCGGAAGCACGCTCACTGTGCGGCGACCGGATTGGTCGGCGGCTGCGGGCATCCGCTGCCTGCCGGCTTGCTCATCGCCTGGGCCATGGCATCGGCGACCTCCTTGGGCATGTAGGTCTCGTCGTGCTTGGCGAGGATCTGGTCGGCGACGAAGGTGTCATCGACCATTGCGCCGGTGGCGATGATGCTCTGACCCTCGCGGAACAGGTCGGGAAGAATGCCCTCGTAGCGCACCGGCAGCGATCGCTCGCGGTCGGTGACATCGAAGCGCACGTTCAGTGTGCCCTCGGTGCGCACGAAGCTGTTGTCGCAGACCTCGCCGCCCAGCCTGAACCGGCTGCCGTCCGGCGCTTCGCCACTGTGCACGTGGCCGGGCGTATACAGGTAGGTGAGGTTCTGCTGGAGCGCGAGCGTGACCAGGGCGACCGCCACGGCGGCGGCGACCAGCAGGGCGAGAATCAGAAGCAGGCGGTTTCGGCGGACAGGATTCATGGGCTTTGGCTATCGGCAGGCGAGGTGCGGGCGGCGGAGCGTCGGGCGCGCAGGGCAATATCCCGGCGCAGCCGACGCAGTTTCAGCCAGGGCGCGAACGCGTCCCAGAAGAAAACGATGAGAAACACGGCGATCGAGCCCCAAACGTAGGGCGCGTAGGTCAATTCGGGCAGCAGGTTCATCGCGCGGACTCCGTGTCTGCGACAGCGCGCGCCCAATCCTTGCCGGCCTCGCGCGAGAGCATGTCGACCCGCGTGCGTTGCAGCAGCGAGGCGAGGAACCAGAACTTGGTCGCCACCACCATGACGATCAGCGGCATGACCATGCTCGGATCCATGCTCGACTCGCCCATCACCCGGATCGTCGCACCCTGGTGAAGGGAGTTCCACCATTCCACGGAATAGCGGATCACCGGCAGGATGGCCACCCCGACGATGGCCAGAAATCCGGCTGCGCGCGCGGCGGTACGGCGCTCTTCGATGGCGGCATTCAGGCCGATGACCCCGAGATAGAGGAACAACAGGATCAGCTCGGAAGTCAGTCGCGGGTCCCATTCCCACCAGGTGCCCCACATCGGTCGGCCCCAGATCGAGCCGGTCGCCAGGGTGATGACGGTGAACGCCGCTCCGATTGGTGCGCAGGCCATCGCCAGCGCCTCGCACAGCTTGATCCGCCAGATCAGTGCGATGGCGGCGTAGAACGCCATCAGCGCGTAGATGAACAGGCTCATCCAGGCGCTGGGGACGTGCAGGTAGAGAATGCGTGCGCTGTCGCCCTGCTGGTAATCGGCCGGCGCCTGATACAGCGCCAGCCACAGGCCCCAGGCCATCATGCCCACGGCAAGCGCCCACAGCCAGGGAATCCAGGCGCCGGCGAAGCGGAAGAAGTAGGGCGGCGAGCCCAACTTATGGAACCAGCGAACCATCGGATTCATGTCGTCTCTCAGGTCATCGCGATGCGGATGGCCGTTGCAGCGGCCAGCGGAGCCAGGACCAGGCTCAACGCCAGTGCGGCGGCGAGCAACAGCATGGCGCCCTGCCACGGAAGGCCCTGTTCGGCGGCCATCACAATGCCGGCCCCGAACACCAGGATGGGCACGTACAGCGGCAGCGCCAGAAGCCCGAGCAGCATACCAGACGAGCGCATGCCGACGGTCAACGCGGCGACCACTGCGCCGATCAGACTGAGCAGCGGAGTACCTAGCAACAGGGTGAGCATCAGCAGGCCCAACAGGTCTCCCGGCAAATGAATCAATTCTGCCAGCAGCGGCGTGATGGCGACCAGCGGCAGCGCCGTGGTCAGCCAGTGAACCAGCACGCGTACCGCGATCAACCACGACAGCGGCACCGGCGTCAGCAGCATCTGCTCCAGGCTGCCGTCCTCGGCATCGCCCCGATACAGACGATCCAGGGTCAACAGGCTGGCCAGCAACAGGGCCACCCAGAGCACACCGGGTGCCATTCGCGCCAGCAGTTCGGGCTGGTTGCCCAGCGCCAGCGGAAACAGACTGACCACCAGCACCGCAAACAGCATCGGCTGGGTGGCATCGCCGCGACGGCGCCAGACCAGGCGCAGGTCGCGGGTCAGCATCGCCGCAGCGGCGCGCATCAGGCCCGGCTCAGCCATGTCGGTCACCGCCCTGTGGCGCCCGTCGGTCGCCCAGACTCAGATGTCGGGTCCTGACCGGCGGCGCGGCGTAGGCGCCGTGCGAGGTGACCAGTGCCGCGCCGCCCTCCCGGGTCTGCTTCTGGATCAGTCGGTTGACCAGTTCGATGCCCTCCAGATCGAGATTGGCATAGGGCTCGTCCAGCAGCCACAGGCGCGCCGGGACCAGCAGCAGCCGGGCCAGGGCGAGGCGCTTTTTCTGACCGGCGGAAAGTTTGCCGGCCAGCGTGTCCTGATAGCCGTCCAGCCCCACGCTGGACAGCGCGGCATCGATCAGGCTGCCGCGCCGCTGACCGCCGAGGCCGACCGCAAAGCGCAGGTTTTCCACGGCGGTCAGGTCGTTCTTGTGACCGTGCAGGTGGCTCAGAAAACCCACCTGGCGGGCCAGCGCGTCGCGCCGGCAGGGTTCGCCGAACAACAGCACCTCGCCTTCCGACAGGCTCAGCAGGCCGGCCAATACGCGCAACAGGGTAGTCTTGCCGCTGCCGTTGCCACCGCTGACCAGCAGCGCTTCGCCGGCGTCCACTTCGAAGTCCAGCGGGCCGAACACCGGTTCTTCATTGCGCTCGAAGCGCAACGCGCGTGCGGCCAGCAGGGCGGAGGAGGAAAACGTCGGTTGCTTCATGTCGTCGGTCTTGAAGATGGGGCATGCTAGCCAGCACGGGTGCTTGATGTCTATGATCCGGATCAATCGTCGTGGCTGCCTTCAGCTTCGGGAGATCACTATCATTTTCTTGACGGCTCGACTGTGATCATCGGTCGTTGCCGATTCCCGGCAACCCAGATCCGGGATTCATCCCGGTTCGACCACCGCTTCGGTTATGCGTCAGGGGGCGCACGCCATGACTCGATTCAGAAAGACGCCACGCATCGCAAAAAACGGGCTTCACAGTGCCACGGTGATGGCGCTGGCGACGTTTGCGTTCGCCGCAGGCCAGCCCTCCGCGCTGGCCGCGGGCGGCGCGTCCGGCACGCCGGATTCAGCCATGCGGACCTACATCATCCAGTTCGAGGATGCGCCGCTGGCGAGCTTCCGGGGCGAAGTCGCCGGGCAAACGGCGAGCGCCTCGGGCGGCGCCGGGAAGCGACTCGCTGCCACCAGCCCGGCGATCACCGGCGCGGCGAAACTGGATGTCGACGCGCCCGCCAGCCGCGTCTATCGCGCCTACCTCGGCGAGCGGCGAGACGAACACTTGCTTCAGGCGCAGCGTAACGTGGGACGCGCATTGCTGCCGAGTCACGTCTACGACGTGGTCTTCAATGGCGTGGCGGTGGAACTCACCCCGGACGAGGCTGAGGAAATTGCCCGCCAACCGGGCGTCCGGAGGATTGCGCCTGACTGGGTCGATTCGATCCAGACCGATGCTGGCCCGCCGTGGATCCAGGCTCCGCAGCTCTGGAACGGCGTCGCTGGACTGCAATCGCGCGGCGAGGGGGTCGTGGTCGGCGTGATCGACACGGGCATCACTCCGACGCACCTTTCGTTTGCCGCCACCAGCGGCGGGTTCACCCACAGCAACCCGCGCGGTCAGCTGCTGGGCTTGTGCGCCAGTGCCCAGGCCACCTGCAACAGCAAGTTGATCGGCGTCTACGATTTCACCACCGGCACCGGAGACGGGGAACCCAATAACGGCCTGGATGGGGAGGGGCACGGGACCCATGTCGCCAGCACCGTCGCCGGGAATCGACTGCAGACCACCATCAGTGGCGTTGTCAGGCCGATTTCGGGCGTCGCGCCGAGGGCTAACCTGATCAGCTACAAAGCTTGCGAGGGGACATCGCAATGCCGGGGCAGCTGGTTGCTTGCCGCTCTCGGCCGCGCCGCAGCGGACGGTGTGGACGTGGTCAATTATTCCATCGGCGGGGAAGCGCGCGACCCGTGGAACTCGTTCGATGCCGACGCCATGCTGAGCCTGCGCGATGCGGGGGTACTCAGTGTCGTCGCCGCCGGCAACAGCGGGCCAGGCGCAGGCACCGTCACTTCGCCGGGCAATGCGCCCTGGGTGCTCACCGTAGCGGCAGCCACCCACACCCGGTTTCAGGGCAATCAGCTCTTGCTGTCCGGCGGCGATTCGCCGCCTCCCGACGGCGGCAGTCTTTTCGGCGCCAGCGCATCGGGCGGCAGCGCCGAGCTGCTGTTCGATCGCGATCCCGCCGAGCCTCTGTGCAGCACGGGCAGCGGCACCGGTTTGCTGCCCGGTTCCAACAATGAGCCGGACGGCTCGAGCAATCCCTGGCCGAACGAGCCGAACAAGTTCAGCGGCGGAAAGATCGTCACCTGTCTGCGCGGCATCCAAGCCCGGGTGGCCAAGAGCGACAACGTCCGGCGTGCCGGCGGTAGCGCCTCGGTGCTGATCAACCAGCAATTCGACGGTGCCAGTGTTGTGGCAGACCCTCACAGCATTCCGACCACCCATCTGACCTTCCAGGACGGCCAGAAACTGCTGTCATGGCTGTCGACCGGAACGGGACATCGCGGTCGCGTGACCGAGCCTACGCTTCAGGATGCCCCCAGCCGGGCCGATGTTCTGGCATCGTTCAGTGGCCGTGGCCCGAATCCGGGCGGCGGCGTCGACGTGCGCGGCGTCCTCAAGCCCGAGGTCACCGCCCCCGGGGTCGCGGTGCGGGCGGCCCTGGAAAGCAGCGACAGTGCTGTGGGCAACCTGTCCGGCACGTCAATGGCGACGCCGCATGTGGCTGGTGCGGCCGCGCTACTGATCGGGGCGACGCGCAATGCGGGTCGCTCGCCGGCCTGGCGAGCCGATCAACTCGCTGCCGCCCTGGTGGGCACGGCGCGCGCCAGCGGACGCGATTCCGATGGCGTCGGCGCGGCCAATGCGTTCGCGCAGGGCGCCGGGGTGATCGATCTGGCGCTCGCGGCACGGGCCGGGCTGTATTTCCCGTCGGCAGTGTCGGGCTTTCCGACATTCGCCAACGCCAATCCTGCGGCTGGCGGGCGGCCTCGCGAACTGAACCTGCCGTCGCTTGCCCATGAGTCGTGTTTTCAGAGCTGCCAGCTGACCCGGCGCGTTGTCGATCTGCGCGGTGGAGGCTCCTGGCGAGTAGAGCCGCAGGTGCCTGACGGCATGACTGTTACGGCGAACGTCGAACAGTTCGCGCTGGCTGCCAATGCCGGGCAGACGTTGACCTTCACCATTGCCGTTCAGGAACAGTCGCTCGCCGGCCGCTGGCAGTTCGGTTCCGTACGGCTGCGCAATCTCAACAACGACGGGACGCCCGATATCGCAATGCCGCTCGCGGTTTTTGTCGATCCGGGCAATGTGCCATCCAATATCGTGCGCACGGTCACATCCGACGCTGGCCACCTCGATCTGCCGTTGTCCGGGCTCATCCCGTTGCCCAGCGCGCGTTTCGAATCGACGGCTTTGGTGCCCGTTCAGCGCAACGCCGTGCTCGTGCCCGAAGACCCGACCGAGGGCGATCCTTACGATGGCGGGGTGGGTGTTCACACGTTGCTGGTTCAGATTCCAGCCAATACCGGTTCGCAGCAGCGCCGCTGGCGACTGGTTGTCGATGCCCGCTCGGCGACTGCGCGGGACATCGATCTTTTCGTCGGAGAGGATTCCAATGGCGACGGCGTAGCCGAGGAAGACGAGGAAGAGTGTTTCTCGATCGCCCTTGCCGCGCTCGAGGCGTGCGATGTCGAGATCATCCAGCTCGTTGGCGCGCCCCAGCGCACCTACTGGATCCTGGTGCAGAATTTCGACGCCGGTAGCACGGGAACGGATCAAATCGAAATCGACCATGCGCTGGTTCCCATGGAGACCGATGCCGGTGGTCTGGTTTTCACCGGCCCGGGAACGGTCGCTTCGCAGGCTGCGTTCAATTTGCGGATGGCCTGGGATGATCCAAGCCTGTTGCCGGGCGAGTCGCGGCGCGCGTTTCTGTTGCTGTCTTCCCTGCCCGGTTCGGTGGTGGCCGAAATTCCAGTGCGCATCGGACTCAGCGCGACGGTCAATCAATACGCCGCCCGCGCGCTGGCCCACGGTCAGCCGCAGACCGTGCGCTTGCCGGCCGGGGCCAGCCACGAGCGCATCTTCTTCGATGTGCCGGGCAATGCCAGCCAGGTGACGTGGCGCATGACCAACGCGGGGGACTACGATCTGTTCGTGGCCAAAGCCGGCGCGCTGAACAACAGCAACGCCAGCATCGGCGCGGCGCCGGCCCGCGGCCAGGCGCTGCGCCAGGTCACCGGCACCACAGCCACCAAGACGGTCACCCTGTCCGGCACCGACCTGAGTCCGGGCCGCTGGTACGTCACGCCGGTTGCGCGCAGCGGTGGAACCACCGCGCAGATCAGCGCCACCATCGACAGCCAGACTGCGTCGCAGCGCCGGTTTACCCACTACTTCAACCCTGATCGTTCCGGGCATGGCCTGCTGTTCGACGATGCCGGCAACGGGTCGACCTGGCTGGCGGTCTGGTACACCTACCTCGCCGACGGCTCTGCCACCTGGTACCTGATGGCCGGTGCCGCGCCGGCCGCCAATGCCGGGCAATGGACGGTGCCCCTGCTGCGGGTGGCCTGGGATGGCACCGTGGGCAGCGTCACCGAGGTGGGTCAGGCCACGCTGAGCTTCACCGGCGAGAATCCGGGCGGGCTGTCCACCCTGGTGTTCAGTTACCAGCTCGACGGCGAAACCGGCTCCGAGCGGATGCAGGAGCTGACCGCCTCGCGCAACTGTCCGACCGCCGGCGGCAGCCTGCTGAACGTGACCGGGCACTGGTTCCCGCCCAGCAAGCCCGGCGCCGGCCAGCCCGGCTTCGGCTACAGCGTGCAGACCGAGCCGGAGTTCGAGTTCTATGCCGCGTATCTATACGACGGGCAGGGCATTCCGCGCTGGTTGCTGGCCAATCGCAGCGGCTTCAATGCCGGCGCGAACACCCTGACCATCGAGCAGTTCTCCAACGGGCCATGCCCGGCGTGCACCGGTCCGGGCGTACAGCCCGCGCCGCGCGTTCAGGTCGGCACGCTCAACCGGGTGTTTTCCGGCGGCAGCCTGAGTTCGGTCGAAGTGGCCGCCCAGTTCGCCGCGCCGTTGACCGGCAACTGGCTGGAGTCGCTGCCGGTGGCGCGGTTGTCGGATCCCAAGGTCTGCCCGTAAGCTTTCGCACTGGCGCGGGACTTCGGACGGGGGCTTCGGCCCCCGTTCGGGTCTTCGCGGAACCCTGAGACGAAAGCAATGATCGCAAGCAAACTGCCCCGGGTGGGCACCACCATCTTCACGGTCATGTCCCGGCTGGCCGCCGAGCACGAGGCGATCAACCTCGGCCAAGGCTTTCCGGACTTCGAGCCGCCGGCGTTTCTCTGCGCGGAACTGGTTCGCGCGCTGGGCGGCGGAAAGCATCAGTACGCAGCGATGCACGGCGTGGCTGCGCTGCGCGAGGCGATTGCCGAAAAGACCCTTGCCGACTATGGATTGGAAGCCGATCCGGAGCAGCAGATCACAGTGACCAGCGGCGCCAGCGAGGCGATCTTCGATGCCGTGCAGGCGGTGGTCGGAGCCGGCGATGAAGTGATCGTCCTCGACCCGTGCTACGACTGCTACGAGCCGGCCATCGAACTGGCTGGCGGACGGGCGATCCATGTGCCGCTGGACCCGGTCGATTTCTCCATCGATTTCGATCGGGTGCGTGCGGCCATTACTCCGCGTACCCGCCTGCTGATCATCAACAGTCCGCACAATCCATCGGGCGCGACGATCGACGGCGATGACATCGCTGCGCTGCATGATCTTGTCGAGTCGCACGACCTGCTGATTCTGTCGGACGAGGTCTACGAACACATCGTGTTCGATGGTCGCCGGCACGAGAGCATGTTGCGCTACCCGGCGCTGGCCGAACGCAGTTTCGTGGTGTCCAGCTTCGGCAAGACCTTCCACTGCACCGGCTGGAAGATCGGCTACTGCATTGCACCGGCAGCGCTCACCGCCGAGTTTCGCAAAGTGCACCAGTACAACACCTTCTGCACCTTTGCGCCGGCCCAGTGGGCGCTGGCGGCGATGCTGCGCGAGCACCCGGAGCATCACCGCGCGCTGGGCGATTTCTATCAGCCCAAACGCGACCATTTCGCGGCCCTGCTGGCGGGCACTCCGCTGCGCCCGCTGCCGGTTCCCGGCGGCTATTTTCAGCTGGTCGACTACTCGGCAGTCAGCGATCTGGACGATGCTGCCTTCGCCCGCTGGTTGACCGTGGAGCACGGCGTGGCGGCGATTCCGCTGTCGCCGTTCTATGCCCAGGCGCCGGCCGGCCAGCGTCTGGTGCGGCTTTGCTTCGCCAAGAACCCGCAGACGCTCGAAGCCGCAATCGAGCGCCTTGCGGGATTGCCGGCCGGATCGTCTGGAGATGCGTCATGACCGACCTCAGGGTATCTCTGGTGCAGGGCGACACCCTCTGGCACGACCCGGCAGGAAACCGCGAGATGTACGCCGAGCTGGCGCGGCCGCTGGCCGGGCGGACCGACCTGGTGCTGCTGCCGGAAACCTTCACCAGCGGGTTCAGCAACGAGGCGCTGGAAAATGCCGAAGGCATGGATGGCCCCACGGTCAGATGGCTGACCACGCTGTCCGGCGAGCTGGATGCCGCGGTGACCGGAAGTGTGCAGATTCGCACCGAGGCGGGCGTGTTCAACCGGATGTTCTGGGCCACGCCCGACGGCGCGATCCGGCACTACGACAAGCGCCATCTGTTTCGCATGGCCGGCGAGCATACCCGCTACGCGGCCGGTCGGGACCGGTTGATCGTCGACCTGAAAGGTTGGCGGGTGTGTCCGCAGGTCTGCTACGACCTGCGGTTTCCGGTGTTCTGCCGCAATCGTTTCGATCCGGCGACCGAGCGCTTCGACTACGATCTGCTGCTGTTTGTCGCCAACTGGCCGGCGCCGCGCCGCGAGCACTGGCGCACCCTGCTGCGCGCCCGGGCGATCGAGAATCTGGCCTGCGTGGCGGCGGTGAACCGGGTCGGGCGCGATGGCAACGGGATCGACTATGCCGGCGACAGCGCCATCATCGACCATTTGGGTCGCCCGCTGGCCGAGCTCGCCTTCGAGCCTGCCGTCACCACGGTTACCCTGTCTGCAGCGGCCCTGGCCGAGCATCGCCAGCGATTCCCCGCACAGCTCGATGCCGATAGCTTCGAACTGCTTCAGTAATCAGTCGGACGCTGACTGCTCAGACTGGGTTTAGCGCGGGCCTTGTCCGAGCCCTGGGGCCGAACTCAACGATTGCCGTCGGAACGGTTGCCTGGACGCGGGCCGCCGCTGCGATTGCCGCTGGGACGCCCGCCGCCGGGCTTGTTGCCACCCGGCTTGCCGCCCGGTCGTCCGCCAGCCGGACGT
>JAXMJH010000101.1:0-22653 GCA_034376725.1 Lysobacteraceae bacterium | reverse complement strand
TCCCCAACTGCGCCGCCACGCGCCACGCGCACTTCGTGATGGACGGCTCGGGCCCCGTGTACCTCACGCCCCCTAGCCTGGACCTGTGGCCCAACGTGAACTGGACGCCCGACTACAACAAGAGCAAGAAGGTCAACCTCGACACCCTCACCAAGGAAGAAGTGGCCAGCTGGAAGCCCGGCGACACGCTGCTGCTCAACGGCAAGATGCTCACCGGCCGCGATGCCGCACACAAGCGCATTCAGGACATGCTGGCCAAGGGCGAGAAGCTGCCCGTGGACTTTACCAACCGCGTGATCTATTACGTGGGCCCGGTCGATCCCGTGCGCGACGAGGCTGTGGGCCCTGCCGGCCCGACCACCGCTACGCGCATGGACAAATTCACCGACATGATGCTGGAGCAGACCGGCCTGATCGCCATGATCGGCAAGGCTGAGCGCGGCCCCGTGGCCATTGAGTCCATCAAGAACCACAAGTCAGCCTACCTGATGGCGGTGGGCGGCGCCGCCTACCTGGTCAGCAAGGCCATCAAGACCGCCAAGGTGGTGGGATTCGAAGACCTCGGCATGGAAGCCATCTACGAATTCGACGTGGTGGACATGCCCGTGACCGTGGCCGTGGATGCCGGGGGCACCAGCGCCCACATCACCGGCCCGGCCGAGTGGCAAAAGCGTATCGCCACGGGCGAATTCAAGGGCATCGAAGTCGCAGCAGCCTGATGCCGCCGGGCATGGCGGCACGCCATTAGCGCAGAAGCGCCATCCGCACACAGCGGGTGGCCCGCCGCCATGCCCCCCTTTTTCCTATCCGCCCTGACACCATGAAGCGTGCCGCGCAACCCATCGGCGTTTTCGACAGTGGCATCGGGGGCCTGAGCGTGCTGCAGGCGCTGCGGGCCGAATTGCCCCACGAGCGCTTTGTCTATCTGGCCGACAGCGGCAATGCGCCCTATGGCGACGCGCGGGGCGACGCCTTCGTGAGCGGCCGCACGCACGCCATCACGCGCTACCTGCGTGAGCAGCACCACATCAAGGCGCTGGTGGTGGCCTGCAACACGGCCACGGCCGCCGCCATCCATGAAGTGCGCAGCAGCCAGCCCGACCTGCCGCTGGTGGGGCTGGAGCCCGCCCTCAAACCGGCTGCAGCGTTGAGCAAAACCGGGCGCATCGGTGTCATCGGCACGCGCGGCACGCTGACCAGCGAGAAATTTTCCAGGCTGCTGGCGTCGTTGGCCGGGCAGACTGAATTCATTGTCCAGCCCTGCGATGGCCTGGCGCGCGCCATAGAAGACAGCACGGCGCGGCCCTTGCCCGCCGACCCTTTCGCTACCGAAACCAGAGCACTGTGCGCACGCTACATCAGCGCCATGGGCACATTTGGCACCAAAACGGGCGAAATCGACACGCTGGTGCTGGGCTGCACGCACTATGTGTTTGTAGCGGACGAGCTGCGCTCACTCGTTGGCCCGCAGGTGCGGCTGATTGAAACCGGCGAGCCGGTGGCACGGCAAACGCGGCGCCTGTTGCACAAGGATGCGCTGCTCACCCCCGAAGATTCAGCGGCTGAGGCACCCGCCTCCATCCGCTTGCTCACCACCGGCGCACTCGCACCGTTGCAGGCGGCCGCAGAACGCTGGCTTCAGTTGCCACCCGACTGCTGCGCCACAGTCTCCACCCCGTAAATACAGATCAAATCAGCCTGTAGCGCTTTTGTATAAAGCGCAAGCAGCTATTTAATTGATAGCTATTCCAGCACCCACAGACGCTCGCCAGCGTGCTCGAGGTGCGTGAGGTAAAGGCGCACGTCAAACTCGTACTGGTGGTATTGCGGCTCCATGTGCTCGCACAGCTTGTAAAAGGCCTTGTCGTGGTCTTTCTCGCGCAAATGGGCCAGTTCGTGCACCACGATCATGCGCAAAAACTCGTCCGGAACCTGCTTGAACATGGCCGCAACACGAATCTCATGCTTTGCCGCCAGGCGGTTGCCCTGCACGCGCGAAACCGCAGTGTGCAACCCCAGCGCATGGCGCACGACATGGATCTTGCTGTCAAAAACGACCTTGTTCACCGTGCCTGCGTTGCGCAGGTGGCGCGACTTGAGTTCTGCAGCGTAGTCATACAACGCCTTGTCGCTGCGCACCGCGTGCGGCTGGGGGTATTTGCGCAGCAACACAGGGCCCAGCCGCCCCTCGACCAGCAGTTGCCGGGCCTGGTCTTGCAGCGGCTCTGGGTAGGTGCGCAGGTAAGGCAGGTCGGTTTTCATCCAGTTACCGGCAAGTGCAACGCAGGAAGTCGGGCCAGGTCAGTGCGCTGCCCCTGCAACACCAGCGATCTCAATGAAGGTGGCGCGGCCGACGTCCGCCACCGTGACCGCCACCCGAGCCGCCAGGCCCGCCCGATCCACGCGGGGGCTTGCCAATTTCCAGCGAATTGACCAGGGCGTCGAAACGCTGGGTGAACAGCTTGTCGATCTCGGCCACCACGCCACCGAGCTCGGCGCCATCAAAGTGGCGCTCCATCATGTTCACCACATCCTGCACCAGCAAATCGCGCTGCACCTGCATGATGGCCGCAGGTGTAGGGCCCACGAATAGCATCACAAAATCGTCGCGCGACTCGGTGCCGTCGTCTTCCTCGTCCTCATCGAAATCGGCGTCATAAAACGTCACCTCGATGGCGGCGCCCAATTCGGCCAACTCGTTGAGACTCATGCACATCTCGTCGAGCGACTGGCGAAAATCCTCGTCGCCACGCACCGTCCAGCACATCTGCAGCATGTGGTCTTGCGCATCGAACTTGATGCCCGGCTCTTCTTCGTAGGCGCTCACCGCGCCATCGGCTAGCGAGCGGGCTCCAGCGTACTTCCACAGGGGTTTGAGCGCCTCCTGGAGCTGTTCAAAGCTGGCATCGGCGCGCAACTGGACCTGTCCGTGGACATGGATTTCAAAGGGAGCGTTGTAACTTGACATGATTGAATCGTAGTGGTGCCCCGAGCCGGGGTCGAACCGGCACGCCCCTTTTCAGGAAAGCGGCGGATTTTAAGCCGAAGAATCGGTACTGCACCGAGGCACTCCGGGCTTGGATCAAGCCCCCGAGGCAGGTTTTCATAGGGGCATCTTGTCTTGATGATACCCGGGTGCTTGATGCAAATCGACCCGGCTCCCTTTCGCTTGGCTCCTGCCTGGCTCCTGGAAATCGGGCAATTCCAAGGAGCAATCATGGCGAAGATCAAACTGACGAAAACGACGGTCGATACGGCGCAGCCTCAATCCACTGACGTGGAACTGCGCGACACGCTGGTTCCGGGCTTCCTGTGCAAGGTGACCCCCACAGGCCGGAAGGTGTTCATGGTGCAGTATCGCACCAACGCTGGCGAGCGCCGCAAGCCGTCGCTTGGGCTGTTCGGTGAACTGACCGTCGAGCAAGCCCGCACGCTCGCGCAAAACTGGCTGGCCGAAGTTCGCCGTGGCGGCGACCCCGGCGGCCAGAAGGCGGAGGCGCGCAAGGCGCCGACCGTTGCCGAACTGTGTACCCGGTTCATGGAGGACTACTCCAAGACCCGCAACAAGCCGAGCACCCAACGTTCGTACCAGCATCAGATCGACCGCTCGATCATTCCGGCCTTCGGCAACATGAAAGTGGCGGACGTCACCCGCCTGGATGTAACCGCGCTGATGAAGCGCAAGGAGAAGTCGCCCATCCAGGCCAATCGGGTGCTCGGCTGCATTCGCAAGATGTTCAACCTCGCCGAACTGTGGGGCTACCGGCCCGATGGCTCCAATCCCTGCCGGCACGTTCCGAAGTACCCCGAGAAAGGTAAGACGCGCCTGATCACTGACGCGCAGATGGCGCTGTTGTTCGCCTATCTCGAAAAGGCCGACGCCGAAGGACTGGAGCACCCGACGCTGACACTGGCGATCCGGCTGCAGTTCGAGTTCGCTGCCCGCATGTCGGAGATCCTGTTGCTGGAGTGGGACTGGATCGACCTGCCCAACAAGCGCGTGGTCTGGCCGGACAGCAAGACTGGGGACATGTCCAAGCCCATGAGCGAGGAAGCGCACCGGCTCTTGTCAACCGCGGCGCGCTACGAGAATTCTCCCTATGTCTGCCCGTCGATCTTCAATCACAAGAAATCGCTGACCGCGAATTCCTACTATCAGGCATGGCGGCGCGTCCTCAATCGCGCCGGCGTTCCCCATGTCGGAACGCACGGCATCCGCCATCGCGCGGCGACGGACATCGCCAACTCAGGCGTCCCCGTGAAAGTCGGCATGGCACTGACCGCGCACAAGACGGTCACGATGTTCATGCGGTACGTGCACACCGAGGATGATCCCGTTCGCGCAGCTGCCGAGCTGGTGGCGAGCCGGCGCAAAGTCGTGATCGAAACCCGGCCGTCGCCAGCCATCGACGTTCCGCCTCCAGCTCCGATCGCACAGGAGCCCAAGAGCCCGGTCGCGGTCTACAAGCCATTTCGGCATCGCAAGGACGGCACGCGCGCAGTCCCGCCCGGCAGCAAGCGCGCGACCGATGCGTCGGCCGAGCTTGCATCATGAAGGTGGCCACCTTGATGTTTGTGATTTATAAGTTACAATGGAGGCCGCGCCATGATTAAAGTCCGGCGATACCAACGTGTAGATGGTGCGGTGCCGCTGACCGATTGGTTGGCCGATCTGCGGGACGCACGGGCTCGGGCCAAGCTGGAAATCCGTTTCCGGCGGGTGTCCCTGGGCATCTTTGGCGACATCAAGCCGGTCGGCGAAGGTGTCCTGGAACTGCGCGAGGACATCGGCCCCGGCTACCGCGTGTACATCGGCCGGCACGGTGCGGCGCTGGTCATCCTGCTGTGTGGCGGCGACAAGCGCTCGCAGGATGCGGACATTCAACGGGCCAAGGAATACTGGCTGGACTGGAAACGGAGAAATACATGAGCAATCGCAAACATGCCGCCTCGGTCTCCCATAGCGAGGCCACCATTGCCGAGCTGCGTGCCGATCGAGGTTTTGCGGTCGAATACCTGAAATCTGCACTGGAAGAGCTGGACAACCCGGAGCATCGTGCGGTCGGCCTGCTCGCGCTGCGCGACGTGGCCGAGGCCTACGGCGGACTGGCGACGGTTGCTCAGGAAGCAGGCATCACCCGTGAAGCGCTCTACCGGGCGCTGTCGCCGACAGGCAACCCGACGCTCAAGACCTTGCTGGCCGTGCTGCATGCGGTCGGTATGCGCTTGTCCGTTGCACCGGCCGAGCCCATCGTGTCGCACGCCTGAACCACCGGCCTGCCGGCTCATTAGAAATAATGGCCGCAGGTCGTTCAAACGCGCCGCATCGTGCCAAGCCAGCGCTCCATTACGAAAATCACAATGGTGTGCGATGCATGAACCGCCAAGCGCGCTTCTGACACCACGATTTTAGGCGGCTCAATGCCGCGCCCATGTGCCGACCCAATGTGGGTCCGGTAAGCGCCAATGCCATCGACGATGGACGCAAGGCAAGCCAGCTATCACAGCCCATCGACGATCCGCGACGTTTCATCGCTGTTCCCCGTACCTCGTCCTCCAAGCCCCGAGTACCTATTGAAGTGTTTCCAATAATAGTAACAAAAAGATTCTTCGATCCGACGCGCGTCAACACAGTACAGACGGATAAGCCAAGGGAGCCGAACTGTGCGTCCGGCACAGTGCGCCGCCGGGCTCGCGGGCGTTGCCCCGCACCTCGCTCCGAGTTGCGGCCATCCGGCTTTGATCCCTGACGCCTGCGGCCCTGGCGGGCCTGCGCGCTGCGCTTGCCTACCCATACCTTTGTTGGAGGTGGGTAGGCGGTCTTGCTGTTCCCTTCACCGTATCACGGCGTTCTCGCCGTCAAGGGCTGCGCGCTTCGCTTGCCTCCAGGGGAAAGCCCTGCGGGCTATCCCCGCCGCGCGATGCTTGGCGCCCCTCGATGCCGCCGAACCGGCTGCGCCGGCTCGGCCAGGAATCCGCAGCCGCAAAGGCCGTGGAGCCAGCTTCCCAATGCCTGGAACATGGTGTCTATCCTGGGCGTGGTGTCCATCGAGCCTTGAAGTCTGGGCGTCCCCGGCCAAGAAACATGGCCGATCGCGCTGTCGTGCTTCGCATCGAGCCACCTTCGGCGTCTCGCCCCTGTCGGGCTTCCATCGTTCCCTCGCGCTGCTCGGCTGACGCCTGCGGCCCGGCTTCCAGCTTCGGGCCTGCGCGCTTCGCTTGCCGAGCGGTCGGCGGTGGAACGGGCCGTTGCCTGTCCAGCCATCTTTCCTGACTCCATCACCGCGGGCTCCCTTTCGTCGCAGGCGATGAACTCAGGAAAGACGGTGGCAACGAGGCCAACCGGGTTCTTCGTGCCGACCGCACCAAACAGCCGAAAGGCTGGGCTCCGACTCTAGGAATCCGGTGTGCGGCTTCTTCAACACCCAACTTTGTCAGGAGAAAGATCATGCTTGCAACCCGTTTCGCTTCCCATTCCCCCGCGCTGCGCAGCGACTACCCGCTGTCGGATGACCAGATTCGCAGCGTGGCCCCGTCCATCTTCGCGGACGCCCCGCACCAAAGCCGCTCCGAGCGGTACAGCTACATCCCCACGGCCGCCGTGCTGACCGAGCTTCGCAAGGAAGGCTTCCAGCCCTTCATGGTGACGCAAACCCGCGTGCGCGATGAAGGCAAGCGCGAGCACACCAAACACATGCTGCGTCTGCGCCACGCCAGCCAGATCAACGGTGCGGAGGCTAACGAAATCGTGCTGCTGAACTCGCACGATGGCACCAGCAGCTATCAGATGCTGGCCGGAATGTTCCGTTTCGTGTGCAGCAATGGGCTGGTGTGCGGTGACACCGTGGCCGATGTGCGCGTGCCCCACAAAGGCAACGTGGCCGGGCACGTCATAGCAGGCGCTTACGAGGTGTTGAGCGGCTTCGAGCGGGTGAAGGAATCCCGCAATCTCATGCGCGGCATCACCTTGGACGATGGCGAATCCGAAGTGTTCGCCCGTGCTGCGCTGGCTTTGAAGTACAACGACCCGAACAAGCCTGCGCCTATCACCGAATCTCAGATTCTGATGCCGCGCCGCTTCGAGGATCGCCGCCCCGATTTGTGGTCCGTCTTTAACCGCACCCAAGAAAACCTCGCGAAGGGCGGATTGTCTGGCCGCGCCGCCAATGGCCGCAGGCAGCAGACCCGGCCCGTGCAGGGCATCGATTCCGACATTCGCCTGAACCGCGCCCTGTGGCTGCTGGCCGATGGCATGCGCGCCCTCAAAGCCTGACCCGTTCCCCCGCCGGAGGGGCGGTTCCCCTCCATTCCCTGTCTGTTTCATTTGATTGGAGTCCATCATGAACGCCGTTACCCATGCCGAAACCAGCGCCGTCAATACCGCATCCACTACCGCCGTCAACATGCTGCAAGCCGCCGACCCGAGCAAGAACATGATTCTGGTTCCGCTGTCGCAGCTGGTGCTGCGCCCCACGGGCCGCAACGTGCGCAAGACCCCGCGCATGTCCATTCCCGAACTGGCCGCGAGCATCCAGCGCGTGGGCCTGCTGCAAAACCTCATCGTGATTCCCGCTGCCGATGGCGAGCATTACGAAGTGGTGGCCGGTGGCCGCAGGCTGGCCGCGTTGAAGCTGCTGGCGAAGAAGCACCGCCTCGCCAAGGATTGGGAGGTGCCTTGCCTGCTGGTGGCCGATGGTACGGCCCGCACGGCCAGCCTCACCGAGAACGTGCAGCGCGAAGCCATGCACCCGGCAGACCAGTTTGAAGCCTTCGCGGCGCTGGTGGCCGAAGGCCGGCCCATCGAAGACATTGCAGCGGATTTTTCCGTCACGCCGCTGGTGGTGCAGCGGCGCTTGAAGCTGGCGAATGTTTCGCCACGCTTGATGGCCGACTACCGGGCCGATGCCGTCACGCTCGACCAACTCATGGCGCTTTCCATCACTGACGATCATGCTTCGCAAGACGCCGCGTTCTACGATGCGCCGCAGTGGCAGCGCAGTCCGTCTGCGCTGCGCGAACGCCTCACCGAGCGCGAGATTGATGCTTACCGGCATCCGCTGGTGCGATTCGTCGGGTTGGACACCTACGAAGCCGCAGGCGGCGGGATTCGCCGCGATCTGTTCGCGGAAGGCGATGCGGGCGTGTACCTCAACGATGCGGCCTTGCTGGAACGGCTGGCGCACGAGAGGCTGGCGGGCATCGCCGCCGAGGTGAAGGCCGAAGGCTGGGCATGGGTGGATGCTGCACACGCCGCCACCTATGCCGACCTGCAAGCGTTTCAACGCGCCCCGAGAGAGCGGCGCACGCCGGGCAAGCGCGAAGCCCTGCGCATCGAGAAGCTGCAAGCCAGGATGCGGGAGGTAGCCGAAGCCCTCGATGCCGCGATGGACGCCGACGACGAGGACAAGGCCGACGCCTTGCAGGAGGAAGGTGAGCGCCTGGGCCAGCAGTTGCAGGCACTGGAAGATGGTTTGCTGGACTATGCCGCGAACATGCGGGCCGCTGCCGGTGCCATCGTCACCATCGACCGCAACGGCGAGGCAGTGATTCATCGAGGGCTGATGCGTGAGGCCGAAGCGAAGGCGCTGCGCACGCCGGAAAAGTTGCGCCAAGGTTTCGGCAGCGTGGAAGCCGAGAACGACGACGAAGGCGAGAACGACGAAGCGCCCAAGGCCGCTATCTCTGATCGGTTGGCCCAACGCCTCAGCGCCCACCGTACCGCCGCGCTGCAAATCGAAGTTGCCCGGCATCCGCAGGTGGCATTGGCCGCACTGGTGCATGGCATGGTGCAAACCGTCCTGCAGGACAGCCACTACGGGCACGATCTGCCGCTGGGCGTGCGTCTCACGGCACAAGACCGGCTGGAAGGCATGGGCCCGGACTGGCCCGAATCGTCCGCTGCTGAGGCGCTGCGCGAATTGCAACAGGCATGGGGCGGCAAGCTGCCCAAGGACAGCGCCGAACTGTTCACCGCGCTGCTGGCGATGGAGCAAGGCGAACTGGTCAAGTTGCTGGCCGTGTGCGTGGCGTCCACGGTGGATGTGGTGACGCCCCGCGCCACGCCACACCAGCCCGGCGCGGAACTGGCACAGGCCGTGGGCCTCGACATGGCCGCATGGTGGAAGCCGACCGCCGAAGGCTACTTCAAGCATGTTTCCAAGGCCGTGATTCTGGATGCCGTGGGCGCGTTCGCACCGGAGCACGTCGCCCGGCTGGCGAAGCTCAAGAAGGCCGACATTGCCAGCGAAGCCGAGCGGCTGGCCGATGGCACGGGCTGGATGCCCGCCATCTTCAAGGCCGAAGGCACGCAGGAGGACGCGCCCGAGGAAGGCCCGCAGGATGCGGGGCAGCCCGATGCGGAAGAAGCCGCCACCGTGGCGGATGAACCCGCAGAGGCATTGGCCGCGTGACCCTCGCCGCAGGAAGCGCCCGGGTTCCGGCCGGGGCGCTTTCCTGCAAGGAGCCAGACCATACCCACGACCAACACCACCACGAGCCGCCCACGCATGGCAGCGATCTATGCGCCCGGCACAGGTCGCCCTTTGCCGCGTGCCGTGTGGTGGATCATCGAGACGAAGGAATAGCCGTCATCCCAGCATCGGCCCCAGCGTCTCGCCGTGGGGCCGATGAATACAAAAATCCGGGCGCGGCGGTAGCCGCGCCCGGTACAGAAGCCAAGCTGCCGGAACATCACGCGCCGCCGCCTGCTGCGCCCAGGGGCAAGCGGCGGCGTTGAAGGCATTGCGGTGCGGCGCGATGCCTCGGACACGTTCTACCCTGGAGAATGGGGCTTCATAGCGCAATTGCACGTGTGGAATATGCTCTAATTTCCCTGCTTATTGGTGGCAGGGCGTAGCTGGTGCCCAGGCCTCCGTAGCAGCCAAACAAGAAGGAGGAGTTGTGGCGGAGACAATAAACATTGGTGAGATCGCACCGAGGCTTTCAAAGGATATTCTGAAGCATTTCTTGTGGGAAATTCATCCCAAGATGGATGACAACTTTGAGTGCTCCAATGAAAAGCACCTTGGCGAAGGTGGAAAGCCAAAGGCTACCCACCCCGGTGACGTTGTTTTCTTGTACCAAGATCCATATTTAGGCAGAACAGTTTATCTCCACACCGATTTAAAGAGCTACGCCGCTGATTCAATTAACTCTACTAGATTGCGCAGTGCCTTCAAATCACTGTGCATGACGATTGACTGTGCGCGAGGCTCAGATTCTTGGAGGTCAAAATACTCCGTTTACGAATCAGAGGCGTATGAGGTTCGTGGGCTGCTATTCGTTCACAATCATGACAATGGCTACGACAAGCCATTTTATGAGGCCATCGACAAGGTCGATCTGCAAGCACTTCCTGTGGCACCTGGAACTCAGCTGCATTACCTTGGGCCAAAAGACATTCAGCGCCTGTACAGCATAGCGAACGACGTTCTCCGCCTGAAAGGCGAAGGTGAACTGCCGCAAACATACACGTTCTATTACCCTGATTTGGTGATGTCACGCCGACAGGGGGATGTTTGGGCGCAGCCGGCGACTGTAGAGACGCTGACTTCACCATACATCATCATCAAGCACGCCGCAACGGATAGTCAGAGTGCGGGCTACATCATCTACTACAACGCACCTGCATCCAGCCCGGAAGAGTTTGAGTACTTTCTCGACAGCTTGTCGAGGTTCCAGATGCTGGAGTCCGGTGAGCGAATTTTGCTGCGCGTCACTGACCCAGATGCACCCAATGATCTCAAATCCATCTTCCTCACAGCCCAGAAGAAATATGTAAAGGCCTGGGGGTTTGATCCTGCACGCGAGGAAATTCTCGCGAAGATCCAGATTGAAAGGATTACAAGCGTTACCAGCACGTATAACCCGGGAGATATGGGATGGCGGGAATGAAGAAGCGGGCTCATGGCCCATCGCTTTACTACGCAAGTGATAAAAATGTCTTCGATGCATTGAATCAGCACAAGGTTGATACACCGACCGTCATCCGGCTGTTTCAACGCCGCAATATCGTGGTCAGCAAGAAGACATCGCGAGAAGACCTTGCGAAATACTTCTCAACGCTGACGCACGACTACTACGACCACAAGGAGATTGCGGCCAGACTCGGCGTTGTCGCAAGACGTGAGCGCACGACGTCAATGGACGTATCAGGGGTAAGTGATACCGACGAGCTGCAAGGCGTCGTTGAGCAGTTGAAGAAAGAAATGGAGGCAAGCGGCGACACGGTGCAAGTGACGCGAGAAGGCGACAATCTCAACATTCGAATTCAATATTCCCAGATCGATTACAAACGCAGCGAGTTCTCGCAAGTTCAAGTTCGTGATGGAACCATTGAATTCGTCAAATCTCCGGCAGGGTATGTTGTGCGAAATACGCAGAACGACTACCTCAACGGAGTCCGGGAAACGCTATTGGCAAAGGTTGAGAAATCGACCTCGGAGCCATTGACCAAGGTTGTCGTTGCGTTGTTTGATATTCCGTGGGCAAAGCTTCGATCCAAGTTCTTTCACGAGCTGGCGAGTTCACTGCCTGGCTTTGTCCGGCGTGACGTGACTGACGTATACGTATTCAAAGCGAAGCCTGAGCAGGATGGTGAGACCGGAGAAGAAGAGGATGTCGAGGGTTCCGAGACTCATGTGGAACGAGTTTTTCTTCGCGGCAACGGGGTCAGTCGCTCGGAAATTCTGAATGGACTCCTTGATGAAGAAAATTACTACATCATCAAGATGGGGTGGACTGCAACCGAGACCATGGGAGTAGGCAATGTTTACGACATTGAGGCGGGTTTTTCTGATCTCAAGGATTGCACGGGATTTTCATTCATCTTGAGTGGCGTGTTCCCAGTCGAAGAGGGAAAAATCTCGACACGACGACGACAACCATACAAACATGAAATTGATGCTTTTTCGCGGGTCATTGAGTCGAAGGCCCGGGACCTTGTTGCGGCGCTGAGAGTTGAATTTCAGGGTACTGACAGCGGGAGCGAGTGATGCAGATCAGGTATCGGTGGTTTCGTATTCAACTGCCAGCCCGCGCTCGGGATTTGGCGGCGATTGTCGCCAACTGCCCTTTCGAGTCTGCAGCCTCTTTCGGGTTTTCGCGAGCACCAAGTGGCGGTGCCTCTTACCGGTATCTTTGGCGATCACGAGTCGTCGTAACCAAGCTGGATGCCGAAGGGGCACCGACCTACGAGCAGATAGACAGCGTAAGCTTTACCGATTTTGCAGTTGTAGAACTGGGTGACCTAATCTTCCTGAGAATTGAGAATGCTGGGAGAAACATTCGTGATCTCCTCAATGCGCTCGAAACCTTGGCTGGTATGGGCTTTACTGCGAAACCGGTAACGTTCGACAAGGAGCGCCCCTCTTCCATTTTCAATTCCGTCGATTCTTCTAAGCTCATAGGTTTGAAGGTCGTTGGCGCGGTTCTCGCTGACGATCTCGTCGCTCGAATGGAGTTCGTGTCCAAAGAGGGGATGGTGGTTGAGAGCATGGAGGTTCTCGCGGGCTTAAAGTACAAGGTCGAGCTTGCAGTGTTTGAACTGGTCTTGAGTGGACTGAGAGGGCAAATTGCATTTGCCGCGAACGGCACCGTCAAGATCAGTGGTCAGATCGCTCCCAAGTTGATAAGCCTCGTAGAGAAAGACCTCCCGCTATTCATTTGATCCAAGCTATTGCTGGTACGGAGTGACTGACTGCCTCAATTGCAATGCGACGACCGGCTTGAAGATGGCATAGGACGTATAACGGGTGATCTTTGTCGTCGCTCGATGTGCGAATTTTTTGTTGGGTGCTCAGGACGCTTGAGCGTGCTGGCGCGATGCGCCGCCGGGCTTTGCGGGCTGCACCCCGTGCCGTCTGTGTCGTCAAGGCATTCGGCTTCAATCCCTCACGCCTGCGCGCCTACGCGCCTGCGGCACTGCGCGCTTCGGTTGCCTCCAGGGGATCTGCGCCAGGCCCATCCCCGCCGCGCGATGATTGGCGCCCCTGTAAGAGAGCCGAACCGGCTTGCGCCGGATCGGCCTGGCCGGCGCCCCGCCGCAATGGGCAGGGCGTTGCGGCGAATACGCCGTGGCTTGCTGCGGCAAGTTGTGCGGATGCGTGTCGTCCTCGACGCTGGCGGTTCTCGCCTGTCACGTCACGAAGGATGGTTCACGGCACAACGCCCAGCCTCGCTATGGAGCTTCCACACCACACCACAATGGCGGCGCCGCAGGGTGGGGCAGGGGCGTTCTCGCCCGTCGTCGGGATGTTGCCTTGGCCCGCGTCAGGGAGCGAGCCAGTGAAGCCTGCATGCGGGGATGCCGAGTCGGCCATAACTCCTTTCGGAGCGGTTCGGCCCAAGGCGTCCTTGTCTCGTTGTGAATCCTGGCGGTGGCGCGGCTGCGCCTCGGGCTTTCATTGCTGCAACCGTCCAGCGAAAACAATCTCCCCTGCTTTGTCACTGCGTTCGGCGCATTCCTCGCGGGACAAATTCTTTTCGCCTCCCGGCTCTCCACTGCGTTTCGACCGCAAGCGGTGCAGCCAGCCCGTCCCCCGCCGGCCGGATCACAACAAGGACGCGATGGGCGCGAACCTTGTTCAACCGAAAGGAAATTCATCATGGCAACCATCGGCACCTTCACCGCAGACAAAGACGGCTACACCGGCACGCTTCGCACCCTGACGCTCAACGTCAAGGCCAAGCTGGTTCCCAACGACAAGGGGGACAAAGAGAACGCCCCCGACTTCCGCATCCAGGCACCCGGCTACGACGTGGGCGCGGCGTGGAAGAAGACCAGCGAGGGGGGCCGAGCCTACGTGTCCTGCACCCTCGATGATCCTTCGTTCCCGGCGACGGTCTATGCCCGGCTGATCGAGGAAGAAGACGGCACGCACACGCTGATCTGGTCGCGCAGCAAGCCCCAGGCGGCCTGACGGCCGCAGCGCCCCACCCATCGCGGCGGGGCGCTGTGCTGCTGATGCAGCGCTGTGCCGTATCGACAGCCGGAACAACTGGATTTTCGTCTGCCTGTTTTCGAGGTAGTTCCACCTGGCTGCAAAACCATGACCTGGGTTTCCAGAAGCCAATGCAGGGCGGATCGGCGCTATGCGCCGCCGGGCTTTCCGGGCTGCGCCCCGTGCCGCCTTTGCCGTCACGGCCATTCGGCTTCAATCCCTCCCGCGGCTTCGCGCCTGCGGCGCTGCGCGCTTCGCTTGCCTCCGGGGGATCGGCGCCAGACCCATCCCCGCCGCGCTGTGCTTGGCGCCCCTGCAAGACCGCCGAACCGGCAGCGCCGGATCGGCCTGGCAAGGTCACGCCGGCTACGCTTCGTAGCTGGCCTTTAACACCGCCTCCAGCTCCTGCTGCACCTGCGCCAGAAGCTGCTCAGCCTGTTTCGGGCTCTTGCCTGTGTAGGCCAGCGCCAGCAGCGTGACGGGATGCACCTGCATGACCTCGCACAGCTCGGCCAGCTTGTTGAGCGTCGGGCTTTTGAGGTCGCGCTCCAGCGAACTCATGTACGTGCGGCTGGATACGTCGGAAAATGCTTCCTGGCTCAGTCCACGCACCTTGCGGACTGTTTTCAATGCTGTTGCCAACGAGTGCTTTGCCGCCACCTCAGGTTCTCCCCAAAACCCAAGATGACATTCGATTGCGCCCTATAGGACTACAATCTATAGGGCTCATTTTTGCTTTTACGGAAATCAGTAAATCCGCTTCTGTTTCGTCCGACAGAACCGCATTCGTGTCTTTCCTGACTTCCACCGATGCGGTTCTGCGCCTTCACGCTTTGGCGGATTCGTGCATCGACGAAGGGATCGCCCGCCATGAACCCACTAACCACCGAGGACGAGCGCGTGCTACTGCTGGCCAACGGCCAGGCCCGCGCTGCCGGTCAGGACGTTGATCCGCTGCCGGTCGTGCGGCTGTTCACGCCGGATGCCCACGCTACTTGGCTGCTGGCCTCGCTTGATCCCGCCGATGGGGACACGGCCTATGGCCTGATCGACCTGGGGATCAGCATGCCCGAGCTGGGCCATATCAAGCTGTCCGACCTGGCCTCCATCGTCGGCCCGAACAAGCTGCCGGTGATGCGGGATCGGTATTTTCAGGCGATGCGGCCCCTGTCGGAGTACCTGCGGCTGGCGCAGGAGAACGGCTCCATCGTCGATTGAACCGTTCATGCCCCGGCCAAGCCGGGCGCATTGAGACTATTTCAGTCTGGCTCAAGACCTGTCAGGTCTTAATCCGCATTGTTGCAGCGCACTGGGGTGACTCTGGCGAAAACGGTCACGATGACCGGCGCGGCTTGCGGCACGGTGGATATTGCAGGGCGCGGCTATTCCCATTGCGCCATCACCGCATTCAGACGCTTTGCGCAATGTACCGGATTCAAACCGTCTTGACACGAAAGTTACGACTTATCCAAGTTTTTCACGTTTGGATGCTGATGCGATAGCCCTTGTGCGTTGATGTCTGCGGTGGTGTTCCTGCAATTTCACAGGAGCTTGCGTCATGGCGGATCGAAGCACCGAGCCGTGGTATCCCACGGCGGCATATCTCTACGTGCTGCACCTTGATGGCCTCGCGTTGGCCTGGGAGTACCTGCGCCGTCATCACGAGTACCGGCTGGACTGGTTGCACCGTTCGCGCAGGCCACAAGCGGCACAACACGCGGCGCATCG
Organism: Lysobacteraceae bacterium; assembly: GCA_034376725.1. Taxonomy (GTDB): domain Bacteria; phylum Pseudomonadota; class Gammaproteobacteria; order Xanthomonadales; family Xanthomonadaceae; genus UBA11164. The sequence continues at coordinate 6,985 of JAXMJH010000101.1, read as the reverse complement.
CTGGGGCTTGCGTCTGCTGGAAGACCCGGCCTTGGATGCGCGCGACGCGCATCCGGCCTGGCTTCCCGGCCACGATGCCGTGGTGCAGCTTTACCCGGATGCCGACCCGCCGCCCGACGCCGTGGCCTTCGCGTTCTGGCACATCCCCGGCCACAAGCAACTGATTCATGACGGCAAGGGGCTGGTGCTGATCGCAGGCAGCCCTGGCCATTGCCTGCGATTCGCGCTGGCCCCTGGCCTGGAAGACGGCATGGCCGTGGCCTATGCCCATCGCGGCGGCACCATTGCGCCTACGCGCAGCCATGCGCTGGGCGCGGCACTGGTCGATGCCCGGTCCAGGCCAACACCTGCCGCGCTGATGGAACTGCACACCCTGCAGGCGCTCGACGCGGCCCTGGCGGGCGCGTCCTTGCGCGTGATCGCCGAAGGACTGTTCGGCGAGGACGCGGCGGCCGATTGGTACAGCGACGGCGGCCTGCGCTCCAAGGTGCGCCGCCTGGCGCGGCGTGGCGATGCGTTGATGCGCGGCGGCTATCGCCAATTAGCACAACTTCCACCGCTTGAGAAGGGTCGTTCTGAAGGGGACGCAAAACGACCCTGAGCAAGAGAGCTTCGTTTTCTGAGACTGCCTCCATCCGGTTGCGCTGTGCGGCCGGAGCTTTGCAACCGATGGAGGTTCACACCATGCGTCCTGCTCACTTGCGGCCCGCCGCCGCTCCCGCGACTACTCCCGCGCAGCCCCAGCGCTATCTGACCAACGACGAGGCCGCCGACTACTTGCGCCTGTCGCCGCGCACGCTGGAAAAGCAGCGCGTGATCGGTGGTGGGCCGAAGTTCCGCAAGTTCGGCCGGCGCGTCATGTACGCCGTGGCCGACCTCGATGTCTGGGCTGCGGAGCGCAGCTTCGAGAGCACGTCCGATCCCGAGTACGCCGAGCAGCATGCGGCGGACAGCCGTGCGCGCTGATTCCTGGCGCGCGGGTGACCTTCGCCGTGTCCAAGCCCTCGCAAGAACGCGAACAGCTAGACCTGTTCCGCGCCTTGCCGGGCGACATGGCGCCGCGCGACAGCCAGGACTTGATGGCCTTTCCGTTCTTCTCGCTGGCGAAGTCGCGGCGCACGGCGCCGATCGACTTCCGCACCAGCGGCGTGACGATCCGCGTGGAAGGCACGGCCGAGCACGGCATCGCCACGATCTGGGATGCGGACGTGCTGATCTGGGCCGCCAGCCAGATCGTGGAGGCGCGCGATGCGGGCTTGCGCCTGTCGCGGTTGATGCAGGCCACGCCCTACGAAATTCTGCGCTTCATCGGGCGTGGTACGTCGCTGCGCGACTACCAGCGCCTCAAAGCGGCCCTGGATCGCTTGCAGTCCACCACGGTGGCCACCTCCATCCGAGAGACGACCGGGCGGCGATTGCACCGCTTCTCGTGGATCAACGAATGGAAGGAACTGGCCGATGCCCGCGGCACGCCGCTGGGCATCGAACTGATCCTGCCGGACTGGTTCTATGCGGGTGTGATGGATGCGGCACTGGTGCTGACCATCGACCCGGCGTATTTCCGGCTGACGGGTGGAATCGAGCGATGGCTGTACCGGCTGGTGAGGAAGCACGGCGGGCGCCAGCCCGGTGGCTGGCAGTTCGACTTCCGGCACCTACACCGCAAATCGGGCAGCACGGCCAAACCCTACGACTTCGCCTGCGACTTGCGCGCCTTGGTGGCGCGGCAGTCGCTGCCCGGTTATGTCCTGGGCATCGAGCGGTTGGATGGCATCGAACTGCTGACCTTCCGGCCCGTGCCATACACGGCACGGGGATAACCGGTGCGCGGCCTGTGGACGGGCTCGTGCTATCAGGCGTGCCAGGTATCGTGCTATCAGGCGTGGGACTATCGTGCTATCAGGCGTGTCAATCGCCCGCAAAGCCAATGCTGGCGCGGGTTTCGGCCTCCCTTAACTTACCTAATTTAAATTCTCTAACTTGTAGTAGCAGCGCGCCGTTTCGGTGGACAACCGCCAAAAGGCAGAAAGCCAAAAGCCCAAAGCAACCCCGTTTTGCAAGGCAAATGCAGGCCAGCTTTCCAGCTTGGAGGGCCGCGCCATGATCGTCGCTTTGCTCAATCAGAAAGGCGGCGTCGGCAAGACCACGCTCGCCACGCACATCGCCGGCGAGCTGGCCATGCGCGGGCAATCGGTCATCCTGCTGGATGCCGATCCGCAAGGCTCTGCGCTGGACTGGGCGCAGCGCCGCAGCCAGCAAGGCTTGCCAAGGCTGTTCAGCGTCGTGGGCCTGGCACGCGAAACCCTGCATCAGGAAGCGCCAGAACTCGCCAGACGGGCCGATCACGTCGTCATCGACGGGCCGCCCAGGATCGCCGCCCTGGCGCGCTCCGCGCTGCTGGCGGCTGAGCGGGTGCTGATCCCGGTGCAGCCCAGCCCTTACGACCTGTGGGCATCAGCGGAAATGGTGGCGCTGATCCGTGAGGCGCAGGTGTTCCGGCCTGCGCTGCGCGCGGCCTTCGTCATCAACCGGCGCGTCAGCACCACGGTGATTGGGCGCGAAGCACGCGGGGCGCTGGCCGAGCAGCCACTTCCTGCGCTGCGCTCGGAAGTGCACCAGCGCATCGTCTTCGCAGACAGCGTGGCCGCCGGCCGGGTCGCACGCGAGACGGCGCCCGACAGCGCCGCCGCACGCGAAATCACTGCACTGGTCGATGAGCTGTTGCGGTGGCCGACATGACGGCGAAGCCGCCACCCAACAGCAAACGCACGGCCAAGCGCGTCGGCATCGGCGCGCGCCCGCCTGCAAATCCGCACGCCGAGGCGTGGATTCGCCAGGGCGACGCCGATGCGCTCAACAAGGGCGATCTCTACACCGCCCGCCTGACCCTGGACATCACGCCCGCCATGCGCTCGCGCATCAAGGTATCGGCTTTCACGCAGGGCGTGACGGTGGCCGACCTGTTGCGCGCACTGCTGGAGCGGGAATTCCCGGAGAACATGCCATGAACGCATCTGCTTTGCCTTTTGCTACCGCAGCCACGGCAGCACCGTCGCCGTCACTCATTGCGCTCACGGGCCGGCCTGCCTCAACGCCGCTGACGCGCGTTTCGCTGGCCTTCCTTGAGCACCGCTTCAAGCTCTATCTGCGCTTTGGCGAGCCGGCGCGCACTCTGCGGTACGACCGCTGGCGGAGCGTCGCCGTATTCGTGCCCGACGCCATGTTCTGCCGCATCCGCTGGCAGGCCAACGACTACGGCACGATTCGCTGGCAGCTCATGGTGATGCAGGCTTGCACGCCCTTGGATGCGGCGCAGCGCATTCCCGGTGTGCAGCCCGGCGCACGCCTGTTGCTGCACGCCGAGGGCGACAGCGCGGTGCGCGCCGTGCTGGAGCGCATCGACGCCATCGAGGCGCTGGGCATCGCGCCTGCTGCCGCATCACCCGCGTACTGGCGCACGCTGGGCAACCGGCTCGCGGCACGCTTGCCGCTGCCCGATTACAGCGCCGAGCGGCACGCTGCCTGGCTGGCCGGGAGGGCGCTGCCATGACGGCTCATTCCACCGCCGTACATTCCGCAGAAGCCGCGCCGCATCCTCGCTCGCGCCTGCGCGTTCGCATCGTGCTGGCTGCGCTGTCCGCCTGTGGCCTCGCCGCGCTGGCCTGGGCGTCCTTCGTGTCGCCGCTGCCGCGCCTGATCTACAACCCGTCCGACAGCGTGGCGGTCGGCTGGTATCGCGTCGATCCGCTCGACCATCACGCCGCCTCGCTGCCACGTCCGTTGTCCGTGGGCAGCATCGTCTTGGCCCGGCTGCCGCCCGATGCCGCCGCGCTTGCTGCACAGCGCGGCTACCTGCCGACGCGCGTTCCGCTGCTCAAGCGCGTGGGCGCGGTCGCGCCGCAACACGTTTGCATCGTCGATGCGCTAATCTGGATCGACGGCGTGCCGGTGGCCGCCGTTCTGGCTGCCGACCGGCTGGGCCGCACGCTGCCATCCTGGCCGCAGTGCCTGCGGCTTCGGCCTGGCGAGTTGTTCCTGCTCAGCGCGACCAACCCGGCGTCGTTCGACAGCCGGTATTTCGGGCCGGTCAGCGCATCCGCCGTGATCGGCATTGCACGTCCGGTCTGGCTGGAGTCCCGCCCATGATGGCTGCCGATTCGCTGCACGCAGGCGTGCATTGCATCGTGCCATCGGGCATGTCATTTCAGTGGCTTCTGCCGTGTCGCCGCGCGTGCAGTGCAAATGCGTTCGCATTGCACTTCGCGCTGCATCCGGCGCAGCCGTCCACCGTGCAGGCGTCTTGCCTTGAACGCGCCGGGCTGCGGCCCTGGCCGCGTTCACCGGCGGGCTGGCTGCAAGCAGCGCAGCGCCACCGGGCCGCCGCTGCCGGGAGCGAAAGCGGGAGGCAAAGGCGGAAGGCAAGACAAAAGGGGGCGGCACTTCGTCGCCCGCAAAGCCAGCCTGCACGTGGGGGTTGGACGGCACGGCGCGGCTTCGCCGCCGTGCCGCCTGGGGCGCGAGGCCCGCGCCGATACGGGCATGTCCGCGTGCTTTGCACTACCGGACACGCCCCAGCTATCCAAGGAACAGCCATGAGCAACCGCCGCGATGACGATTTCCGCATCCGCCCCAGTGCTCCGAAGAACCGGGGCCAGGGCTTTGTTTCCAAGGTGCTCAAGCAGGTCGGCAAGACCAGTGGCGGCAAGTCCTCAATGCGTCGCCCGGCATCGACCGGCGGCACTGGAAAGCACGTCGGCCAGCGTCCCGGCTCGCGCCTGGGGCGCGGCCATACTGCGGCGCGCTTCGCCGGGGCGAAGCTGACGCCAATGTCGCGGCGCGTGAACATCAAAACCTTGCTGGTCAACCAGCGTCAGGCCAGTCCCCGATCACTCACCAAGCACCTGCGCTACATCGAGCGCGATGGCGCGGGCCGCGATGGCGAGCGAGGCCAAGCCTACGGGCCGCAGGTCGATGAAGCTGATCTGGAGGCATTCAAGGAACGCTGCGCCGATGACCGGCACCATTTCCGGTTCATCGTGTCGCCCGAGGATGGCGCCGAACTGGATGATCTTCGGACGTACACGCGCCACCTGATGAACCGCATGGAAGCCGACCTGGGCACGCGGCTGGATTGGGTGGCTGTCGATCACTGGAACACCAACAACCCGCACACCCACCTGATCGTGCGCGGGCGCGACGACACTGGCAAAGACCTCATCATCGCGGGCGACTACATCGCCGATGGTTTCCGCCATCGTGCCGCCGAGTTGGCGACCGAATGGCTGGGGCCACGTACCGAGCTGGAGATCCAGCAGACCTTGCAGCGCGAGGTGGAGCAAGAGCGGTGGACGAGCCTGGATCGCACGCTGAAACGCGAGACTGGCGACGATGGCCGTGTGCGGGTCGGACGCTTCAACGAACCGAAGCTGCAACGTCAGCGCCTGCTGCTGATCGGCCGCCTGCAACGCTTGCAGCGCCTGGGCCTGGCCGACGAGGTACAGCCCGGCACCTGGGCCATCCATGCCGATGCCGAGAAAACCTTGCGCGCCCTGGGTGAGCGCGACGACATTATCCGAACGATGCAGCGGGCGATGAGCGGCCAGCCGCGAGAACTGGCGGTGTTTGAGCCGGGCGACGACGGCCGCACCATCATTGGCCGCGTGGCCGCCAAGGGGCTGGCCGACGAGCTGCGAGACCGGAGCTATCTGGTCATCGACGGCGTGGACGGCAAGGCGCACTATGTCGGGCTCAATGCCCGCGACGAACCCGGCAACTACCCGACCGGCGCGGTGGTGGAACTACGCGGTTCCGCCAAGGTGCGGACGGCGGATCACAACATCGCTGCGCTGGCAAGCGATGGCCTGTACCGCACCGACCATCATCTGGCGATTGCACAGGGCCAGACCCAAGCTGGGCGCGACCCGCAGGAGGTAGTCGCGGCCCATGTCCGAAGGCTGGAAGCCCTGCGCCGCGCCGGCATCGTGGAGCGCGTGGCCGAGGGGCTATGGAAGGTGCCCGACGATCTGCCCGAGCGTGGACGGCAGTACGACGCACAGCGCCTGGGCGGCGTGGCGGTGGAACTGAAGTCGCACCTGCCCATCGAGCGGCAGGCCCGCGTGATCGGCGCCACCTGGCTGGACCAGCAGTTGATCGGTGGGGGCAAGGGATTGGGCGATTTGGGATTTGGCAGCGAGGTCAAGGAGGCGCTACAGAAACGTGCCGACTTCCTGGCCGAACAAGGACTGGCCGAGAAGCGCGGCCAGCGTGTGATTCTGGTGCGCAATCTGCTGACGACGCTGCGTAATCGGGAAGTGGTGCAGGCCGCGCAGGACATAGCGGCTGATACCGGCCTGGAGCATCGCCCCGTGGCCGATGGCCACCGAGTGGCCGGCATCTATCGGCGCAACGTCATGCTCGCCAGTGGGCGCTACGCCATGCTCGATGACGGCATGGGATTCAGCCTGGTGCCGTGGAAGCCAGTGATCGAGCAGCGGCTGGGACAGCAGCTCGCCGCGACGGTGCGCGGCGGCGGGGTGTCATGGGAAATTGGACGGCGGCCTGGGCTGTCCCGAGGTTAGTCAGGCCAACGTCAACAATCCCACAGAATGGATTCCAAGCAATTTTCCGCACCCCAAACGTGGGCAATCAACCCGGGTAGTAGAGACGCAGACGCGCGTCGCGTTCGGCAGGTGACTCGTTCCGCAACTCGTTGACTACTTGCTCACGCGTCTTGCCTGGACCTGCCGCATCAGGTGTGCGGATAGGGTAGTTGCTTTCGCCGTAAGAAAGGAGGCCTTGCCGCATGGCAGCCTCGGCTTCTGTTTTGACTTGAGCACGGGTTTTATCGCTCTTGAAGTGTTCCGGGTGAACGATGACGCCCTTTTCGTTGTTGGCGGGATGCTCGTACGCTGCCGAAGCAATCCCTGGAAGGCTCAGGGTAACCACTGCGGCCGCGGCGGCAATCATGGAAGAAAGGGAGAGGCGT
>JAXMJH010000100.1:0-33316 GCA_034376725.1 Lysobacteraceae bacterium | reverse complement strand
TCTGTTTGGAACTTAAGCGATGGGCTTGATCTTGCCTTGCTTCGGTTGCCCTTGTTCTTGCTCTTGGCTCTGAAACCCCTTTCGTCTCGCACCGAGCAGCGGAGCCGGGCTCGGGGGAAAGGCGCGCATGTTTGAGGCCATGGATGGCCGAGTTCGCGCCGGCCCGAGTCCGGCGAGCAGCGCAGGGAACCGCGCGAGCTTCATCCGCGCGGTGCGAGGCGGGGTGTCCTTCTCTTTGGTTACGTTCTCTTGGACAAGCAAGAGAAAGTAACTCGCTGCCCGCAGGGCAGTGAAAGCTCTTGCTCTGGCGCTGGCTTCGGCTCTGGTCGTCACATCGGCCAGCCGACCTTCTGCGTACGTTCCGTCAGGAACGCAACACTACACTAGAGCGCGTCCCCATCCGCCGAAAGCATGCGCTCGATGCGATCGCCAAGGCCGCCGATTTCGAGAATCAGGCGATCCACTTCCTGGCCGGACAGGCCGCTGTAGGGCCGGTTCTCGCACAGGTGCAGGTAGGGCGTGCCGGCCAGCTCGGTGCAGGCGAGGTAGCCGACCTGGCTCTGCCAATTGAATTCCAGCGCCCGGCGTGGTTCGAGCAGCGCCAGCGCGCCCACCGCCGTGCTGACCCGGAGGAAATTCCGGCCATCCTCGTCCTGAAGTTCCGACAGGAAGATCGACTGGTGGCGTTTGCCGCCTTCCAGCGACAGCTCGACGCAGACCATGAACGGCTCGTTGCCGGTGACCTTGTATTTGCCGAGCACGTGATCGCGAATGCTTTCGAAGTGTTCCATGAATCGTTCCGGGTTTGCGACGGGATTGCTTATGCTACCAGCCATGACTGCGGAGCATGACCCCAGCGACCCGCTCCGTATGGACATTCTCGCCGCCGTGCGGGCCATTCCGCCCGGCACAGTGGCCGGTTACGGACAGGTTGCCCGGCGTGCCGGCCTGCCCGGTCGGGCTCGCTGGGTGGCGCGGGTGCTTGCCGAGGCCGACGACCCGGAACTGCCTTGGCACCGGGTGCTCAGAAGCGATGGCCGGATCGCATTCGAGCCGGGCAGCGCCGGATTTCTCGAACAACGCCGCCGGCTGATCGCCGAAGGCGTGACAGTCAGCGAAGACGGCCGCACCACGCGGCCGACGTTGCCGGATCTGGATGCCATGCTTTGGGGGCCAGCTTCGTACTAAGGCCCAAACGGGGCTGGAAACTTCGATCGGCGCTGCGTCGGCCGACGCGCTTGGTTATCATGCGGCTTCCGCTCTCGGTGTCCGCCCATGTTCCAGAACCTCCCGCCAGCCACGCGCTCGGTGCTGATTGCAACCGTTGCCGTGTTCATTCTGCAGATGCTGGCTGGCGGCAGCGACCCGTGGCTGGGCGGGCCGGCGTTCTATCCCTTCATGCTCTGGCCACTGGGTAATGTCTCCGGCATCGCCGCCGACGGCAGTCTTCAGTCGGTCGGATTTCTCCCGTGGCAGTTGCTCACCTACGGTCTGCTTCACGTAAGTTTCGGACACTTGTTCTTCAACATGCTGGCCCTGTTCTTTTTCGGACCATCGTTGGAATACACCTGGGGCCAGCGCCGGTTTCTGATCTTCTACTTCGTGTGCGTGGCCGGTGCGGGCCTCGTGCAGCTGCTGGTGGTCAGTCTGCTGATGGGGCCGTCGGCGTTCTACCCGACGGTCGGCGCCTCGGGTGGCGTCTACGGTTTGCTGCTGGCCTACGGCATGCTGTTTCCCAACCATCGGGTGATGCTGCTGATTCCGCCGATCCCGATGAAGGCGCGCACCCTGGTGATCATCTTCGGTGCGCTGGCGCTGTTTCTCGGTGTGACCGGCAGCCAGGCGGGCGTGGCGCACTTCGCCCATCTGGGCGGCATGCTGTTCGGTTTCGGGCTGATCCAGTACTGGCGGGGCCGATGGCCGTTCAAGGGCCGCCGCCCGCCCGACGGGCCGTGGCGACCGCGCTAGCCGCTTGACCGGCCTTGCTTGGACGCAAAGCAATACCCCCGGCGTCAATCCTGCTCCAGCCGGTGGCTGAGTTGCGGGGCTTCCATGGCTACGCGGTCTGTCGCAAATCTCTCCTGACCAACCCGACTATCGCCTCGACCAAACTGGCCGAGCGATGCTCCTGGCGTCGTCGTTTCGCGGAGTTTTCACGCGGATTTCGCGCTCACTTCACGGCGGCTAAGCATCAATTCACTGGCAAAAACTGAGTGCTGCGTTGCAAAAAGCAATCGTGTGCGTTTAGCGGTAAGCTCTTAGCCGCGCGACACCGCGCACGTCACGGGCCGAGGGGAAACGGCCCGTCCACGCCTGTCAATCATTGGCATGCGGAGTCATCCCGGAACATGCGCCGCGTGGCGCCACCGATAGCATCTTTCGCCCCGGGGCCAGCCTATGGGCTCCGGATTCACCGTCAGACCAAAGCAAGTCGAGGCCATGTCCATGAAAACCCTTTCACCCGTCACCCGAGGCCTGCTGGGCCTTGCCGTCTCTGCGCTATTCAGCGCCGGGGTTGCAGCCCAGGATGTCGCACAGGAAGAAACCTACATCATCGGCTTCACCGAGGCGCCGTTGGCGACCTACCGGGGCGAGCTGCAGAACATTCCCGCGCCGCCGCGCAAGGGGTTGGGCCGGGGCAAGATCGACGTCAAGAGTCCGGCAGCCCAGGCCTACGTCAAGGCGCTCAAGGGCAAGCAGGCCGAAAAGCTGATTGGCGCTGCCCGCGCCCTGGGGCGACAGATCGAGCCGAGCACCACCATGCAGCACGCATTCAACGGCGTGGTTGCCACCTTGACCCTCGAAGAAGCCGAAACCCTGCGCAATCAGCCGGGCATCGCCATCGTCGAGTCGTATCGCGAGTATGAGCTGACCACCGATGTAGGCCCGCGCCACATCGGCGCCGACAACGTCTGGAACAACGGAAGTGGGTTGCCGCCCGGCCAGATTTCCGGCCCCGGCAGCGCCAGCACGCCGGGAGGCACAGCGCGCGGTGAGGGCGTGGTCTTCGGCATCGTGGATTCCGGCATCAACTTCGGTAGCCCCTCGTTCTCCGAGGTCGATATCGACGGCTACCGCCATACCAACCCGCTGGGCGAGGGCAATTTTCTCGGCACCTGCGCCGAGGGCGGCATCGACGAGGGCCGTTGCAACGCCAAGTTGATCGGCGGCTACGACTTCATCTGCACGTTGACCACGGTCTGTCAGGACCCAACCCTGATCGAATTCCCGGGCTTCTCCGACGAAAACGGTCACGGTTCGCACACCGCTTCGACCGCCGCAGGCAACAAGCGCCAGGCCAGCTTCCGCGGCGTCGATCTGGAGATATCCGGCGTTGCGCCGCGCGGCAACATCATTGCCTACGACGCCTGCTACACCAATGCCGCTGGGCAGGGTCTGTGCCCCAACGTATCGACCCTGGCCGCGATCAATCAGGCGGTGGCCGACGGTGTCGACGTGATCAACTTCTCGATCAGCGGCGGCGCGTTCCCGTGGAACGAGGCGAATTCGCTGGCGTTTCTCGCCGCATCCGACGCTGGCACCTTCGTATCGGCCTCGGCTGGCAACTCCGGCCCCGGTGCCGGCACGCTGGGTCACGTCGAGCCCTGGGTGGCCTCGGTTGCGGCGGCCCAGCACGGTCGCGGTGGGTTCAATCAGGTGCTGACCATCACCGGCCCCGGCACGCCGCCGGCGGCGTTGCAGCAGGTGATCCTCACCCCAGGCGTCAACGGTGTCGCGCAGGTGGCCGACTTCCCCGGCACCACCTCGCTGGTGGTCAGCCCGGGCATCGATTCGGCTGACGACGGCTGCAACGCCTTTGCCGCCAATCAGTTCGACGGCGCCATCGCGGTGATCCGGCGCGGCAGCTGCGCGTTCAGCATCAAGACCAACAACGCCACGGCCGCCGGCGCCATTGCGGTGGTGATCGCCAACAACGCGGCCGGCGGCATCGCGCCCTCGGTCCCCGGTACCACAATCCCGGTGTTCGGCATCACCCAGGCCGATGGCAATGCGGTGCGCGATTTTGTCGCCGCCAATCCGGGCACCACGGCGGCGATTCCGGTCGCGGCGGCGATTTTCCCGAACACGCCTGACGCTCTCGCGGGCTTCAGCTCGCGCGGCCCCAGCGGCTTCGACCTGCTCAAGCCGGACATCACCGGTCCCGGCGTGCAGATCCTGGCGGCAGTGGCCGGCCCGGCGCCAACGGGTTCGGAAGACATCGTCAACCTGCTCAGCGGCACCTCCATGTCCTCGCCGCACAATGCCGGCGCGGCTGGTCTTTTGCGCCAGCTCAATCCGGACTGGACGCCGGCCGAGATCAAGTCGGCGCTGATGATGACCGCCGAGCAAAGCGTACTGCTGGAAGACCAGACTACCCCGGCCGATGCTTGGGCCGCCGGCGCCGGTCGCATTCAGGTTGATCGCGCAGCCAAGGCTGGTCTGGTGCTGGCCGAAACCACCGCAAACTACCTGGCCGCCGATCCGGCCATCGGTGGCGATCCGTCCAGCCTCAACCTGCCGAGCATGGCGCAGTCGCGCTGCATCACCCGTTGCAGCTTCGAGCGCACCTTCCGCGCCACCCGCGCCAACCAGCGCAACTGGAATGCGCGCATCGAAGGGCTGAACGGCAACGTCGACAAGCCGCGCTTCAACCTGGGCGCCTCCGGTGTGGGTACGCTGAAGGTCACCATCGACAGCAGCGCGCTGCCGTCGGACGGCTCCTGGCACTTTGGCACCCTGGTGCTGACCCCGCGCGGCAACACCGACTCGCCCGAGCTGCGTCTGCCGATCGTGGTGGCGGTGCCTTCGCCGGAAATCGCGCTCAGCGCCTCTGAGGTTTCGCTGGCGCTGGTCGCCGGCAGCAGCGGTGAGGCTTCGGTGGATATCAGCAATGCCGGTGGCCCGACGCTGGATTACCTGATCAGCGGCGGCGGCAGCGCGCTGCGCTCGATCCTGGCCCAGCCGCGCGGTGCGGTGAACAACGGCACCCGTAGCGGTCTGATCACCGATCTCGGCTTCGGGCTGTATGCCGCGGACGATTTCACCCTCAATGACACCACGTCGCTGGCCTCGGTGCTGTCCGAGGGCTTCACCCAGGGCGCAGTGGTGACCACGGGTGCTGCGGCGATCACCTGGTCGGTCTACCCCGACGCTGGCGGCACACCGGCCGGCAATCCGGAGACCAATCCGGGCGCGGCGGTCTGGAGCTATACCTCGGCGCCGAATGGTCCGGGCGTGGGCACCGCGGACAACACCATCACGCTGAACCTGGCGGCGGCCGGGCAGAACGTGTCGCTTCCGCCGGGCACCTACTGGCTGGTGGTCCACTCGACCACTGCCACGGTGGCCAACAACTGGATATGGTTCTTCAGCAACAGCGGCAACGGCACGGCGCCGCGCACGGTGTTCCCGGCCAGCACGGGACCCAACTGGGCGCCGAATGCAGGCTTCGCCGGTCTGGCCGTGCAGCTGGATGGTTCGGTTGCCTGCGGTGCGCCGTGGATCACCGGCGTGGTGCCGGCTTCGGGCAGCCTGGCTGCCGGCGAAAGCGAGACGCTGAGCATCCAGGTCGACAGCACCGGCCTTGCGGTCGGCGAACATTCGGCGTTCGTCTGCATCGACAGCAACGATCCAGCGACGCCGCAGGCCACGGTACGGGTGGCGTTGACCGTCGAGTAACCTCGAAGCAAGCCCCTACGCAAGCGTGGGAATCCAAGCCGGGCCTGGCAACAGGCCCGGTTTTTTTTCTGCCCCTCAAGCGCGGCGCGCTAGTGTCAACCGGGAGCCGTGCCGGCCGCATGCTGAGAAACGGCGCGCCTTGCCTGCCGCCTATTCACGCGCTACCAGGCGCAGGCCGCGCGGGGTCAGGCTGCGCTCGATGACTTCGAACAGGCCCTGGACCAGCAGGGCCAGCGCGGCGGCCGGGATGGCACCCTCGAGAATCAAGCCGAGGTCGTCGAGCCGGATGCCGGTCAGGATCGGCTGGCCGTAGCCGCCCGCACCGATCAGCGCGCCAAGCGTCGCGGTGCCGACGTTGATCACCGCCGCCGTCTTGACGCCGGCCAGGATCGAGCGCAGCGCCAGCGGCAGCTCCACCCGCCAAAGCCGGGCGCGCGCCGGGAGACCAATCGCAGCGGCGGTCTCGCGCAGCTCGGCGGGGATGCCGGTCAGCCCGGCATGGGTGTTGCGCACGATCGGCAGCAGGCTGTACAGCAGCAGCGCAGCGATCGCTGGCGGCGCGCCGATGCCGAACAGCGGGATCATGAACACGAACACCGCCAGCGAGGGCAGGGTTTGCAGCAGGCCGGTGGCCGACAGCACCACCTGGCCCATGCGCGGCCGGCGGGCTGCCCACACGCCCAGCGGCAGCGCGATCAGCAGCGCCAGTCCCAAGGAAATCGCGACCAGGCCCAGATGCTCGACGGTGCGTTGGCTCACCCGCTGCCAGCGACTCGATGCGCGCTCGGCATCGACGCCATACCAGTCGGCGGCTACGGATCCGTCGGGCTCGCCGTCGAGTTTGACCCTGGCGTTGAGCCGGCGCATGGTTTCGGCGTCGATGCGGCCGGTCAGCGCTTCCAGGCGGGTCAGCCAGTCGGGCGCGCGTTGTCCCAGGTCGGCGCGATAGAGGAAAACCGCCTCATAGGCCGGGAAGTAGTCGCGATCATCGTCCAGCACCGCGAGGCGGTAGTACGGGATTTCGGCGTCGGTGCGGTACAGATCGATGAGGTCGAGCGCATCGCTGGCCAGGCCGCGGTAGGCCAGACTGTGGTCAAGCCCGTTGACCTGCGATTGCGGCAGCCCATAGTGCTGGCGCAGACCCGGCCAGCCGTCGGCGCGATTCATGAATTCGTTGCTGAAGCCGAACTCCAGGCCGGGGTGGGCGCGCAAGTCGGAAATGCGCGAAATCCCGAGCTCACTGGCCCGCTCGGCGCGCATGCCCAGGGCGTAGCTGTTGTCGAAGCCGAGCGGCGCGGTCATCGCCAGCCCCAGTTTGGCCAGCGCCGCGTGAAGCGCCGGCAGATCGGCTTCGGGCAGACGCAGGATCTCCTGAGCCAGCGTGCCGGTGTATTCCGGGTAGGCGTCGATCTCGCCCTCGACCAGCGCACGCCACAGTATCCGTGTGCCGCCCAGACTGACCCGGTGTCGTGCCGGGTGTCCGGCTTCGCGCGCGGCCAGCGTAGCGATTTCACCCAGGATCACCGATTCGGTGAACGTCTTTGACCCAATCACGACCGGTTCTTCGGCCAAGGCGTTCAGTCCCGTCAGCAGACCCAGAGCAAGGATGGCCAAACGCTTCATGACGGCACCCCAAGGCTGCGCTGCGCAGCCAGAAACCGGGCCACGAAAGGCGATGACGGCGCGCTGAGGAACTGCTGCGGCGTGCCTTGCTGCACCAGTCGGCCCTGGTGCAGCAGGACCAGCTCATCGGCCAGATAGACCGCCTCGGCCATATCGTGGGTGACCAGCACGACGGTCTTGCCGAGCGCTCCGATCAGCGCCTTCAGTTCGTTCTGCAGATCGAAGCGGATCAGCGGGTCGAGCGCGCCGAGCGGTTCGTCGAGCAACAGCACGGCGGGGTCGAGCATCAGCGCGCGGATCAACCCGACGCGCTGGCGCTGGCCACCGGACAGCTCCGCCGGATAGCGTTGCAGGGCATCTGCCGGCAGTTGGCACAGTCTGGCCAGTTCGTTGGCCCGATCCGTGATCCGGGATTTGCGCCAGCCGAGGGTTTCGGCCAGCAGGCCGATGTTGCCGATCGCGGTGAGATGCGGAAAAAGGCCGCCCTCCTGAATCACGTAGCCGATCCGCCTGCGGTGGTCGAGCAGGGTGTCCCGGCGCAGTGGTACGCCGTCGAACAGCACTGTGCCGCTATCGGGCCACTCCAGTCCCAGCAGCAGACGCAGCAAAGTGGACTTTCCCGAGCCGCTCGGCCCGATCAGCGCGGTGACGCGCCCGGCCGAAAGCTGTGTGTCCACATTGTCGAGCGCGACGCTGGCGCCGAATCGCTTGCATACCTGTCGGAGGATGAACATCGTTGGTGAGGATAACGCAGCGCCGGAGGCGGCCGCGGATCAGCGCGTGGGTGCTTCGGGCAGTACCTGGCGCTTGCGGCGGATATGCAGGGTGCGGGCGACGTGAGCGACCACATCGCCGGCCTCGTCCCGGATATCGACCGCCAGGGTGGGCTGGTATTTGTCGCCATCGGCAGTGGCGGCCACGATCCGGTCGATCAGCGGCTGGTCGATTTCGAAGCGCGCAACCACCCGGCCGGTGCCCGGCTTGCGGTATTCGATGGTGCCGGCCTTGTCCCAGATCACATAGTCACGGCCGAGGATTTCCATCAGCATGAGCATGTAGAACGGATCGGTCATCGCCGACAGACTGCCGCCGAAGTGGGTGCCGACACGGTTGCGGTTGTACCAGCGCAGCGGCATCGCGACCTCGACGACGCGAAAGTCCGGCGCGATCCGGGTGACACGGATGCCGGTCGCCCAGTAGGGCGGATACAGATTCAGCAGCAGGCGCAGTCGAAAGGGGGACATGTCGGAATCAGCCACGCGCCGATCGCCGGGGCGACAGCCGGGACGCACACCCCGGCCGCGCGCGACCCGGATGTGCGCGAGGGATCGCTCAGCCGGCCTGGGCGGCGATCCAGCGGTCGATCTTGGCCTCCAGCACCTTCAGCGGCACCGAACCGTCGCTGAGCACTTCACGGTGGAAGGCGCGCACGTCGAAGCGCTCGCCGAGCGCCGCCTCGGCCCGGTTGCGCAGCTCGCGGATCTTCAGCTGGCCGATCTTGTAGGCCAGCGCCTGGCCAGGAATGGCCATGAACCGCTCGGCCTCGGAAATCGCGCGGGTCGGCTCGGCCGGCGAGTTGGCGTACATGTAGTCGAGCACCTGCTGGCGACTCCAGCCCATGGCGTGGATGCCGGTGTCGACCACCAGCCGGATCGCGCGCCACAGTTCCGCATCGAGGGCGCCGAAGTACATCGCCGGGTCGGTGTAGACGCCCAGCTCCTTGCCCAGCGACTCGGCATACAGCCCCCAGCCCTCGGCAAACGCGGTTTCGCCGCCGAAGCGTCGAAAGGCCGGCAGATCCTCCATCTCACGCTGAAGCGCGATATGGAAGTGATGGCCGGGAATCGCCTCGTGCAGGAACAGCGACTCCAGCCCGGAACGCGGCCGGGCCGAAAGGTCGTAGGTATTGAGGTAGAACACGCCCGGCCGGCTGCCGTCCATCGGCGGGCCCTGATAGGACGCGCCCGAGGCCGAGGCCGCGCGGAACGCTTCGACCGGACGAATCTCGAAATCCGCCTTCGGTCGGATGTCGAACAGCGCACCGATGCGCGGTTCGACTTCAGCGCGAAACGCCCGATAAGCCTCCAGCATCGCCTCTTCGCTTTCGAAGACATTGTCCGGCGCCGACTTCATGTGCGCGAACAGCGCGGACAGGTCGCCTTCGATCCCGAGCTCGGCCTGGACCTTGCGCATTTCGCCCTGGATACGCGCCACTTCATCCAGGCCGATCTGGTGAATCTGGGTCGGGCTGAGATCGGTAGTGGTCGACTGACGCGCGCGATAGGCGTACCAGGCTGCGCCGTCGGGCAGGGCGCCCAAGCCGTAGCTGTCGTCGCGGCTGGCCGGGATGTACTCGTCGCGAACGAAATCGCGCAGGGCGGCGTAGGCCGGCATCAGCGTGTCGGCGATCAAGCCGCGGTAGGCCTCGGTCAGTCGGGCCTTGTCCTCAGCGCTGAAGTCGTCCGGGAAACTCTCCACCGGGCGCCAGAACAACGTCTGCTCGGGGCTGTCCTTGATCAGCGCCTCGATCTGCGGGACGGTTTTTTCCATCAGGATGCGCGGCTGGGTGAAGCCCTGCTCCACGCCCTGGCGCATGTTGACGATCATCTGCTCGAACAGCGCCGGGACTGCCGACGCCCGCGAGAGCCAGTTGTCGTAATCCTCGACCGTCTTGAATGGCTGGGCGCTGGTGCCCGAGCCGAGCATGGCGAACTGGCCGGCCATGTTGCGGAACTGATTGAGCGGCATCAGGTGGTCGGGATAGCGGTAGCCTTCCAGCTCGCCTTCCAGGTCGGCAACGAAGACCTGATAGCTGATCAGTGCCTGTCCTTCCAGCCCGGCGCCTTCGCCAAGCGCGCGGGCGCGCGCCAGCCAGTCTTCGGCAATCGCCTGACTCTCGGCGCGATGCTCAGGCGACAGGGTGTTGGGCAACTGGTCGTTGAACCGCGGATCGCCGATGAAGGTTGCCCGCAGCGGATTGCGTTCCAGCGACTGTTCCCAGTACTGGGCATACAGGGCATCGAGCTGCTCGGCGGCCGGTGCCTGGGCCGGTTCGGCAGCTGGTTTGATCTCCTGCCCGGTCTCGCCGCCGCAAGCGGCCAGCACGAACAGGATGGCGGAAAGCAAAGTGGCTCGGATCATGCGGATTCTCCTTGAATGAGACGCTTCCAGTCGTCCTGGACGGGTTCGTCCCGGAACGCCTAGGGTTGCAGCGCGCTGGTGTCCACCGGTTCGCCTTTCTTGGCCGGGGGGGTGAACGGGATGAAATCGGGGCTGACCGCGCCGCCGGAAATGATGAAGGCCATGGCCTGATCGACGGTCCAGTCGGTCGGCGTGATTTTTTCGACCGGCACCACTTCGAGATAGCCGGATGTCGGGTTGGGTGTAGTCGGCACGTACACCGCAGCCAACTCGCGGCCAGTGCCTTCCTCCTTGACGATCCGGGTGACGAAGCCGACCGCTTTCATTTCATTGTGCGGAAAATCGATCAGCACCACGCGCTGGGTGCCCTCGGGTTTGACCGACAGCACCGACAGCAGCTTCTTGGTGCCGCTGTAGATCGACTGAACCAGCGGGATGCGGTTGATCAGGCTATCGACGAAGGCCAGCAGGCGCTTTCCGATGACCAGATTGGCCAGCCAGCCCAGGCCGTAGAGCACGCTCAGCGTGAGCAGAACCGCCAGCATGAATTGCAGCCATTCCAGATTGAGGATGCGCTCGCTGCCCGGCACCAAGCGCGACAGTCCGTGAGCGAAGGCGTTGACGATCGGCGATCCCAGGCGGGAGAGCTGGCGCAGCAGAAACTCGAATACCACCCAGGTCAGCCACAGCGGAAAAACCGTGAGCAGGCCGGTGATCAGGAAGCGCTGAACGTGAGGGATTTTCATGGCTCGATTCTATTCCTCACCGGCGCCAAGCGCAGTGATCGCAGACTTGTAACGCAGGGATCCTCAAGCCGATCGCGGAGCGGATTCCGACCGGCCGCGCAGCTCAAAACAGAATCGACGCCATCTGACGCCGCGCGCCGCTGACCATGTCTGGATCGTCGATCACCTGAAAGGCGGCCAGCAGCGCCTTGCGCGGCAAGCCGCCCGACCAGTCGCGGTCGCGACGCAGCAGTTCGAGCAGCTGCACCAGGCCGGCCTCGTTCTGCCCGGCCACGATCAGCCCGATGCCCAGCAGGCGCCGGGCGGCGTGGTCGTCCGGGTCGGCCTGCAGGCGACGCTCCAACTCGCCCGCAGGCGGTGCGTCCTTGAGCGCCGAAGCAAAATCGAGCTGCGCGTGGGCGCGCTTGGCGCGGTCGTCGGCAGCCAGATCGGCGCTGAGCGAATCGAGCAGGGTCCGGGCCTGATCCGATTCGCCGATGCGCAGCAAAGCGAGCGCCAGATCGAGCTTGAGTTCCTGCTTGTCAGGCTCCGCCTCGATGGCAGCGGCCAATCGTGCGACTTCATCGGCCGGGTCGGCCGGCGGCTCCGGCTCAAGCTGCACTTCTTCGGCCACTTCGGCCGCCTCGGCCGGCACCACGCCATGGTGTGCGAGAAACTCCCGCACCTGCGACTCGGGCAGCGCACCCGGGAACCCATCGACCAACTGGCCGTCCTTGACCAGCATCACGGTGGGCACCGACTTGATTTGCAACGCAACCGCGAGCTGCTGTTCGGTATCGACGTTGACCTTGGTCAGCACGAAGGCGCCGTTGTAGTCCTCGGCCAGCTTTTCCAGCACCGGAATCAGCTGCTGGCAGGGCCCGCACCAGGGCGCCCAGAAATCGACCAGCACCGGGCCTTTCAGCGAGCGCTGAACGACTTCGGCATCGAACTGGTCGGTGGTTACATCGCGGATGTAGGCGGACTCGGTCACGGGATTCCCTGTTGATTGCGCTCAGTATCCTGAGATGGCGTCGATCGACGCCATCTCAAGGGCAGCGGCCGCGCGACATGGCAGCAAGGCTGCGCGGTGCCGAATGGATCGCCGGTTACGGCTGCCGGTAGACGACGCCCTGCTTCATCACGAAATCGACCGAACGGGTGATCGCGATGTCGGCCAGGGGGTTGCCGGGCACGGCGACGATATCGGCCAGCTTGCCGGGCGCCAGAGTGCCCAGGCGCTCGGATTCGCCCAGCAGTTCGGCGGCGTTGACGGTGGCCGCGCGCAAGGCCTGAGCCGGCGACATGCCGCCCTCGACCATGAACACGAACTCCTCGGCATTGTCGCCATGGAACGACACGCCGGCATCGGTGCCGAAGGCGATCTTCACGCCGGCCTTGTGCGCGGCGGCGAAGGTGTCGGCGATCTGGGCGCCGACCGCGGCGGCCTTGGGCCGGACGATGTCCGGATAGTAGCCATCGATCTGCGCCATCTTGCCGACGAACTTTCCGGCGCTGATGGTCGGTACGTACCAGGTGCCTTTTTCCTTCATCAGCTTGAAGATTTCATCGTCCATGTAGGTGCCGTGCTCGATCGAATCGATGCCGGCCAGCACCGCGCGCTTCATGCCTTCCTTGCCGTGCGCGTGGGCCGCCACCTTGTAGCCGTAGTCGCGGGCGGTGCGGATCACTTCGGCGACTTCATCCTGGGTGAACTGCGGCGCGTCGGCGCTCTTGGCATACGACAGCACGCCGCCGGTGGCAGTGATCTTGATGACATCCGAGCCTTCCTTGTAGCGCTGACGCACGGCCTGGCGGGCTTCTTCGGGGCTGTTGATCACGCCCTCGGTCGGCCCCGGTGGGCCAACCAGATGGGCGAGCTGATTGTTCAGGCCGTTGGTCGGATCGGCGTGGCCGCCGGTGGTGGCGATCGACTTGCCGGCGGCGTAGATGCGCGGGCCGCGCACCAGGCCCTGATTGATCGCGTCGCGCAGCGACAGGGCGACGTCGCCGCCCAGATCGCGCACCGTGGTAAACCCGGCCATCAGGGTTTTTTCGGCATAGCCGACGCTGCGGTAGGCGAAGTCCTGCGGGTTCAGGCGGAATCCTTCGGAGTAGGAATTGGGATTGGACTGGCCGCGCAGATGCACGTGCATGTCGATCCAGCCGGGCGTGCAGGTATGGCCGGACAGGTCGATCGCCTGCGCGCCCTCGGGCGACTGGACGCCGGGCAGCACCTCGCGGATCAGGCCGTTCTCTACGATCAGGGTGCGCGCGCCGGTCAGCGTGCCGGAGGCGGCGTCGAAGGTGTCGCCGCACTGGACCGCCGACACGCCGGCGCCGTTGTCGGCGTTTGCGGCGAGCGGGGCGGTCAGCGCGAAGGCGATCAGCAGCGGGCGAAAGCGGATGGACATTGCAGACTCCGGGTGCAGTAGGTCGAAGCGGTACACTAGCGCATCTTCCGACGGTTTGGATTGCCCGGCCTTGTTGCGCTGCGGTAGTCTGGCCGGATTACCTGTCGACCCCATATGCACGCCCATTACGATCCCCAGGCGGTGGAATCCGCCGCGCAATCCTTCTGGTCCGAAACCCGCGCCTTCGAGGTCACCGAGGAGCCGGGCAGGGAGACTTTCTACTGCCTTTCGATGCTGCCCTATCCGAGCGGTGCCCTGCACATGGGCCACGTTCGCAATTACTGCATCGGCGATGCGATCAGCCGCTATCAGCGCATGCAGGGCAAGAATGTGCTCCAGCCGATGGGCTGGGACGCTTTCGGCCTGCCGGCGGAAAACGCGGCGATCAAGAATCGCACCGCGCCGGCCAGGTGGACCTACGCCAACATCGACCACATGCGCGGTCAGTTGCAGTCGCTGGGCTATGCGATCGATTGGTCGCGCGAGTTCGCCACCTGTCGTCCGGACTATTACCAGCACGAGCAGCGGATGTTCGTCCGGCTGTTCGAAAAGGGCCTGGTGTACCGCAAGAACGCCGTGGTCAACTGGGATCCGGTCGACCAGACCGTGCTGGCCAACGAGCAGGTGATCGATGGCCGCGGCTGGCGCTCGGGTGCGCTGGTTGAAAAGCGCGAGATTCCGCAGTGGTTCCTGAAGATCACCGATTACGCCCAGGAGTTGCTGGACGAGCTGGACCACCTCGGCGGCTGGCCGGATTCGGTCAAGACCATGCAGCGCAACTGGATCGGCCGCTCCGAGGGTCTGGAGATCGACTTCGGCGTGGAGGGTTCCGATCGGGTGTTGCGGGTGTTCACCACCCGGCCCGACACCCTGATGGGCGCGACCTATATGGCGGTTGCCGGCGAGCATCCGCTGGCCCTGGAGGCCGCCGAGGGCAATGCCGAACTGTCGGCATTCATCGCCGATTGCCGGCGCGGTGGCGTGTCCGAGGCCGAGCTGGAAACCCAGGAAAAACGCGGCATGCCGACCGGCCGCTTCGGCATCCATCCGGTGTCCGGCGAGCGGATACCGATCTGGGTCGCCAACTTCGTGCTGATGGGCTACGGTACCGGCGCGGTGATGGCGGTGCCGGGGCACGATGAGCGCGATTTCGAATTCGCGAGCAAGTACGGGTTGCCGATCAGGCAGGTGATCGCCATCGGCGACGACAGCAGCGGATCGACTGCGGCGCTCGATGCGAACTACGACCCGTCGCAGTGGAAGGACTGGTACGCCGACAAGACGCACGCCGGCATGCGGGTGGTGAACTCCGGCCCGCTCGATGGCCTGGACTACCGCGCGGCGTTCGATCGGATCGCTGAAATCCTCGGCGACAAGGCCGAGCGCCGGGTCAATTTCCGGCTGCGCGACTGGGGCGTGAGCCGGCAGCGCTACTGGGGCTGCCCGATCCCGATGATTCTGTGCCCGCGCTGCGGCGATGTGCCGACGCCGGCCGAGCAATTGCCGGTGCTGCTGCCCGAGGATGTCGAGTTGATGGGCACCGGCTCGCCGATCAAGGCCGATCCGGAGTGGCGCAAGACCACCTGCCCGAAATGCGCTGGCCCGGCCGAGCGCGAGACCGACACCTTCGACACCTTCATGGAGTCGAGCTGGTACTACGCCCGCTACACCAGCCCGGGCGCCGAGGACATCGTCGATGAGCGCGCCAATTACTGGCTGCCGGTCGATCAGTACATCGGCGGCATCGAGCACGCCATCCTGCACCTGATGTACTTCCGCTTCTTCCACAAGCTGCTGCGCGACTGTGGCTACGTGACCAGCGCCGAGCCGGCCACCCGGCTGCTGTGCCAGGGCATGGTGATCGCGGAAACCTACTACCGGGAGTCGGAAACCGGGAATCGGGAATGGTTCAATCCGGCCGATGTCGATGTCGAGCGCGACGAGCGCGGCCACATCGTCGGCGCGCGACTGCGCAGCGACGGCGAGCCGGTGTCGATCGGCGCAGTCGAGAAGATGTCCAAGTCGAAAAACAACGGCGTCGACCCGCAGACCATGGTCGACAAGTACGGTGCAGATACGGTGCGGATGTTCTCGCTGTTCGCCGCGCCGCCGGATCAGAGCCTGGAATGGAACGAGGCCGGTGTCGAGGGCATGAGCCGCTTCCTGCGCCGGCTGTGGAATCTGGCGCATCGACACATCGCTGCCGGCCCGACGGCCCTGCTCGACGTCGACGCGCTCGATGCAGAGCAGCGCGCCCTGCGCTGCAAGCTGCACGAGACCATCGCCAAGGTCGGCGACGATCTGGGCCGCCGCTATGCGTTCAATACCGCGATCGCAGCGGTGATGGAACTGCTCAATGCCATCGCCCGGTTCGATGATGTTTCCTCGCAGGGCAGGGCGGTGCGCCAGGAGTGTTTCGAGGCCATTGCGCGGCTGCTCAATCCGATCGCGCCGCACGTTTGCCATGCCCTCTGGCAAGGTCTGGGTCACGCCCTGACCTTGATCGAGGATCTGCCGTGGCCCAAGGCCGATCCGTCGGCACTGGTCCGCGACCAGGTCACGCTGGCGGTTCAGCTCAACGGAAAATTGCGCGCCACGCTGTCGGTTGCGGCCGACGCCGGGCGCGACGCGATCGAACAGATGGCACTGGCCGAGCCGAACGTGGTGCGCTACATGGAGGGCCTGACGGTGCGAAAAATCATCGTCGTGCCGGGTAAGATCGTCAACATCGTGGCGGGGTGAACCGATGCACACAAGATTTCTGGCGCTGCTGCTGGTCTCGACACTCACTGCCTGTGGCTTTCAGCTGCGCGGTACCCAGGCAGGCCTGGATCTAGACCTCGGGCCGCTGAAGGTGGTCAGCGCCAACCAGGAGAGCGATCTGGGCAATATGGTCGGACGGGCGCTGGTCAGCGCCGGCGCCACCGTACCCGCCGAGGGCGAGAGGGCCTCCACGCTCACGCTCAGCTCCGAGCGCTGGACCGATCGCCCGCTGACCGTCGACTCCAACGTCCAGGTGCGCGAGTTCATCATGATCTACTCGGTCGATCTCGAAATGACCGGCCCGGAAGGCGATGTGCGGGTGCCCCGGCAGACGATCGAGCTCGATCGCGAATACACCTTCGACGTGACTGCGGCCGGCGGAACCCCGGCCGAGCGCGCGCTCATCCGCGAGGAGTTGAGCCGCGACATGGTGGGCGCCCTGGTTCGCCGCCTGGCCGCCGCCCAGCGCACCGGAAACTAGAGCGATGGCGGCGGTGCCCGCATGGAACTGAGCCCGCGCAAGCTGGTCGAGCGGCTGGCCAGCGAGCCGGTGCGTCCGGTCTATCTGGTGGCCGGGGCGGAGCCCTTGACCGTGCTGGAGACTGCCGATGCCATCCGTGCCCAGGCCCGCGCCCAGGGCTTTGATGAGCGACTGGTTCACGAGGCCGGCAAGGATTTCGACTGGGGCGTACTGGGCGCCGATTTCGGCGCGCTCAGCCTGTTCAGTCAGCGCCGGGTGTTCGATGTCCGTCTGCCGACCGGACGACCAGGCCGCGAAGGTGGCGAGTTCCTGCGCGAGTACTGCGCCAATCCTCCGCCGGACACGGTCTTGCTGATCACCTGCGGCGAATGGAGCAAGGCGCACGCCGGTAAATGGTCGGAAGCGATCGCCAGCGCCGGTCACCTGGCGGTGTGCTGGCCGGTCAAGCCCGATGCGTTGCCGGATTGGCTGCGTGAGCGGCTGAATCGGGTCGGCCTGACGCTCGATGCCGATGCGCTGGCCATTCTTGCCGAGCGGGTGGAGGGCAATCTGCTGGCGGCCGATCAGGAAATCCAGAAGCTCGCGCTCCAGCTCGAACCCGGTGCGCGGCTCGACGGCCCGGGCCTGGCGGCGCTGATCGCCGACTCGGCCCGCTACGATGTTTTTCAGCTTTTCGACGCGGCCCTGGCCGGCGATGCGCAACGTGCCGTCCGGGTGCTGGCCGGCCTGCGCGCCGAGGGGGCGCAGGTGCCTCAGCTGATGGGCTGGCTCGGCGGCCAGCTGCTGGTGCTCGCCCGGCTGGCCGCTGCCGGTCAGGCCGGCGAGGACATGGCCGCCGTCATGCGCCGGCAGGGCATCTGGCAGGCCCGTCAGGCGCAGTTCCGGGCGGCGCTCAAGCGCCATCAGGGCAATCGCTGGGATCGCTTCGTGGCCGAGTGCGCGCGGATCGATCAGGCATCGAAAGGCCGACTCGACGCCGATCCCTGGTTGTTGCTCGAGCGTCTTCTGGTCGCCGTGGCCCGCCCGAAAGCCACGCTAGCGCTGCTGGCTGCCTGAGCCGGCTGCCGTGAGCCTGTCTTGCTGACCCTGATCTACGGCGGCACCTTCGACCCGATCCACATAGGCCATGTGGCGCTGGCCGATCAGGCGGCAAAACTGCTGCACGCCGAAGTGCGCCTGCTGCCGGCCGCCGATCCGCCGCACCGCGCGCAGCCCGGCGCCAGCGCCGAGGACCGCGCCAAGATGGTGGCCCTGGCCATCGAAGGTCACCCCGGGCTGCGTCTGGATTGTCTGGAGCTGGAGCGCCAGGGTCCGTCGTACATGGCCGACACGCTGATGCTGATCCGCCAGAATATGGGCCCGTCGATGCCGCTGGCCTTGCTGCTGGGCAGCGATGCGTTTCATGGCCTGGCCAGTTGGCACCGCTGGAACGACCTGTTCCTGCTCGCGCACCTGGTGGTGGCGCCGCGCGAGGGCTGGCCGCTCGATGATCTGCCCGAAGCCTTGGCCAATGCCTGCGAAGGGCGCTGGCTCGAACACCCGGAAACCGTCGGCCAACTGCCCGCCGGCGGGGTGTACCAGCTGCCGCTTCGCGCGCTCCAGCCCGAGTCGGCCAGCGAATTGCGCCGCCGCCTGACCGAGGGTGGCGACTGGCGGTCGATGGTTGCGCCCGCAGTGGCCGATTACATCCAGCGCCACGGCTTGTACCGCCCCGCCCGGTAACGGCGGCGCGCGGCCGTTATACTGGTGCCGACCCCAACCGAGAAGGTAGAACGCTTGACCAGCCAGGCCCACGTCATCAAAACCGTCATGCCCGATCCGGCGCCCACCCCGGAAGCCCTGCTCAGGCAGGTGCGCGAAGCGCTGGAAGAAATCAAGGCCAAGGACATCGTCGAGATCGACGTGCGCGGCAAGACCAGCGTCACCGACTACATGGTGGTCGCCTCGGGCACATCCAGCCGGCATGTCAAGTCGATTGCCGATGAAGTGGTCCGGTTCGCCAAGCTGTGCGGGGTGATGCCGCTTGGCGTGGAGGGCGAGCGCGAGGCCGAATGGGTTCTGGTCGACCTCGGCGACGTGCTGTGTCACGTGATGCTGCCGCGGGTGCGCGATGTCTATGCCCTCGAGCGGCTGTGGACAGTGGGCGATCAGCCGCCGGAAGAGGACGCCGAGCGCCCCGGGCTGGCTTCCGACCCAGCCTGAACCGGGTTTCGAGGCATTGAACCCGGCCGCATGAAAGCCCGTCTGATTGCCATCGGCGAGAACGCGCCGTCGTGGGTGTCGACCGGCTTTGCCGAATACCGGAAACGGTTGAGTCACTGGCTGCCGGTCGAGCTCGTCGAGCTGGCGCCCGGTGTCCGCGGCAAGGGTCGCGATCCAGCGCAGGCGATGGCCGACGAAGGCCAGCGGGCGCTGGCGGCGGTGCCCAAGGGTGCCCTGCTGGTCGCGCTCGATGGTGGCGGCAAGGCCTGGAGTTCCGAGCAGCTGGCCGCGCGCATGGAGCACTGGCGCGGACAGGGGCGGGATCTGGCGTTCGCGATCGGCGGCCCGGATGGTCACCCGGCCGAACTGCTTGCCGCCGCCGACGAAACCTGGTCGCTCGGGCCGTTGACCTTGCCGCACATGCTGGTGCGGCTGGTGCTGATCGAGCAGCTGTATCGCGCCGCCAGCCTGCTGGCAAATCACCCCTATCATCGCGCCTGAAGTCGCCACGCTCCGTGCACGCCTGAGTTGTCAGGCTGTCCCGAGGCGCCGTCGGCGAGTACGGGCGAGTGAATGACTGAGCAAACCCCATTGCGTCATCTGGTGCTGGTACTGGGCGATCAGCTCGATCCGGACAGCACGGTGTATCAGGATTTCGATCCGGCTTGCGATGCCGTCTGGATGGCCGAAGTGCCGCACGAAGCCAAACATGTGCCGTCGGGGCAACCGCGCATCGCGCTGTTTCTGGCGGCCATGCGTCACCTGCGCGACGCGCTGCTCGGCCGTGGCTGGACCGTGCACTACCGCGCGCTGGGCGAACACCACGCGGCGAACCTCGAAACCGCGCTGGCCGAGGATCTGACCCGGCTGCGGCCGCAGCGGGTGATCGCGCTCAAGCCGGGCGAATGGCGACTGGTCCGATCCCTCCCCGAAATCGCCGAGCGCGCCGGGGTGCCCTGGTCCGAGCGCCCCGACCGCTGCATGGTGTGCGAGCCGCAGGACTTTGCCCAGTGGGCCAAGGGCCGAAAGACACTGCGCCAGGAGCATTTCTACCAGTGGCTGCGCCGGCGCGAGGACGTGCTGATGGATGGCGCAAAGCCACTGGGTGGACGCTGGAATTTCGACGCCGACAATCGCGGCCACTTCGATGCCCGTGGCCCTGGGATGCTGCCAGCGCCGCTGAGCTTTGCGCCCGATCCACTGAGCCGCGCGGCGATTGCCGATGTACGGCATCACTTTCCGGATCGGCCGGGCGATCTGGATCGGTTCGACTGGCCGGTGACGCCCGCGCAGGCCGAAGCCGCGCTCGACGATTTCATCGCCCATCGCCTGCCGCTGTTCGGACGCTACCAGGATGCGATGTGGCAGGGCGAGCCGTGGCTGTATCACGCCCGGCTGTCGGCGGCGATGAATCTGCGCCTGCTGGACCCGCGCCGGGTGATCGGTGCGGCGGTGCAGGCGCTGCGCGATGGTCATGCCCCGCTGGCTTCGGTCGAGGGTTTCGTGCGTCAGGTGCTGGGCTGGCGCGAGTTCGTGCGTGGCGTCTATTGGCTGCGCATGCCCGGCTTTGCCGACGCCAACGCACTGGCCGCCGACCGGCCGCTGCCGGATTTTTTCTGGACCGGCGACACCGACATGGCCTGTCTTCGCGACGCACTTGGCCAGACTCTGCGGCTCGGCTACGCCCATCACATCCAGCGGCTGATGGTGATCGGCCTGTATGCCTTGCTGCATGGCGTCAAGCCGCACGAGATTCACGCCTGGTTTCTGGCGGTCTATGTCGATGCCGTGGAATGGGTCGAACTGCCCAACGTGCTGGGCATGAGCCAGTACGCCGACGGCGGGATGATGGTGTCCAAGCCGTACGCTGCGTCGGGCAAATACATCCAGCGCATGTCCAATCACTGCAAGACCTGCCGGTTCGATCCCGGCCGGGCGACCGGCGTCGACGCCTGTCCGTTCACCACGCTGTACTGGGATTTCCTGGATCGCCACCGGGACCGCTTTTCCGCGCATCCGCGGGCGGCGTTGCAGTGGCGCGGTCTGGAGCGGCTTTCGTACGAACAAATCGCTGACATCCGTTCTGCTGCGGCGCGTCAACGCCGCGTGAAGTCAACCGTGTCATAGGTCACATATTTTTGGTGTCAGCTGTGCTCCATTGTTGCGGCTACGGTGCCGTATGGTCGTGGTCTTTCGGGGAGGATCGCACTGCGGTTCCCTGTTCACATCCAGGTGATTTCACGCTTAGGGGGTTTCATGAAGCAGAGCAAATTGACGCAGGCGCTGGGGCTGGGGCTTGCCATGATGATGGGCGCAGGCGCCGCGCTGGCCGCAGATGGCCAGGATCGCGTCTGGGTGAAGTTCAAGAACGGCGGCAAGGGCAACGTCGAGCAGGCCCTGCGCAATGCCGGTGGCGACATCCACTACACCTTCGACAATCTCAATGCGTTCGCCGTGAGTCTGCCCTCGCAGGCAATCCAGGGGCTGCGCAACAATCCGAACATCGAATTGATCGAGGAAGATCCGATCCGCGCGCCGATGGCCCAGACCGTGCCGTTCGGCATCGACATGGTGCAGGCGATCGAAACCGCTGCCGCCGGCGCTGACGGTTCCGGCGTGCTGGTCTGCGTGGTCGACTCGGGCCTGTATACGGGTCATGAGGACATCCAGGGCATCGCCAACATCACCGGCGGCAACGCCGGATGGGATACTGACGTCTGCGGGCACGGCACCCACGTCGCCGGCACCATCGCGGCGGTCAACAACAACACCGGTGTGCTCGGCGTCAGCCCGGGCAAGGTCGATCTGCACATCGTCCGCGTATTCAGCGGCGGCGCCGATGGCTGCGCCTGGACCTTCAGCTCCGGGTTGATCAACGCGGTCAACAACTGCGCCGCTGCCGCCAACGGCCGCAAGGTCGTGGTCAACATGAGCCTTGGCGGCGGCCAGGCCAGCACCACCGAACGCAACGGCTTCGACTCGTTGTTCGCCAGCGGCGTTCTGAGCATCGCGGCGGCCGGCAATGGCGGCAACACCCAGTTCAGCTATCCGGCGTCGTACGACAGTGTGGTCTCGGTCGCGGCGGTCGATTCCAACAAGGCGCTGGCCAGCTTCTCGCAGCGCAACAGCCAGGTCGAACTGGCAGCGCCGGGCGTGTCGGTGCTGAGCACGGTGCCGTGGTCGGCGGCCTCGCTGACCGTGGGCGCGGATTCGTTCCAGGTCGCGGCGATGGATCTCACCTTCCAGGGCACCGCCTCCGGCGCACTGGTCAATGGCGGTCGTTGCACCACGCCTGGCAGTTGGGCTGGCCGGGTCGTGCTGTGCGAGCGCGGCGACATCAGCTTCGGCGACAAGGTCAGCAATGCCGCCGCCGGCGGCGCGGTTGCAGCGGTGATCTACAACAACGCGCCGGGCGGCTTCGCCGGCACCTTGGGCACGGCGTCCAGCATCCCGGCCGTCAGCGCCACGCAGGAAGACGGCCAGTTCCTGGTCGCCAACCGGCTGGGCAGCAACGCCAGCGTCAGCACTATCTTTACCGCGCCTGGCAGCGGCTATGAAGCCTGGGACGGCACCTCCATGGCCACCCCGCACGTGGTCGGCGTGGCCGCCCTGTTGTGGAGCGCCCATCCGACCGCCAGCAACCAGGCCATTCGCGACGTGATGGCCGCCACCGCCCAGGATCTCGGCGCCGCCGGTCGCGACAACAGCTTCGGCTTCGGACTGGTTCAGGCCAAGGCCGCGCTGGATGCACTCGATGGCGGTGGCACTGAGCCGCCGCCGCCGGGCGACGTCGCTCCCAGCAGCCTGAGCGCAACGGTACTCAAGGGTCGCAATGGTTCCGGCACGCTTCTGAACTGGACGGTGGGTTCGGCGTCTACGGTCGATATCTATCGCAACAATGCGATCATCGCCACCGTGGCCAACACCGGCAGCTTCACCGACAGCTATGTTGGCGCCAAGCGCAGCGCGGCGAACTTCAAGGTCTGCATCCAGGGCAGCAGCACCGCTTGCAGCAACGAGGCAAGCGTTCGCTTCTGATTGCGGCACAAGGCGACAAACCGAAAGAGCCCGGCCTGGCCGGGCTCTTTCTTTGCCTCCGACGCAAGTTCACGGCCACTGCACGGACCACGCGGCTACAGTGCGGCGATGAAAACCTGTCTGATCACCGGTGCTTCCGGCGGCGTGGCCCGCGCCCTGGCCGATTTGCTTCGGGCCGACGGCTGGCGTTTGGCGCTGGTATCGCGCAGCGCCGAGGGCGCGCGTGGCGAGTCGGAAGACACCGCCATCGTCGCCGATGTCTCCACCGAAGCCGGCGCCGACGCGGCGCTTGAAGAAGCGGCGGCGGCCTTTGGCGGGCCGCCCGGAGCCGTGGTCAACTGCGCCGGCGCGATTGTGATCGGGCCGATCGCGCGGACCAGCGAATCGCAATATCGCGCCTGTCTGAGCGCCAACCTGGACAGCGCATTTTTCGTCGCCAAGGCCTACGCGCCGCGCGTGCAAAAGGCGAAGCAGCCCGGCGCGCTGATCCTGTTCAGCTCGGTGGCGGCCGGCATTGGCGTAGCCAATCACGCCGCCATCGCCATCGCCAAGGGCGGTGTTGAGGCGCTGGTGCGCTCACTGGCGGCGGATTTTTCCGGCGCCGGGCTCCGGGTCAATGGCATCGCGCCGGGCCTGATGCGCAGCCCGGCCACCGAGCGGATGCTGGCCAACGAATCCTCGGCCAAGGCGATCGCCGGTCAGTACCCGCTGGGCCGGCACGGCGAAGCGGCCGAGGCGGCTTCGCTGGCGGCGTTTTTGCTGTCCGACCGCGCCGCGTGGATCAGTGGGCAGGTGATCGCGCTCGACGGCGGCTTCAGCGCCGTTCGGCCGTACCTGAAAGTCGGCTGATGGGCTGCGCGCTGATCTGGTTCAGGCGCGACCTGCGGCTGACCGATCACCTGGCGCTGGATGCCGCGCGTCGCGCCGGATTGCGGCCGATTCCGGTCTACATTCATGCGCCGGAAGAAGACGGCGACTGGGCGCCGGGCGCGGCTTCTCGGGTGTGGCTGCGGCGCTCGCTGGAGGCCTTGAGCGAGCGACTGCGTGGCTGCGGATCGGCGCTCGTCGTGCGCCAGGGCGAATCGCTGGCGACGCTGCGTGCTTTGATCGCCGAAACCGGCGCGCAGGCGGTCTACTGGCATCGGCTGTATGAGCCCGCTGCCATCGCCCGCGATACCCGCGTCAAACAGGCGCTGCTTGCCGACGGCATCGATGCGCAGAGCTTCAATGGCGCATTGATAGCCGAACCCTGGACCGTCGCCACCGGCACGGATGCGCCCTACCGCGTGTTCACTCCGTTCTGGAAAAATGCCCGCCAGCGCTTGGCCGATCGGGGTGCGCCGATCCCGGCGCCGACCTCGCTGCCGGGCATCGCGCCCGGCCTGCAAAGTGTGTCGCTCGATGCCCTGGGTCTGGACCCGCCGCCGCACCAGCCGCGTTGGGATGCGGGATTCTGGCAGCACTGGCGTGCCGGCGAGGCCGGCGCGGCCGAGTTGCTGGATGCCTTCGTCGACGGCGCGGCGCGTGGTTACAAGGAGCAACGCAACCACCCCGACCGGATCGGCACATCGCGGCTGTCGCCGCATCTGCACTTCGGCGAGATCACACCGCGGCAGATCTGTGCGCGACTCGATTCGATCGCCTGGCCGGCCAGCGTAGCGCCGGATATCGATCATTTTCGCAGCGAGCTGGGCTGGCGCGAGTTCTCCCATCATCTGCTCTACCACTTCCCGGACTCCGTCTCGGAAGGCCTCAACCCGCGCTTCGCCGGGTTCGACTGGGCCGAGCCCGGCCCCGACCTGCTGGCCGCCTGGCAGCGCGGACGCACAGGCATACCCATCGTCGATGCCGGCATGCGCGAGCTGTGGGCCACCGGATGGATGCACAACCGGGTGCGAATGATCGTCGCCAGCGTGCTGACCAAGAACCTGCGCTACCACTGGCTGCACGGCGCGCGCTGGTTCTGGGACACCCTGGTCGATGCCGATCTGGCCAACAATACTCAAGGCTGGCAGTGGACCGCCGGTACCGGCGCCGATGCCGCACCGTATTTCCGGGTGTTCAATCCAGCCCTGCAGGCGGCCCGGTTCGATGCCCGGGGCTGCTACATCCGGCGCTGGTTGCCCGAGCTGGCCGCGCTGCCGACCGATGCGCTGGCCGCGCCCTGGGAGCGGCCGGAGCTTCTGAAAAGCAAGGCGCCGGACTACCCATCGAAGCCGGTGGTCGACCTGCGGGCCAGTCGCGAACGGGCGCTGGCGGCCTATGGTCGGGTGTCGGCCGGGTAATCGCGCCCCGGCACCGAGCGGCGGTTTCCCGGTCGATGCCTCGCGCGTTTGCCGGCATCCTGCAAGCGCCCGCTCCAGCGTTGCGCTGCGCTCGCCCGCGTGATTCACTGAGCCGATCAAGGGAGAGCACAATGTCTGAATATCAGGGCGCAGCCGGCGTTCGGCGCGAGCCGATGTCCAAAGTCGATACCGCCTGGTTGCGCATGGAGCGGCCGACGAACCTGATGATGATCACCGGGGTGATGATGCTGGCCCAGCCGATGACCCTGGCGCGCTTGAAAAAGGTCATCCGCCAGCGCTTTCTGGCCTATCGCCGGTTTCGTCAGAAGGCGGTCGACGGCCCGGCCGGCGCGGTCTGGCAGGACGACGAGAACTTCGACCTCGACTGGCACGTGCGGCTGAGCGCGCTGCCGGGTCGCGCCGGCAAGCGCGAGCTGGAGCGCTTCGTCGGCAATCTGGCGTCCACGCCGCTGGATCAGACCAAGCCGCTCTGGCAGTTTCATCTGGTCGAGGGCTATCGCGGCGGCAGCGCGCTGGTCACCCGCATTCATCATTGCTATGCGGATGGCATCGCCTTGGTGCAGGTAATGCTGTCGATGACCGACACCGAGCGCGCCGCAAAGAGGGGCAGCGACCTGCGCCGGGCGTGGTTGAAAAAAGATGGGGAGCAGGTCGACAAGCGCTTCGCCGGGCTCGACCGGGCGATGAAATTCGGCGGCAAGATGTTCGACCAGAGCATGAAGATGTACCGCGACCCGTCATTGGCGGCGGTACTGGCCAAGGAGGGCGGCGAGATCGCCAAGGAGCTGGCCATCGCGCTGAGCCTGCCCGACGACCCGGTGACCGTGCTCAAGGGCAAACTGGGCGTGAGCAAGCGCGTGGCCTGGGCCGAGCGGTTGGCGCTGGATGATGTCAAGGCAGTCGGCCGCGCCTTCGGCTGCACGGTGAACGACGTGCTGCTGGCCGCTGCCGCCGGCGCGCTGCGCGCCTATCTGCTGGAGCGCGGCGAAGCCATCGACGGCCTGAGCGTGCGGGCCACGGTGCCGGTCAATCTGCGGCCGCTGGAGCACGCCCGCAAGCTGGGCAATCATTTCGGGCTGGTGTTTCTGGAACTGCCGGTCGGCGAGGACAATCCGGTCACGCGCCTGCTGCGGGTGGCTGCCAGCATGCGCGACCTGAAGCAGTCGCGGCAGGCGGTGATGGCCTTCGGTCTGCTGGCGGCGATGGGGCTGGCGCCGCCGGCCTTGCAGCAGACCGCGCTGGAGCTGCTCAGCCGCAAGGCCAGCACGGTGGCGACCAATGTGCCGGGCCCGCAGCAGCCGCTGTATCTGGGCGGCAGCGAGATTTCCGAGATGATGTTCTGGGTGCCGCAAACCGGCTCGATCGGACTCGGCATCTCGATTCTCAGCTATAACGACCACGTCCATTTCGGCCTCATCGGCGACGCCCGTCTGGTGCCTGATCCGGATGCGGTGATCCGGCGCTTCGGTGCGGAGTTCGAGAAGCTGCTCTACCTGGCGCTGATGTCCGACTGGGGCCCGGCGCCGTGCGCCGTCGCCAAGGACACCCGCCAGCCCCAGGCTGCCCGCAAGCGACCGAAAGCCAAGCGCGCGGCGGCTCAAGCTTAAGAAACCATGGATGGACAGCTGGTGCGGAACCGTACGGTGACGTTTGTCGCCGCAGGCTGTCATCGGTTCGTAAGGTTTCCGTCGGTGAAATCTGTAATTCTCCCGCCGCCTGAGCTGATTTCCGGGGGCAAGCACGGACACGCGACGCGGTTTTCATGAACCCGCAGCGGGTTTCGATGTCGATACCCCGTCAACTCTGGCTGCTATCGAACTGACTGCGCTGAATATTTGTTTTTCAGCCATGACGTTCAGGTATATGATATTTGGATGAACGCAGCGGCCCAACCTGGCCCTGCGTCGCGTTTTGGAGTCTGCTGTGAACGACGCAACGACAAGCCTGGAAGCAAGTCCCACCCTGTCCGGCCTGAGCGCCCCCGGCCATACGTTCGGCAGCCTGGTAGAGGCGCTGGAGTATGCCGCGCAAGGCGCCACCGGCTACAACTTCTACAACGAGCGCGGCCAGCTGGCCACGGTGCTCAGCTATCGCGAACTGCGCGATCGCGCCCAGGTGCTGGCCCGCAAGCTGAGCAGCCTCGGCTGCGCGCGCGGCAGCCGTCTGGCCATCGTGGCCGAAACCGATCCGATGTTTCATCTGTTCTTCTTCGCCTGCCAGTACGCGGGCTATGTGCCGGTGGCGCTGCCGTCCAGTGTGCAGATCGGCGCGCGCGCGGCCTACGTGTCGCAGTTGCGGCGGATGCTGGAGACCTGCGGCGCGGCCATGGCGATCGCCCCGGCCACGCATCTGGGTTTCCTCAAGGAAGCGGCCAGCGGCATGGCTCTGGCCAAGGTCGGCGCACCGGAGGATTTCGAGGCGCTGGCCGAAGCCGATCTCGCGCTGAACCCGATGGTCGGCGACGAGCTGGCCTATCTGCAGTACACCTCCGGCAGCACGCGTTTCCCGCGCGGCGTTGAAATCACCCAGACCGTGGCGATGGCCAACCTGCTGGAAATCGCCCGCGAAGGCCTCAAGATCGGCCCGACCGACCGCATCGTCGCCTGGCTGCCGTTCTATCACGACATGGGCCTGGTCGGCACCGTGCTGATGCCGCTGGCCAGCCAGATGTCGGCCGATTACCTCAGCCCGCGCACCTTCGCGATGCGTCCGCGCCTGTGGCTGAAGGTGCTGTCGGAAAATCGCGGCACCATTTCGTCCGCGCCGCCGTTCGGCTATGCGCTGTGCGCCAAGCGCCTGCGCTGGGCCGACTGCGAGCGTTACGACCTCAGCGCCTGGCGGGTCGCCTGCGTGGGCGCCGAGCGCATCCATCCCGAGCCGCTGGAGCGCTTCGCCGCGCTGCTGCAACCGGCCGGCTTCGATCCCAAGGCGTTCGTCGCCTGCTACGGCATGGCCGAGTGCACCCTGGCGATCAGCTTCGCACCGCTGGGCGCCGGCATGGAGTTGGATGTCGTCGACAAGGACGCCATGACCAACGCCGGCGTTGCCCAGCCGATCGACCCCGACCAGCGCGACCAGAACCACAGCCTGACCTTCGTCGACTGCGGCCGGCTGATGCCCAGCTTCCAGATTTCCATCCGCGACGATCAGGGCCGCGAGCTGCCCGAGCGGCGCTATGGCCACGTCTGGGTGAAAGGCCCCAGCGTGATGACCGGCTACTTCCAGGACCCGGAAGCCACCCGCGAAGTACTCACCGCCGACGGCTGGTTGAATACCGGCGACATCGGCTACCTGATGGGCGACCGTCTGGTGATCACCGCCCGGCACAAGGACGTGATCATCATCAAGGGCCGCAACATCTGGCCGCAGGATCTCGAACACCTCGGCGAGCAGGTGCACGGCGTACGCTACGGCCACGTGTCCGCGTTCTCCGCGCCCGGCCCGGACGGCACCGACATGGCGATCCTGGTGGCCGAGTCGCACGAAAACAATCCGACCGCGCAGCTGCGACTGATCGCCGATATCAAATCGCACGTGCAGACCCACTTCGGCATCGCCTGCCACGTCGACCTGGTGCCCAGCGGCACCTTGCCGCGCACCTCGTCGGGCAAGCTGTCGCGCTCGCAGACCAAGCGCGACTTCCTGGCCCGGCTGATGCACGAGCAAACCTGCAACGCCGCAGCGATGAATGGCTGAACCCGCAGTCGGCGCCCCGGTCGCACTGACCGGCGGCACCGGGTTCGTCGGCCGTCACCTTCAGGCCGCCCTGCTTGCCCGCCGGCTCAGCCCGCGCGTGCTGGTCCGGCCCGGCTCGGCCAACGCCGGAAATATCGCTGATGGTGCCGAGGCACGGTTCGTCGCCCTCGACCAACCGCTCGTCCTGGCCGACGCCCTGGCCGACGCGCATGCCGTGGTGTACTGCGCCGGCAGCGTCCGTGGCCGGCGTCCGGAAGATTTCCACGCCGCCAACGTGGCCGGCATCGAACAACTGACCGCCACCCTGGCCGAACGCCCCGACCCGCCGCCGGTCCTGCTGATCTCGTCATTGGCCGCCTCGCGCCCCGAGGTGTCCGACTACGCCGGCAGCAAGCACCTGGGCGAGCAGGCGCTGGCCCGCTACCCCGGCCCCTGGAGCATTCTGCGACCACCGGCCCTGTACGGCCCCGGCGACCGCGAAATGCGCCCGCTGCTGGCGCTCATGCGGCGCGGCATCGTGCCCGCCACCGGCCCGGCCGGACAGCGGCTGTCGTTTCTGCACGTCGCCGATCTGTCCTCCGCCGTACTGGCCTGGCTGGATCACTGGCCGGCCTGCCAGGGCCAATGCTTCAGCCTGCACGATGGCCGCCCCGGCGGCTACGACTGGGCGGAAATCGGACGCGCCGCGGCCGGTCGCCCGGTCAGGCCGATCCCGCTTCCGCCTTCGCTGCTGGCCGTGGCCGCGCACGGCAACCGGCTGCTATCCTCGTTGCTGGGCTACGCGCCGATGCTCACACCCGGCAAACTGCGCGAACTGCGCCAGCCCGACTGGCTGGCCGACAACGCCGCATTCAGCGCCGCCACCGGCTGGACTCCCACGCTCGACCTCACCACCGGTATTGCCCAACTGTTTGCCGACCCCGATCCCTCCTGATTCGACTGCGAAGCCCCAGACCATGAGCCAACCCGAAATCGAAAACCGTCTTCTCGCCCTGCTGTCGGATTTTCTCGACGCGCCCGCCGATCTGGCACTCGACACCGACTTCGTGTCCGGTCTCGGCCTGGAATCGGTGCAGGTGATGGAGTTCGTGATGGAAGTCGAAGAGGCCTTCGACCTGGCCATCGACCTCGACAGCCTGTCCACCGTGCGCACCCTGTCCGATCTGGCGCAGGTGGTGGCCAAGGCCCAGGGTGGCCAGCCGTGAACCAGCCCGAAAGCCAGAGCGCACCGGCATCGCCCGGCGGGCTGATGGACAAATTCGCCCCGGTCGCCGCCATGCGCGCCGGCATCGAGGCCACCGGCATCGACCCGACCGGCGTGGTCATCGAGCGCATGCTGTCCACCACCGAAGCCATCGTCGAAGGCCGGCCGACCATCCTGGCCGGCACCAACAACTACCTCGGCATGACCTTCAACCCGGCCTGCATCGCCGCTGGCCAGCAGGCGATGGCCGAATTCGGCACCGGCACCACCGGCTCGCGGATGGCCAACGGCACCTTTGCCGGCCACACCGACCTGGAAGCCGCCCTGGCCGAATTCTTCGGCATGCCGTACGCCATGGTGTTCTCCACCGGCTACGCCGCCAACCTGGGCACCCTGGCCGCCCTGCTCAACCCCAGCGATGCCGTACTGCTGGACGGCGACGCCCACGCCAGCCTGTACGACGGCTGCCGGATGAGCGGCGCGCAGATTTTCCGCTTCAAGCACAACGACCCGGAAAGCCTGGACAAACGCCTCACCCGGCTCGGCGAGCAGGCCAAGCGCGCCCTGATCGTCGTCGAGGGCCTGTACAGCGTGCTCGGCGACCTGGCCCCGCTGCGCGAATTCGCCGAAATCAAGCGCAAGCACGGCGCCTGGCTGCTGGTCGACGAAGCCCACTCGCTCGGCGCCTACGGCCAGCACGGACGCGGCCTTTACGAAGAACTGGCCATCGAGGCCGACACCGATTTCGTGGTCGGCACCTTCAGCAAGAGCCTGGGCGCCATGGGCGGCTTCTGCGTCAGCCCGCACCCGGAACTGAAACTGTTCCGCTACACCAGTCGCCCGTTCATCTTCACCGCCTCGCCCAGTCCCGCCACCGTGGCCACCGTGCGCGAAGCCCTGAACCAGATCCAGACCCGCCCCGAACTCAAGCACAACCTGTGGCGCAACGCCCAGCACCTGCACGGCGGCCTGAGCGCCCTGGGCCTCACCCTCGGCGCCCCGCCCAGCCCGGTGGTGGCCGTGCGCTGCACCGACCGCGACCAGGCCTTCGCCCGCTGGCGCAAACTGCTGGAAATCGGCGTCTACTGCAACCTGATGGCCCCACCGGCCTCACCCGACGGCAGCAGCCTGCTGCGCCTGAGCGTCAGCGCCGCCCACACTCCCGAGCAGATCGACCGCGTCATCGCCGCCTTCGCCGCTCTGTAGTCGGCGTTTTGCTGCTGTTTCGGCCTCGCCGTTCCTCGTCCGTTTTCTTGCCCAACCTTGATCCGGCTGTTCTCCCTCTCCCGCCCCGGCGGGGAAGGGTCGGTGAGAGGGTGCGCCAGCGAATCGCGGATCGACAAAACCAACCGTCGGACCAATGAATCGCATCGCCAACGTCGCGACATTCGCGCCGCCCCTCTCACCGATCCAATGGCGAAAGCACCCCGCGTCCGCCCTTGTTCAGTACATGCGTGTAGATCATCGTGGTCGATACGTCCGCATGCCCGAGCAACTCCTGAATGGTGCGGATGTCGTAGCCGGCTTCCAGCAGGTGGGTAGCGAAACAGTGGCGTAGCGTGTGTGCCGTGACCGGCTTGACGATAGCCGCCTGCTCGCGCGCCCGCTTCAATGCTCTCGCCAACACACTATCGTCCAAGTGATGCCGGCGGACCACGCCATCGCGCGGATCGCGCGAACGCCGTGTGGACGGAAACAAGTATTGCCAACCGAACTCGTGTGCAGCCTTTGGATATTTCCGCGCCAGTGCGAACGGCAGCCAGGTCACGCCGTGACCCTCAGTCAGGTCGCGCCGATGGAGCATGCGAGCACGTTCGACTTCGCGCTCAAGCGGCGCGATCAGCGACTGCGGCAGCACCGTTCGCCGATCCTTGCCGCCCTTGCCCTCGCGCACGGTGATCTCATTGCGCGAGAAGTCCAAATCCTTCACCCGCAGCCGTAGACACTCCATCAGCCGCATACCCGTACCGTACAGCAGGCTGGCCAGCAGCCACGGCCGACCCTCCATGGCCGCGAGCAGCCTCTGCACCTCCTCGCGCGAAAGAACCGTGGGCACCCGCTGTGGCCGCTTCGCACGCACCACGTTGTCCAGCCACGGCAGATCGACCGACAACACCTCCCGATACAGGAACAGCAGTGCCGACAGCGCCTGATTCTGCGTGCTCGCCGCCACGCGGCCCCGCACCGCCAACGACGACAGAAACCGCTCCACATCGGGTCCACCCATCTCCCGAGGGTGACGCTTGCCATTGGCCAGGATGAACCGGCGAATCCACCCGACGTAGGCCTGCTCGGTGCGCAAGCTGTAGTGTTTGACCCGCAAACAGCGGCGAACTTCGTCCATCAGGCGGGGCGGGCGCGGGTCCGTAGGCGACCCGGATATGCCCCCTGATCCGCGCTCATATCCCATATGCGCTCTCCGGTGGGGTGTAGCACCAGAGTCTGCCGCAACGAGCCGGCCGGGCGCATCGGACAACTGCTTGAAGATGCGTAGGAAAATCGCTTGACCCATGGTAAGCCGCGCGCGACCATACGGCGCTACAGCCCGATTTCGGGTGCTACTTCACGTTAGGCGTCATGGAAAGATCATCGCAGCCACCTAAACTTCACGCCGAAATTGAGTTGCTTCCCGGCGTTGGCACAAGGCAGCCTCAGACCTGGCGCCCCACAGTGCGGCCCGCTGGCTCAAGCACGGGGGCACTGGCTTTAGGCATTGTGTTTTCATCTTCGCCGCACCAGGCAATGAGCGGTGAGCGATTCGCTGCAGAGATCGTTGTGCTCGCTTGGCCAGACCCCGCGACTGATTGGCTACATCAGCCGGGCGCGGAGTTCAGCGTATTGGAGGGGGCAACAACCGTCGGGCGTGGCAGTATTCTTGCAGTTGGTGGCGTTAGTGGCATTGACGCCTAACGAATAAGGTTAGATCGTGCGCAGCCACGATCTGAACCGTTTGTTGGACGAGTCCGGTCCTGGGCGCGAGCGGCGCGCTCTGAAAACAAGTTCGTGGGGATTTTCGGGCTGCGGCGGCTGGGTGCGGCGCGGCG
>JAXMJH010000099.1:0-9089 GCA_034376725.1 Lysobacteraceae bacterium | reverse complement strand
GGCGGAATCGTGGCGGGTTAAGCCGGCGCGTGGCCGGTTGGGCGGTGCGCGGCGGGGTGGAGTGCGCGACGCGGTGGCTGGCGCGCGGCGGTCCCGGCATTCGCTGCGCTCGTGCCGCGCTACGCGGGCGGCTGGGGCCACGAGGCTTGAGTAGCCCGGTTCAGGCCGAAGGCCGTGAACCGGGACGGCGGGGTGGAGGAATCGTGGCGGGTTAAGCCGGCGCGTGGCCGGTTGGGCGGTGCGCGGCGGGTTGGGTGGTGCGTGGCGGGGTGGGTGGTGCGTGGCGGGGTGGAGTGCGTGGCGGGGTGGAGTACGCGGCGGGGTGGAGTGCGCGGCGTGGTGGCTGGCTCGCGGCGGTCCCGGCATTCGCTGCGCGCGTGCCGGGCTACGCGAGCGGCTACGCGGGGGGCTACGCGGGGGTTGGGGTGGGCCTTTGCGCTGGGCCTACAATGACGGGATGAACTCAACGCATGTTGTGGAAGTGGACGCGTCCGGTCATTCGCCGCTGGGCATGACGCCGGCGCGGTTTCTGGCCGAGTACTGGCAGAAGCGACCACTGCTGATCCGCAATGCCTTTGCCGGCTTTGTCTCGCCGGTTTCGCCGGACGAACTGGCCGGTCTGGCGTGCGAGGAGGCGGCGCTGTCGCGGCTGGTGCGTCATCGCCGCAAGTCCGATGCTTACTTGCTGGAGACCGGGCCGTTTTCCGAAGCCACGCTCACCGGACTGCCGCGCCGCGACTGGACGCTGCTGGTGCAGGATGTGGACAAGTGGGACGCCGAGGTTCGCGCCCTGCTGGCGCATTTCGATTTTCTTCCACGCTGGCGGATCGATGATGTGATGATCAGCTTTGCGATGCCAGGCGGCTCGGTCGGGGCGCATGTCGATCAGTACGATGTGTTTCTGTTGCAGGCCATGGGCCGCAGACGCTGGCAGATCGACGACCGGCCCGGCGCCCAGGCCGAGTACCGCGCCGACAGCGAGCTGCGGCTGCTGAACACCTTCACCCCGAACCGGGAATGGCTGCTGGAGCCGGGCGACATGCTGTATCTGCCGCCGGGCGTGGCGCATCACGGCGTGGCCGAGCCGCCCAGCTTGACCACCAGCGAAACAGCCCGGAGCGCCCTGCAGGCCGAAGGCTGCATGACCTACTCGTTCGGCATGCGCGCGCCGTCGCATGCCGAACTGCTGCTGGATCTGGCCGAGACGCTGGCCGCCGGCCTGCCGGAAACCCTGCGCTATGCCGACCCGGAACTGACGCCACCAGCCGATCCGGGCGAAATCGATGCTGCCGCACTGGGCCGGCTGCGCGCGGCGCTGCCGATGTTTGCCGGACTGGATGAAGACACCCTGCGCGACTGGTTTGGCAGCTTCATCACCACCTGGCGCAGCGCCGGTGAGCCGGTGCCTCCCGGAAAACCGCCCGGCGAGGCAGCGCTGACCGCCGCACTGGCGGCGGGCGGTGCGCTGTCGATCCACCCGTTTGCCCGCATGGCATGGGTCCGCGCCGGGCGCGGCGCGCGCCTGTATGCCCACGGCCTGGCCTACCCGATGACGGTCGGCTCGGCGCGCCGGCTGGCCTCGGCTCAGACGCTGGACGCCGCGGCCGTGGCGGCGCTGGATACGCGTGGCCGTTCGGCATTGCTCGAACTGCTGGCGCGCGGGATTTATAGTCTGATCAGGGCACGCAAGCCACGCACCCGAGGAGCCCGGAAATGACCGCCATCGAACTGCCGTCCGCCGCGTTTTTCATCGAACCGGCCGACTACCGGGTCGACCTCGATGCCCTGCGCGCGGTGCGCGAAACGGTGTTCGTGATCGAGCAGAAGGTGCCGCTGGAGGAGGAGTGGGACGAGTACGATCCGGTCTGCCTGCATGTGCTGGCGCGCGACACCGCAGGCGTGCCGATCGGCACCGCGCGGATGACCCGCGACGGCAAGATCGGCCGGATCGCCGTCATGGCCGAATGGCGCGGCAAGGGCGTGGGCAAGGCAATGGTTCGGTCGCTGCTGGATCAGGCAGTCGCGCTGGGCCTTGGCGAAGTGCGGCTGAACGCTCAGACCGGCGCGCTCGACTTCTATCGTCGGTTCGGCTTCACCGATGTCGGCGAGCGGTTCATGGAGGCCGGCATCGAGCACCAGGCGATGCGCCTGACGCTGGCGCCAGTTGAACCGCCGCCGCGCGCGCCGTCCGATCTGCCGGACAGCCAGCCGGCGCAGGCATTCGAAGGTCTGAGCCCGGCCGCCGACGCGCTGAGCGCGCTGATTCCCGGCGCTCGCCAGTTGATTCGGGTCCACAGTTTCGACCTGGAGCCGGCCCTGCTCGGCCAGTCCGACGTGCTGTCGGCGCTGCGTGCATTCGCCACCGGCCAGCGCGGGGCAAGGGTGCTGATCCTGGTGCAGAACGCCGAGCGGGCGCGCTCGCTCAACAACGGCCTGTTCGACCTGGCCCAGCGGATGACCAGCTGTTTCCAGTTCCGCAGCCCCGTCGAGGCCCAGGATCTGGACTACCCGGCCGCCTTTGTGGTCAGCGACCGCGGCGGCTTCCTGTACCGACCGCTGCACGAGCGCATGGAAGGCGAGTCCAGCACCTGCCTGCCGGCCCGTGCCCGTCAACTGATCCAGCGCTTCGACGCCACCTGGGAGCGCAGCCGGCCGTGCACCGAGTTCCGCGCATTGGGCATTTGAGCCGCCATCCGTCCGCCGGGCACTGAACTTTGGTCGAATCGACCCTGTTTTGCATACAGAAGTGTCTGGCAAGACCGCTATAATCTCAGGTTGCCGACGCGCGAGCGCGCTTCCGCCTGCCCCTCCCTCCCCTCTCCGGACGCCCCGTCAACGCTGTGGACAGCCTGATCAAGAAGTTTTCCAGCAACTCTCACATTTCCGGCGGCAACGCCGACTTCGTCGAAGACCTCTACGAGCGCTACCTGAGCGACCCGGAAAGCGTCGACCCGGCCTGGAAGCGCTACTTCGATGGCCTTGGCGGCAATGCCGATGGCGAAGTGGCGCATTCCGAGGTGCGCCGGGCGATCCAGATCGCCGCGCTGGCAGCCAGCCGTGGCCTGGGCGGCGGGCAGGATCAACAGCCCGGCGGTGTGGCCAAACTGATCACCGCCTATCGCTCACGCGGCCACCTGCAGGCCGACCTGGACCCGCTGGCGCTGACCACCAAGCCGACCGCGCCGGATCTGGATATCGCCTTTCACGGGCTTTCCAAATCCGATCTCGACCGCGAATTCGAGACCGGTGCGTTTCACTTCGGCGGTCCCGAGCGACTCAAGCTGAAGGATCTGCTGGCTCATTTGAAGGCCACCTACTGCGGCTCGATCGGCGCCGAATTCATGCACATCACCGACGCCGACCAGCGCCGGTGGCTGTACTCCCGGCTGGAGAAGGCTGCCGGAAATCCCGGTTTCGATACCGCACGGCGCACCCGCATCCTGGAGCGACTGACCGCTGCCGAGGGCCTTGAGCGCTACCTGCACACCCGCTACGTCGGCCAGAAGCGTTTTTCGCTTGAAGGCGGCGACAGCCTCATCCCGCTGATGGACACCCTGGTGCAGCGGGCGGGCACCAGCGGCATGAAGGACGTGGTGATCGGTATGGCCCACCGGGGCCGGCTGAACGTGCTGGTCAATACGCTGGGCAAGCCGCCGCAGAAGATCTTCGCCGAGTTCGAGGGCAAGTTCGATCACCCGCATGACCCGAGCCATTCGGGCGACGTGAAATACCACATGGGGTTCTCCGCCGACGTGGCCACGCCCGGCGGCTCGCTGCACCTGGCGCTGGCGTTCAATCCCTCGCATCTGGAAATCGTCGACCCGGTAGTGGTCGGCTCGGTGCGCGCCCGCCAGACCCGGCGCGGCGATACCGAGCGCAAGCTGGAAATGCCGGTTCTGGTCCACGGCGACGCCGCGTTCGCTGGCCAGGGCGTGGTGATGGAGCTGTTCCAGATGTCGCAGGCGCGCGGCTTCGCGATCGGCGGCACGGTGCATGTGGTGATCAACAACCAGGTCGGCTTCACCACCCATCGCGCCGACGACGCCCGCTCCACGCTGTACTGCACCGATGTCGCCAAGATGGTCGGCGCGCCGGTACTGCACGTCAACGGCGACGATCCGGACGCGGTCGCGTTCTGCGCCGATCTGGCCTTCGATTTCCGCCAGACCTTCGGCAAGGACGTGGTCATCGATCTGGTCTGCTATCGCAAGCACGGCCACAACGAGGCCGACGAGCCAGCCGCCACCCAGCCGCTGATGTATCAGGTGATCCGCAAGCACAAGTCGGCGCGCGAGATCTATGCCGACCGGCTCATCGCCGAGGGCACCCTCAGCGCCGAGCAGGTCAAGACGATCACCGATGACTACCGCGCCAAACTGGAGGCCGGCGAGGTCACCGTCGAGCTGGCAGCGCCGGCCGTCGATGCCTTCTCGGTCGACTGGACGCCGTATCTGGGCGCCAAGCTCGACGACCCGGTCGAGACCACGGTCGATCCAGCGCACCTCCGCGCCCTGGCCCTGAAGATCAACACGCTGCCCGATGGCATTCAACTGCATCCCCGGGTGGCCAAGGTCTACGCCGACCGCCTGAAGATGACCGAAGGCGAGCTGGAGATGGACTGGGGCTTTGCCGAGAATCTGGCC
Organism: Lysobacteraceae bacterium; assembly: GCA_034376725.1. Taxonomy (GTDB): domain Bacteria; phylum Pseudomonadota; class Gammaproteobacteria; order Xanthomonadales; family Xanthomonadaceae; genus UBA11164. The sequence continues at coordinate 4,446 of JAXMJH010000099.1, read as the reverse complement.
TATGCCACGCTGCTTGATGAGGGCTTCAAGCTGCGTCTGGTGGGCCAGGATTCCGGCCGGGGCACGTTTTTCCACCGACACGCGGTGCTGCACCAGCAGGACGACGGCGAAACCTGGTGGCCGTTGCGTCAGTTGGTCGACACCCCGGAAGATGTCACCATCATCGACTCGCTGCTCAGCGAGGAGGCAGTGATGGGCTTCGAATACGGCTATTCGACCACCGATCCCGGCACGCTGACCATCTGGGAAGGCCAGTTCGGCGATTTCGCCAACGGCGCCCAGGTGGTGATCGATCAGTTCATCAGCTCCGGTGAGGCCAAGTGGGGCCGCCTGAGCGGGCTGGTTCTGTTCCTGCCGCATGGCTACGAGGGCCAGGGTCCGGAGCACAGCTCGGCGCGGCTGGAGCGCTATCTCCAACTGTGCGCGCTCGACAACATGCAGGTCTGCGTGCCGACCACGCCGGCGCAGATGTTTCACATGCTGCGTCGGCAGATGAAGCGCGCCGCGCGCAAGCCGCTGATCGTGATGACGCCGAAGTCGATGCTGCGCAACAAGCAATCGGTTTCCAGCCTCAAGGACCTGTCCGACGGCCGGTTCCAGCGGCTGATTCCCGACAGCCAGGTCAGCAACGCCAAAAAGGCCAGCCGGGTGGTGCTGTGCTCCGGCAAGGTCTACTACGACCTGCTCGAAGCGCATCACACCCAGGAAATCACCGATGTCGCCTTGGTGCGGATCGAGCAGCTCTACCCGTTTCCGAGGGAAGAACTGCGCGCCGAACTGAAGCGTTTTTCGGCAGCCAAGCAGGTCGTCTGGTGCCAGGAAGAACCCCAGAACCAGGGCGCCTGGTACCAGATTCAGCACCATCTGCGCGCCTGTCTGCACGGCAAGCAGGTGCTCGACTATGCCGGCCGCAGCCGCTCGCCGTCGCCGGCGGCGGGCCATTTCAACACCCACCTCGAAGAGCAGAACGCGCTGGTCGAGAAGGCGCTCGGCGGCCAGTTCGACAGCGCCCATGTCGCCGAGTAGCGGCAATTGCACGTCGCGCCGGGCCAGTATCGTTCGAGCTGGCACCGGCTGAACTTTCGCAACCCACGTTCAATCCAGATACGCCATCACTGCACAGGTCCCCGTCATGTCCACCGAAGTCAAAGTTCCGGTACTGCCCGAGTCGGTTTCCGATGCCACCATCGCTACCTGGCACAAGAAGGTGGGCGATGCCGTCGCCCGCGATGAAAACCTGGTCGACCTGGAAACCGACAAGGTCGTTCTGGAAGTGCCCTCGCCGGCCGACGGCGTCATCAAGGAGCTGAAATTCGCCGAAGGCGACACAGTGACCGGCCAGCAGGTGATCGCGATCATCGAGGCCGGCGCCGCACCAGCCGCCAAGGCGGACAAGGCGGACAAGGCCGAAGATAAAGCCGAACCGGAAAAGTCGGCCGGGAAAGCCAAATCCGCCGAACCGGCGAAGCCTGCGACGCCAGCCAAGGCTGCGCCATCCGGCGGCGATTCGGGCAAGGCCGACCTGTCGCCGGCCGGCCGTCGCGTCGCCGAGCAACACGACATCGACACCGCTGAAGTGTCGGGCAGCGGCCGCGGCGGGCGGATCACCAAGGAGGACCTGCTCGGCCACATGAGCCGCGGCGCCAGCGCGCGTCCCGAGGAGCGCGTGGCGATGACCCGCATCCGCAAGCGCATCGCCGAGCGGCTGATGGAATCGAAGAATTCGATCGCCATGCTCACCTCGTTCAATGAGGTCAACCTGGCCGAAGTGGTCAAGCTGCGCAAGTCGATGGGCGAGGCATTCGAGAAGGCCAACGGCATCAAGCTCGGTTTCATGAGCTTCTTCGTGAAGGCTGCCGCCAATGCGCTCCAGCGCTATCCGGTGGTCAACGCCTCGGTCGACGGCGACGACGTGATCTACCACGGCTATGCCGACATTTCGATCGCCGTGGCCACCGAGAAAGGCCTGGTCACCCCGGTATTGCGAAACGCCGAGCGGATGGGCTTTGCCGACATCGAGCAAGCCATCGCCGAGTACGCCAAAAAAGCCCGCGACGGCAAGCTCAGCCTCGAAGACCTGCAGGGCGGCACCTTCACCATCACCAACGGCGGCACCTTCGGATCGCTGTTCTCCACCCCGATCGTCAACCCGCCGCAGTCGGCCATTCTCGGCATGCACGCCATCAAGGAGCGCGCCGTGGTCGAAAACGGCCAGGTCGTCGCCGCGCCGATGATGTACATCGCCATCAGCTACGACCACCGCATCATCGACGGCAAGGATGCGGTGTTGTTCCTGGTCGACATCAAGAATCAGCTGGAGAATCCGCACCGGATGCTGCTGGGCTTGTAGCCCAGCAGCATCGGAGAATCGGGAATTGGGAATCGGGAATCGTTGAAAGCTCAAAGCAAGAGAGAGCGGGCACGCGTCGATGCCCATGAGTTGGCGACCACGACAATGCGCTTGCTTCTAACTATTCCTCATTCCCAATTCCCGATTCCCGGCCTCTAACGATTCCCGATCCCCTTTTCCCGGCTCCTAACAATTCCCGATTCCCGAATCCCGATTCCCGTGTGAGCGAATGAAATGAGCGAACAATACGACCTGATCGTCATCGGTGGCGGCCCCGGCGGCTATGTCGGCGCAATTCGCGCGGCGCAGTTGGGCATGAAGGTGGCCTGCGTGGATGCGTTCACCGCCAAGGGCGGCGACAAGCCGGCACTCGGAGGCACCTGCCTCAATGTGGGCTGCATACCGTCCAAGGCGCTGCTCGACTCGTCGCGGCAGTTCCACAACCTCAACCACCTGTTCGCCGAGCACGGCATCACCGCCAATGACTCGAAGATCGACATCGGCACGATGATCGCTCGCAAGGACAAGATCGTCGCCCAGTTCAACGGCGGCGTGGCGCAGTTGTTCAAGGCCAACAAGGTGACCTCCTATCACGGCTTCGCCACGCTGCACGCCGACCGGGTCGTCAAGGTCAAGCTGCACGATGGCAGCGAAACCGAGCTGAAAGCGGTCAACGTGATACTGGCCGCCGGCTCGATTCCGGTCGAACTGCCGTTCGCCAAATTCGATGGCGATTACGTGCTGGACAACGCTGGCGTTCTCGATCTGGATGCGGTGCCCAAGCGCCTGGGCATCATCGGCGCCGGCGTGATCGGCCTGGAGATGGGCAGCGTCTGGAAGCGCCTGGGCAGCGAGGTAACCATTCTCGAAGCCCTGCCCGACTTCCTGGCCGCTGCCGATGCCGATGTCGCCAAGGTCGCCGCTCGCGAGTTCAAGAAGCAGGGGCTGGACATCCGGCTGGGCTGCAAGGTGTCCGCAGTGGAAGTCAAGCGCAAGGCCGTGCGCGTCACCTATAACGATGGCAAGGACGATCAGACCGTCGTGTTCGACAAGCTGCTGGTCAGCGTGGGCCGTCGGGCCGCCGTCAAGGGGCTGCTGGCCGACGACACCGGAGTCAAGCTCACCGAACGCGGTTTCATCGAGGTCGATGAGCACTGCCACACCGGCGTCGAAGGCGTGTGGGCGATCGGCGACTGCGTACGCGGCCCGATGCTGGCGCACAAGGCCAGCGAGGAAGGCATCGCGGTCGCCGAGCGGATCGCCGGCCTGCCCGGCCATGTCGATTTCAATACCGTACCGTGGGTGATCTACACCGAGCCGGAGATCGCCTGGGTCGGCCAGACCGAGCGCGAAGTGAAGGAGGCGGGCATTCCCTACAGCGTAGGCACATTCCCGTTCGCGGCGATCGGCCGCGCCGTGGCGATGGGCGAGACCGCCGGCATGGTGAAAGTGATCGCCCACGCCGAGACGGATCGCATCCTGGGCATGCACCTGGTCGGCGTCAATGTCTCCGAGCTGGTCCATGAAGGTGTGGTGGCGATGGAGTTCAAGGGCTCGGCCGAAGACCTGGCGCGCATCTGCCACGCCCACCCGACCCTGTCCGAGGCAGTCCACGAAGCCGCGCTGGCGGTCGACAAGCGGGCCATCCACAAGGCCAATTGAGCTGTCGGTTTGTACCGGGGTGATGGATTGGCTTGGGGATGGTTTGGTTCGGTTTGGGATTGGCAAGCAGAGCTTTCGCGGGCTCTTCGGGCCATTGCAGAGCCAGAGCTTTCGCATGTCCTTTCTGGTTTTTCAGAAAGGCTTTCGCAGGCCCTTCGGGCCTCCGAGTCACCTTTCTTTGCTTGCCCAAAGAAAGGTAACCCAAAGAAAAGGCACCCCGCGGACGCTCCTTGCGGGCATCCTGCTCTCCAGGTGCGCGAGCCGTCGCCGGGGTTTTTCGACAGCGCTTTGCTGTTACGCATCCTGCTTCACAGCAAAGCCCGGCCTGCGCCATCCATAGCTCCGGCGCTCGGCGGGGCGAAGCAGTGCTTCGCCTTGTCCGCCTCACCCATACGCTGGCGAAAAACACGCGCGCGTCGTGCGCGCGTCCCTTC
>JAXMJH010000098.1:0-2773 GCA_034376725.1 Lysobacteraceae bacterium | reverse complement strand
CGCAGACGCGGCGGCCAGGATGGTCGCCGCGCCCACGGATAGTGCAATACAGCCGGTTCGAGTCATTTTCACCGGGCGGTGTAGATGATCTCGACGCGACGGTTCTTCGACCAGCAACCCTCGTTGGATTCGTTGCAGGTCGGACGCTCTTCGCCGTAGCTGACCACGGTCAGCTGGCTGGAGCTGCCGGCAGCGGCAGCAAGCGCGCCGTTGACCGTGTTGCCACGACGCTCGCCCAGACCCAGGTTGTACTCACGGGTGCCGCGCTCGTCGGCATGGCCTTCCAGGGTGACGCGCGAAGACGGACGGTCGCGCAGGTACTTGGCGTGGCAATTGATGATCGCCTGGAACTCCGGCTTGAGGTTGTCGCGGTCGAAATCGAAATAGACCTGACGCTGACGCAGGCAGCTGTCGGTGTCGAGGTCGTCCGGGGTATAGCGGCCTTCATCGGCGACCGGAGCAGGAGCCGGCCGCGGCGGCGGGGTCGGCTCCGGCGGAGTCTCGACGACTTTTTTCTGACAGGCAGCCAGCGCCACGCAGGCGACGGCCATCAGGAGCGCACGGGTTGCGGTTTTCATTTGTCTTTTCCTCGCCTTTTTTGGCAATTAGATTCAGGTGTGGGTAACGCTGTGCAGTCATTCTTTGCGCCCGATATTGGCCTCCATGCCGTTCGGGCTTTCTTCCAGCCGTTTCCGGCCCTCCCCGGCGACTCTCGCTCACGCGCGCGCCAGCAGCGACAGGTCCTTCCATCGCTGTACAGCATGACCTGCAATCCGTCCAGACTCAAGTACTTCCGGACATTGCAGGCCAGAATCGAAAATCAACGCGGTCGGAATGGCGACCAGGCCGGCTCGCGCACATCGCCATCGGCCAGCACCAGCCGCTGGCGAACGCGGGCATCTGCGGACACCGCATACAGAACGCCGCGACTGCCCTCGCGCGCGGCGTAGATCACCATGCTGCCGTTGGGCGCAAAACTCGGCGATTCGTCGAGATTGCCCGGCGACAGCGTCGTCCAGCGGCCCGAGGCGCCAAACGCCCGGTCGAACAAGGCGATCCGGTACACGTTGCCGGCACCCTGGGCGACGGCCATCTTGTCGCCGACCACCGTGGCGCGCGCGTTGTAGTCGCCCTGAAAAGTCACCCGGGAGGCGTCGCCGCCGCTTGCCGGCACCTGGTAGATCTGCGGCTTGCCGCCGCGATCGGAGGTGAAGAAAATCGTCCGGCCATCCGACGACCACACCGGCTCGGTGTCGATTGCCCAATGCCGGGATACCTGGGTCAGCTCCCGGCTGGCCAGATCCATTGTGTAGATCTCCGGATTGCCGGTCCGCGACAGGGTCAGCGCCAGGGTGCGGCCGTCCGGCGAAAACGCCGGCGCGCCATTGATGCCCTTGTGCGCGGCCAGTACTTCGCGCTGGCCGCTGGCCAGCTCCTGGACGTAGATCGAGGAATTGCCGCGCTCGAAGCTGACGTAGGCCAGGCGACGGCCGTCCGGGCTCCACGACGGCGACATGAGCGGCTCGCGCGAGCGCACAACCAGCTGCGGGTTGTGGCCGTCGGAATCGGCGATCATCAGCTTGTATTCGATGTTCGGCGAAACCCCGGCGGCGGTGACGTAGGCGATCCGGGTCCAGAACGCACCGCGCACGCCGAGAATCTTTTCGTAGACCAGATCGGCGATCTGATGCGAGACATCGCGCATGCCCTGGGCCCGACCATTGAGCGCCAGCCCGAGCAGTCGCTCCTGCTTGGCCACGTCGAACAGCTCGAACTCGACCCGATACCCGCCATCGGCGCTGTCGAGTACACGGCCGATGAGCAGGAAATCCTGCTTGAGCAGGCGCCAGGTCGCGAAGTTGACATCCTGCCCGCGCACCGGCGCTTCCACCACGTCGCGCTCACCGAGTACGCGAAACTGGCCGGATCGGTTCAGATCGGCCGCGACGACCGCCGAGACGACGGTGTCGGGCGCGCTGGCCACGCCCAGGTATTCGAACGGCACCACGGCGATGGGCAGGGCCGATGGGCTGCCCGAAACCGGGTCGACCCGCAAGGCCTGGCCAAATGCCGTACTGGTACCGGCGAACACGAGCAGCAGGAACAGCGAGACTCGACCCATCATGAACAATCCTCGGCGGGGTAACAGAACGGAATTTCCAACTGGCGGCTGAATACTTTCTCGAACCCGCTGTAGGGCAGCGGTTCGCGGTAGATCGCCCGCTCGACGGACTCACGACCGATCGCGTCGAACAGGCAGCGCAGGAAGCGATGCCCGACCACTTCACCACCCGGAATCTGGGTGACTTCCACCAGGCACATCTCGCCCCTGCGCACGTTATCAGGTCTGTTCCAGTTCCGTTGTACTGCTTGCTGAATCGCGAATTTGTACTGGCCCAGCAGACTCTCGTCGGTTCCGCGATTGCCCGCCCGCGACGATGCCGTGGGTTCGGTCGGGCTGGGGCCGGGCTGCGGACTGGGCGTGGGCGTTGCATCGCGGATCTGCTCCAGGCGCTGCTGTTCGAGCCTGGCCTGGCGTTCGGCGGCTTCGCGCTGACGGCGGATTTCGGCCAGTTCCTGCTCGCGCGCCTCGGCCTGCTGGCGCTGACGCTCGCGACGCTCGGCCTCCTCCTGTTGCTTCTGGCGCTCGGTGAGGTCGATCTGCTCCTGGCGGCGGCGCTCCTCCTGTTCGCGCCGGGCGAGCTCTTCGGCCTGCTTTAGCGCCAGCGCGGCCCGCTCCTGGTCGCGGGTGTCCGGTCGCGGTGGCGGCTGC